>NZ_LVYZ01000064.1:0-54590 GCF_001909095.1 Paenibacillus sp. P46E
AATCCTCCGACTACACGCAACTATCGTTAACGACAATATGCATATCTTAGTTTAACAGGGAACGGGGCTGTCCCAAAAGTAGGTTTTCTATGGCGGAAGACGGTTCTCTTCATTCTTAAAACCACATTAAGTGAGCAGAGCAGCGATTCTCCCGTTATTGGAGGATCGCTGCTCTGCGTTTTTGGTCATTAGTGGCTTGCTTCAGCAGATGGTGAGCAAGGGAAAGCCAACCGACCTCAAGCGTCACTTTCTCCATGCCGCGAAGCAGAAACCGCCGCAAGCCCCGGTTGTTCTTCAGTTGTCCAAATACACTTTCTGGTTCTGTCATTCGGCGTACGGACAACGCATAGCCTTCCTCGCTTCGCTGGGTTTCCCGAGCTTGCTTCTGGTACCGCAGCCGTTCCAGACTAACCACCACTTCCCGATTTCCTGCTGCCTTCGTACATTCTTCAGGGGGCAGCCCTCACAGGAGTGACTTCGGTAATGACGTTTCCGAATTTCATATCCACTCTCTAGGATTTCCTTGCTTTCTTTGCGAAAATGCAGCGTTTGTCCGGCTGGACATGTCCATGTATCCTCCGTTTCGGTGTACGTCCAGTTCTCAATCTTTCCGATGTTTTCTTTCCACGCTTTGCTCTTTTCTTTATGGTAGCTGCCGTATTTCACTACCGCCTGAATCTTTTTCTTTTCCAGATAGGCGTAGTTTTCTTCACTCCCATAACCTGCGTCCGCAATTACTGTTTGCGGTAGTCTCCCGAAGATCTGCCGCGCTTTTTCCATGTGCGGCTGGAAGCCGCGGGTGTCGGTCGGTCTTGGATGGAGGCTGTAGGCCAGAATAACTGGTTTTCCGTTCCGATTTGTACATTGTAGCCAGGTTTGAGTTGACCATTACGCATGGGGTCTTCCTTCATCCGCATGAAGGTTGCATCCGGGTCTGTCTGACTAAAGCTGTTTCGGTCCCCAAGCAGGGTTTGGTATTGCTCATATTTCAGCAGTCTCGGCAACAGATCCTTACGGAGGCTCCGAACCGCTTTTTTCAGTGGTTTGTTTTTGGGCTTCTCCAGCAGTTGCGACTCTAGCGCCTGAGTCATTTGTTCGAGTTTCTCACTACTCATCTCGGCGGACTCGCCAAGTTCGCTCAGGTCCTGGCCGCGGTGCTCCTGTTCTTCTTGTTTCTCTGTAGCCTCAATGCCCTCAAACAATGCATGTACCTTTTCTTGCAGCTTGGCCTTATGCTTACTAACGGCTTTGCCCCACACGAAGGTATAGCGATTGGCGTTAGCCTCAATTTTGGTTCCGTCCACAAAGTACTGCTCCAGAGAAACGTATTTTTCGTCAGCCAAAAACTGAAGCACGGCGGTAAATACCGTTTCGAGGACATCTTTCATTCGCAGGGAACGGAAGCGATTAAGGGTACGGAAGTCTGGTCGCTGCCGTCCGGCCAGCCACATGAAGGGAATGTTCTCCCGTACCGCTTTGGCGATTTGACGAGATGAATATATTCGCTGAGTGTAAGCGTAGATCATAACTGTGGTGAGCATTTTAGGATGGTAGCTGTCACGGCCGCCACCGGGATAGGCAGCGTCAAAGAGGGTGTCGTCCAGCCGATTGACGGCTGCGTTAACGACACGAACGAGGTGATGTTCCGGAATGTCTTCTTCCAGATCCATTGGCAAGCAAAGTTGGTCCATGGTATATTGAATGTACAAAGAAACCTTTCCTTTGAAATGGTTGGTCGCACTTCCATTTTACCAAAGAAAGGTTTCTTTTTTTATGATTTTTAGAAGGATTGTCGTACATTTCCCGCTTAAACAGCGGAGAGGACGGAACGATTGTGGAAAAGCGGCAGCGGTCGCCTTGGTCTCCGGATTTTCACCGCTAAGGGGAATGAAAAAAATCTGGAGAGCACAGCGATTGGAACAACGGTCCGTTCGCGTAGCGTCCTCACAAGCGAAACCGTCTATCTGACTCCAAAAAAAGAGCTGTCCCATAAGCCATGAAATGGCTGCTTGGGACAGCTCTTTTGTGCATGATCAAATGTGAATGGGTTAAAGCGGCTAAGGTCTAACTTCAAAGAACTGGCATCTGCTGCGGGAATAATAGGTTAAGTCGCTAACCCGGGATTGAATCACGACATCCGAATCCGTGAAGCGGACGACGGTCGCTCCGGAATTCACCAGATGGTCATCCTCGAAGACCCGAACCGGCAGTTTGCGGTCAACGGCTTCCTGGAGATCGCTGTCGGTCAGCAAAGGGCGGTTGATAGGCATGATAATACTCTCCTTTTGTAAAATATAAGGATCTGGATGGGTGGAGGATGGAAATAAAAATAGTATACCTGTGTGCAGCACATAAATCCAGAGTGAACACACAGGTGGTTAACCACTATCGTAAATATTTCCACCATAAATCGGAAGTTTGCCTCCTCAAAAAATCGGATTGCCTACTGTACACTAAGTCTTGTAAGAGAAACCTTTGAAAGGGGTACAGAGGAATGAGAAAAGCAAATCACCTGGCAGTGTCACTTGCCGCCGTTCTGCTCGTAGGTTCACTGGCAGGATGCGGAGGAAACAACAATGCCGGGAACGACACTAAAAAAGAAAATGCGGGTAACAACGCGGCAAGTACAAATGCTCCGGCAACCGAAAAGGCTGCAGATCCTGCTGGAAAAATTGAGCTCTCCTTCTGGACACTTGGCAATGTCAACTATGAAGAGTTGGCGAACCAATATACGAAGGATCATCCGAACATTACGATTAAGGTTCAGAACACCGGTGACCAGACGGCTCACCATAACAACCTGACGACTGCATTGTCCGCGGGTTCGGGAGCACCTGATATTTTCCAACTTGAAATCGGTTTCATGGAACGTTTCCTGGGAGCTCAGGATAAATTCTACAACCTGAACGATTATGGCGCGAAAGATATTCAAGCCAATTATCTGGACTGGAAATGGAAACAAGCCTCTTCTGTAGATGGCAGCTTCCAACTGGGTCTTCCAACAGATATCGGACCTACCGTTGTATATTACCGCACGGACTTGGCTAAGGATGCCGGATTACCGGATGATCCTGACGGCTTCGGCGCTGCTATTGATACCTGGGATAAATTCGCTACAGTAGCTAAAGCGTTCAAAGAAAAAACTGGCAAGCCGTTTGTGGATCTGACGGATCTGACCTACAACGCTCTGCGCGACCAATCCGCTGACGAAATTTACTTCAGCAAAGCTGATGGCAAATTCATCGGCGACACGAACCCGCAGGTGAAGAAAGCTTATGATTTCACGGTTAAGGGTATTCAGGAAGGTTGGATCAGCAATGTAATGCTGTGGTCCCCTGAGTGGGGTCAAGGCATGAGTGACGGTTCCTTTGCCGTGGTTATGGGACCTGCATGGATGGCTGGCAACATTAAGAGCAATGCACCGGATTCCTCCGGCAAATGGAAAATTGCCCAGCTTCCTGAAGGCGCCGGTAACTGGGGCGGATCGTTCATCACCCTGCCAAAGGAAGGCAAGCATCCTAAGGAAGCTTATGACTTTATCCAATGGCTGGTCAATAAAGACAATCAGCTCGAATCGTTTAAGACCAAGGGGCTGATGCCTTCCATTCCTGCACTGTATGAAGATCCTGCATTTAAGGACTTCAAAGATGATTTCTTCGGTGGCCAGCAGACTGCAGTCGAATTCGGTAAATCAGCAAACCGCGTAAAACCTGTATACTACGGTCCTCTGCATGACCAGACCGATACATTCTTCAAGAACGCCCTGAAAAACGTGCTGGAGAAGAAAGCCGATCCGGCCAAAGAGTGGGATGAAGCTGTGAAACAGGCGAAGACTCTGGCAGAACGCGGCTAAGTCTTTCAATGAAGTTGTTATGACCGTCCGGATTCATGGAGTGCAGTATCCTCCTTGAATCCGGATTTAAAAACGTTATATTCCCTGGAGGTGTGACATGGCTGAGCCCGTACTCGCGAGTTCACATGCCGAGAGCAAACGCCCTTTTTTAACTGAACAAAGACGGAGCCGTATTACTGCATATACCTTTATTTCTCCTTTCTTTATTCTGTTCTCGATATTTGGACTGTACCCGATCTTTTTCACGATTTATTTATCCTTTTTCAAGTGGGATGCACTGGGTCCCATGAAGTATGTCGGCATGAAAAACTATGATCTGGTGACGAGCGACCCCACCTTCTGGATCTCTTTCACCAATACGCTCATTATGGGCCTTATGGGAACGGTACCGCAGATTATTCTGGCGCTGCTGCTGGCGGTACTCCTGCATTCCGGGATGACCCGGTTCAAAAAAACATTCCGCATTCTCTATTTTATGCCGAATATCACTTCTATCGTTGCCGTTACGCTGGTATTCAGCACGCTGTTCGGCAACAACGGGATGATCAATTGGATGCTGAATGGACTGGGCCTAGACAGTGTAGCCTTCAACTCCGGGTGGTGGGGCGTCAAAATTGCCATCTCCTCGATGGTTATGTGGCGCTGGACGGGCTACAACGCGATTATCTTCCTCTCGGGTCTACAGAGTATTCCGATGGATCTGTATGAAGCGGCCCGCATCGACGGAGCCAGCAGAAGACAGCAGCTTACGTTCATTACTCTGCCGCTGCTGCGACCGTTCATTATTTTTGTTACCCTGCTCTCTACGATTGGCGCCCTGCAGCTCTTCACGGAGCCATATGTATTCCTGGGCCAATCCGGAACCGGCTCGACACGGCAGGAAGGGATTACAATGGTGACCTATCTGTATAGTGAAGCCTTCCGTAATGGATTCTTTGGTACGGCGGCGGCTACGGCAGTTCTGCTGTTCCTCGTCACGATTATTTTCTCCTTGCTTAATATGCTGGTCTCAAGCCGCATGGGTGGAGATACAGGAGGGAAAAAAGCGTGAGTACACTGCGTATGTTCAAAAAAAATCCGGACGATCTGGGTATTTTCGGCAAATTCTGGTTCTATGTTTTGTTAATTCTCGGGGCGCTGGTTTCCATCTTTCCGTTTTACTGGATGTTTGTGGTGGGTACCAATGACAAAGGTGCTGTCTTTCATGTGCCTCCGCTGCTGACTATCGGAGATCAGTTCGTCGACAACTTCAAGCGTGTACTGGATAAAGCGGATTTCTTCCAGGCACTGGGTAACTCTCTGTTTGTTTCGTCGATGGTGACGATCTCGGTCGTGTTCTTCTGCACACTGGCTGGCTATGCATTTGCTAAATATGAGTTTCCGTTCAAAAATGTTCTGTTCTATTTTGTCATTGCTACCCTGTTTGTACCGCAGCAGCTGGGTGTACTGCCAACCTATGTGATTATGGCAAAGCTGCACTGGATCGACAGTTTCAAAGCCCTGATTGTGCCGGCGATGGTTAATGCGTTCGGGATCTTCTGGATGCGCCAATACATTTCTACAGCCGTACATACGGAGCTGATTGAAGCCGGCCGAATAGACGGCGGAGGACATTTCCGCATCTTTTGGAACATTGCGATTCCGGTCATTACTCCTGCCATGGCTACACTTGGCATTCTGAACTTCATGACTGTGTGGAATGATTTCTTCTGGCCTCTCGTCGTTCTGAAGAATAAAGAGCATTATACCATTCAGATTGCCCTCCAGCAGCTGTTTACCACACGTGACGGTCTGGATTATGGAATGATTATGTCCGCCACTTTCACCGCAACGCTACCGCTGCTGGTTGTGTTCCTGCTCTTTAGCCGCTGGGTCATTGCCGGACTGACTTCGGGTGCAATCAAGAGCTAACAGGAAATAAGGATTGCCGTGAAGAATAATAAGGACATAGGACCGCAGGAGGAAGGGAAGGATCTATGAAGCTCCGCCGCAAAATATTGTTCGCTATTATTCTTCTCGTGTTCATCCCCGTCATTGTGATGGGGAGTGTGACTTACGTTAATTTTTCGAATGCCATGGAGAAGAAATCCAGCAATTTCTACTGGATCTCGCTTCTGGAGACGGACCGCAAGCTGAAGTTCGCACTTAGTGAAATTTCATCCATAACTAATTCGGCCATAACGCAGCCGGCGATTCAGCAGTCACTGAAGCAGCCGGATTTTGTGTTGACCTATGACCGCAAGCAGGAGATTAACAATCTGCTGATCAACCATCCGATGATAACTTCCTTTAGTTTGTATGGCAAAGACCGTCTATTGTATCAATACAACGCACCAATGTCCTTCGCTGACATGCGGAAGCAGGTCTGGTACGGGGCCATGGAGAGCGCGGAGGGGCGCCCCGTCTGGTCAGGTCCTGGGGAGAACGGCTCGGAATCATCCGGTAACCCTGTGCTGGTGCAGGCCAGGATAATTAAGGATTATTATTCCCTGGAGGATATCGGCTATCTGGTGGTGTATGTGAAACCGGATTTGCTGGATCAGATTTTCTGGGAAGCCGCCACACTGAAAAAAGGGGATATTCTGCTGGTGAACAAGCAGGGGAATACCGTCTTTACCAAATCCGGAGAGCATATCGGGCAACGTACGGATTTCCCTTTTTTACAGGACAACTATTCCCGGGATGAGGACTATTACATCGACAATTATCAAGGGGAGAAATCACTGATTACTTTCCTGCCTTCACATAATACAGACTGGTATTTGGCAGCGATTACACCGATGAATCTGATTTCTTCTGAGTCCGTGTCGATCCGCAATATTGCGCTCATACTAGGTGCGGTTTCATTAATATCCGCGTTTTTATTTGACCATTATTTTGTACGCCGGCTTGTGCGCAGCATCAACAGTGCAGTGAACGGCATGAAACGGGTAAAGCAGGGTATTTTTACACCCATAACCATACCTCCCCGGGCCGATGATGAAAGCGATTCACTGATTGACGGCTTTAATCGGATGAGCGCACAGATCGTGGAACTGATCGAGCAGGTGCAGACAGAGCAGGGCCGTAAGAAGGAGGCAGAAATGCAGGCGCTGATGGCGCAGATTAACCCGCATTTTATCTATAATTCACTGGAATCGATCAACTCCATGGCTGTACTGGCTGGGAACCGGGATATCAGCAAAATGGTTGTCTCACTCGGCAAGCTGCTGCGGATCAGCATCAGCCAGAATCAGGAACTGATTCCGCTGCAAATGGAGTTTGAGCATGTTCGACACTATCTGGATATTCAGAAATTCCGTTTTGAAGACAAATTCTCTTATGCGCTGGAGCTGCCGGATTCGCTGAAATACCTGATGACCCAGAAGCTTATTGTCCAGCCGATTGTTGAGAATGCTCTGTACCATGCCATTGAACAGATGGAGGAGCATGGAGTGATTACAATCTCTGCGGAGGAGATGGGGAAGGATCTGATTATTATAGTCAAGGACAACGGCCCGGGCTTTGATCTTGCCACGCTGATGAGTCTGTGGAACAAGGAACGCATGAATCCGAAAAAATACAGCGACAGCGGGGTTGGACTAAAAAATGTGCATGAGCGCCTGAAGATCCGGTTCGGCAATCCTTACGGCATTGTAGTCTGTTCCTCCCCTGGTTTCGGGTCAACAATTTGTATCCGTATTCCGAGAATTCAGCCATGACGGGAGCGGATGGAATGACTCGAAAACAGATTATCCAAAGATGGCTGATGAAACGGGGCTGGATTATTCTCTATATTGGCCTGATGACAGGAGCGGTTCTCTTTATTTTGCAAGGCAGAAGGGAACCGATTGAGGACAATGCCCAGGAGAAAATCACCCTTACCTTCCGCCATTTCTGGATTAAGGAGCATGACCGGCCATTACTGGCTATTTTCGAAGAGGTGGTAGAGAAGTATCAGCAGGAACATCCCAATGTCAAAGTGAATTTCGAGGGACTGGACCAGACCATCCACCGTGAGCAGAAGCTCAAGAGTGAAATGGTTACCGGCACCCCCCCGGATATGTTTGTGTTATTCGGAGGAGCCGAAATCGAGCCTTATGTCCGTTCCAACCGTTTGATGGATTTGACGGATTTCGCCCAGATGAATGGCTTGAAGGATCAATTCAAGGACCTGCACCTCTGGACGTTCAATAATAATCATATTTACGGACTTCCGATTGAAGGAAATGCAGAGCCGCTGTATTATAACCGGACGATCTTCAACAAGCTGGGCATTAAGGTCCCGGAAACACTGGCTGAACTGGATACAGCAATCCTCCAATTGAAGCAGGCGGGTTACATCCCCTTTGCGCTCGGCAATGAAGACCGCTGGCCCGCCGGGATATTTGCCCATTATTTAATGGAGCGCTTCGCCGGTCCGGATCTGATCCAGAAGCTGGTCACCGGTAAGGATGGAGCAAGCTTCGAGAACAGCTATTATAAGCAGGCGTTCCGGCATCTTGGCCAATGGATCGGGGAGGAGGCATTTAGCCCGCTTTCCAATGATACCTCCCCGGAAAATGCAGTCGGGCTGTTCACAAGCGGGCAGGCTGCCATGTATTTGAACGGCAACTGGGATATTAACCTGTTCTCAGGGGAGAAAGCACCTGCAGATTTCCAGAACGAGGTAGGGGTTATTCCGTTCCCGGCTCTGAACAGCAGTGAGGAAGCCTCTATCGCGGGCGGGTATACCATCGGGATCGGATTGTCCTCCAGCTTGAGCGGAACCAAACGGGAAGCCGCACTTGCGCTGATGAAAGGATTCTATACCCAAGAGATACAGAGACGGATTGTGTACGAAGGCTTAAGAATTCCGTCCATGCGTATTACCATTGATCCGAATAAGACCGGCCCGGTATTCGCCCAGGTCATGGAGATGATGGAGAAGAATCAGCAGAGCTTCGTGCCCTATGATAATCTGCTGTCACCGGAGGTCAAGAAAACATTCCTGAGTGTCATAGAAGAGATGATCGATGGCGGCCTGCAGGGCGATGAGGCATTGAAGCAGCTTCAGGCCTCATCGGAGCAATACTGGAAATTGATACGGAGCTCGGCCATACAATAAGCCTGGGGGGTCTTGAGATGGGTGCAACACTGGTGAATTACAAAGTGCTGCTGGTAGATGACGAACCGATCATTCTGCGAAGCTTGAAGGTGGCCATCCCTTGGGAGGAACTGGGCCTAACGATTGTGGGAGAAGCAAGGAATGGGGAAGCGGCGCTGCGTTTGATTGAGGAGACAGAACCTAACATCATCATCAGCGATATCCGCATGCCGGTCCTTGATGGCATTGCGCTGATGAAGGAGGTCCTGCCGCGCAGCGGCAAGCTGATCTTTATCTTTATCAGCGGTTATGGGGAGTTTGAATATGCCAGGGAGGCGCTGCGGCAGGGGGCATTTGATTATTTGCTGAAACCGATTGATCACGATGAATTGACCGAGATGCTCACACGGGCCAGAGAGAGGCTCGACCGCCAGAAGGAGAATGAACAGCTGCTGCTCTCGGTGCAGACCTTGTCCATGCTGGCGCGTGAGCGGATGTTTGCTGAATTCACCCTCGGTCATCCGCGTCCCCTGCAGCATCTCAAATGGCTGGAGAATAGCGAGCTGGAAAGCGACTATTTCATGGCGGTGGTCCGGCTTGATCATTATGCTTCATTGACTGCTAAATGGAGTGTGGAGGAGAAGCGACTTTGGCTGTTCGCGGTGAGGAACATTCTGGAGGAATGGTCGCTGGAAAATGGAGTGCTGTCCGTGTTCCCGTTCTATAACGGGGAGTGGATTCTGCTCTTTCCCGGAAATCTTAGTGCAGGCAGACAAGAGCTTGGCGAGCAGCTGACCGCCGGGATTAAAAGATATTCCAAGCTGGAATGTTCGGTAGGCATCAGCCGGACTACAACGGGGATTAATCAATTGAGCACTGTGTACCCCTTGGCCTGCAAAGCACTGTACCAGCGGTTTTATTCGGGTCAGGCAGGCGTGTTCCTCGATGAGGAGACCTTACCTGGCGGAAGCCGGGAAGTGAAATACCCGAAGGAGCTGGAGCTTGCCCTGATTGAGAGTATCCGTACCGTGAATCTGGAGCGGATGTTATCCTTATTCGATGAAATGGCCGAGTTCATTGAAGCGCAGGGATTGCCGCAGGAGCTTGCAGAGAGACTGATCATTGAGATGATTGTGGTGCTGTACCGGCAATTTGAACACCTGAATATGCATACCGACTGGTCATTAGAAGGTTTGCTCAGCAGACTGCATAGTCTCGGTACGTTGTCGGCGATGATAGCTGCACTCAAGATGGAATTCCGTGAGTGGATGCTGGAGAGCCATAAATCGGCTTCCCGTGAGGATGGGCGGAGCATCGTGGAGAAGTCCAAACGGTATATTGAAGCTAACTATCACAAGGATCTTAGCATAGAAGAAGTTGCGGAGATTGCGGATCTGAGCATCAGCCACTTTTGCACACTGTTCAAACAAATCTCCGGTTATACCTTCCTGGAGTTCGTAACCCACTGCCGGATGGAGAAGGCCAAATATATTTTGCAGAACAGCAACGTGAAGGTCTATCAGGTCGCGCCGCTTGTCGGCTATCAGGACCCGCGCTACTTTACACAAGTATTCAAAAAAGCCACCGGCAATACGCCGACGGAATACCGTGAGGCGAATTCCCGGCAGGCGAATTAGAAGTTGTCTTGGAAGTTTGCACTCCTGATTCAATCATTTCCCCATAACGAATCCCGTGATATATTAATGTATTTCAGTTGCTTCATGCTATTGAGAAAATCAGGTTTCCGGTGGATCAGACACATTCCTAAGTTCAAGCTTTGCAGGGACTTCAACTTCACTAACTGGGGCGGCAGCTCATGGATCGTGGTGTATTGAATGGTAAGCTGCTCCAGATGCTCCAGCTCTCCAATTTCCGGCGGGATACAGTTTAAGCTGATTTCTCCCTACGGCTTGACCTGATACCCGGGAGTCGGCCGGTCCGAGCTTCCACAATAGATACAGAGCTCTCTCAGGTTCTTCAGCCTACCTATAGACGCGGGAATACTCTCTAAATCAGCCGTCAAGATTTTCAAGCGTTCCAGCTTGCTTAATTCGAACAGTTCTTCGGGTAGACGATAAAGGTCCTGTTCAAAAATTTCCAGATCACGCAGTTCTGTCAGCTCCCGGATTCGTCTAGGCAGCTCTGTCAGTCTATGTCCACTGATGTACAGCCAGTCGGTTTTATGTATAATGGCGTCATCTAGCAGATGATCCAGCTCCCGGTGAGATTGTAATTCCAAAAAAAGCCCGGTAATTCGATCCATCAGTCCGATGGCTTCTTCTTCCGTTACATCCATACCATACATATGTTCATGCACAACCGAATAAAGATAGTCTCCGCCGCCTTCTTTCAGGAAACACAGGTCCTCCGGCAAGCTAGGATAGATCCAGTCCGACAGGCGGTTTGCCATTTGCTTCAGCAGGTTCCCGCTTTCTTCGCAGCATCTATACAAATAGTAGGTTCCCGCAGAATAAAAGGCACGACTGCGATAGGACTTTCCCATTTGAATAACTTCATCCATATTATTATCTTGGATTACGATTGTCTTCATCAGATAAGGGTTCAGCGCGTCCAATACTCCCCTGTAACGGCCATGTACTACATCCGCCGGAATCTTCTCCCCAAGCACAAACCATTTCGAGTTCCGTATTGCCAAATCGATTACCTGCTCATACGCTTTGTCTCTAGGGTCTGTATACATTCGCATCCTTAAATCTCCATTTCTGATCAAAGTAATGATATTTCTATTCCAATGATACCACTAATTGGAACGTAGGTATGACATTTGTCATACAGTATCATTGATGTTTATGCCTTTCTGGGATGACACATACTACCCTATAATGAAGATAGATGAATGTATCCGTTACCTGGAACATCCGAGGAGGAAACGAACTAGATGACTACAAACCAGACATCCCAGCTCTCCAGCCTGAAAAAAAGTATGGCTCCCTTTGAAAAAACAAATCAGCGTGCGAGTATCAGACAATTGATCAATACCCTCGTTCCGCTTGTGCTTTTATGGGTGGCCGCCTATTTCAGCCTCTCCGTATCCTACTGGCTTACGCTTGTGTTCGCGGTCCCCGCAGCCGGGTTTGTGATCCGCACTTTTATTATTTTCCATGACTGCTGCCATGGCTCATTCTTCAAGAACCGCAAAGCCAATGATATCATCGGGACGATTACGGGCGTATTGACGCTTGTACCTTACCGCCAATGGAAGCATAGCCATTCCATCCATCATGCCGGGAGCAGCAACCTCGACAAACGGGGAATCGGCGATATCTGGATTATGACCGTAGAGGAGTATGTCGCAGCGAAGCCGTTGAAACGCCTATACTACCGTATTTACCGCAATCCGCTGATCATGTTCGTGGTCGGACCGGTCGCCGTCTTCCTGATTCAATACCGTTTCAATGCCAAAGGTGCAAGACGCAAGGAACGGATGAACACCTATTTGACCAATGTTTCCATTGCCGCACTTTATGCTTCGCTCATCTGGGCGATGGGTTGGCAGGCTTTTCTGATGGTGCAGCTGCCGATCGTATTCGTTTCCGGCTTTCTCGGCATTTGGCTGTTCTATGTGCAGCATCAATTCGAGGATTCCTATTTTGAGCATGAAGAGGAATGGAGTTATGTATCAGCCGCAGTGGAAGGCAGTTCGTATTATAAACTGCCGAAGGTGCTGCAATGGATTACCGGCAATATCGGATTTCACCATGTTCATCATCTGAGCCCGAAGGTGCCGAACTATAATCTGGAGCTGGCACACAATGCATCCACACCTCTGCAGCACGCTACAACGATTACTATTGGAACCAGCCTGAAGGCACTGCATTTCCGCTTATGGGATGAAGAGAATAAAGGCTTTGTCGGTTTCAGGGAGATCAAGGCGAGAATGAAACAGCCGGAGTCGGCAGCGGAGGGTCTGAAAGTCATCAAACCCGGATTCCAGAGCGAATAGAATATATAGTAGAGAAAGACGAAGCCGGAGAACATCACAGCCGACGCTCCGCTTTCTCTTTTTTTGCCGCATATTGTTGGAAAACGAAGTGTTTATGCTAAAATGGGGGTACAATCTTGCTGGCAAAAAGGATGGCTGACATGCAGAAGTGGCATCATATTTTTCATAAAAGTACCGGTCTTAGCCCTTATGTATGGGTCATATTTTATATTCTCCCGTTTTATTTCATCTTCCGCTCCGCATCGGTGAATCAGAACCAGTGGGTCTATGGAATCGTTATGATATTGGTCTTTTTTACCTGTTATGTCCTCTCGTTCAAATCAAAGGGATGGGTAGTCTATTTCTGGACCAGTGTGCAGATCGTGGTCTCGATCACAATGACTTTGTTGTTTGGATATATGTACTTTGCTTTGTTCATTGCTTTTTTTATCGGGAATATTCAGAAAAGAGCCGGTTTTTTCACTCTGTATTCGATTCACCTGCTGACCACCATCGTTGCCATCAACTATGAGCTGATTACTGGGAATTCTGTGTTCATCTCACAGATTCCGTTCGTACTGGTGAGTATGATCGCTGTAGTGCTACTGCCCGCGACAACCTACAACCGTAACAATCAGGATAAGCTGCAGGGTCAGCTGGAGGATGCCAACAAACGGATTTCGGAGCTGGTGATCATAGAGGAGCGGCAACGGATTGCCCGGGATCTGCACGATACACTGGGTCAGAAGCTGTCACTGATCGGTCTCAAAAGCGATCTGGCCGGCAAATTGGTTCACAAAAATCCGGCGCAGGCTGTATTAGAGATAAATGATGTCCGCCAGACCGCCAGAAGTGCGCTTAAGGAAGTCAGGGAGATGGTAACGCAAATGCGCGGAATCCGTCTGGAGGATGAACTGGTACGTATCCGTCAACTGCTGGCGGCAGCAGAGATAGAATTCCAGCTGGAGGGCAATCCAAAGCTAAATAATACCTCCCTGATTACGGAGAATGTGCTGAGCATGTGTCTTAAGGAAGCCATTACGAATGTAGTAAAGCATAGCAAAGCCACACTCTGCCAGGTGCGGATTGAACCGTCACGGACCGACCTGCAGATTATGGTAAAGGACAACGGCACGGGAACCCGGGGAATCAACCTGTATGACAAGGGTCACGGACTTCAGGGAATGAGAGAGCGGCTTGAATTTGTGAACGGTAGTATGGATGTATTGCAAGATCAAGGAACGACGCTTGTCATTAAGGTGCCGAACGTCTTTAAGCAACCGGAACTGGAGGTAAAGGGACAATGATCAAAATAGTTATCGCTGAGGATCAGCGCATGCTGCTGGGGGCACTCGCTTCCCTGCTGGATCTCGAGGAAGATATGCAGGTAGTGGGCCGGGCAGGCAACGGGGAGGAGGCCGTCAAGCTGGTACGACTGCACAAGCCGAATATTTGCATCATGGATATTGAGATGCCGGCGATGAGTGGTCTCGAAGCTGCAGAGGTCTTGAAGGATTCAGGCTGTAAAATAATGATTCTGACCACCTTTGCCCGGGCTGGGTATTTCGAACGGGCCGTCAAAGCCGGTGTAAATGCTTATCTGTTGAAAGACAGTCCGAGTGAAGACTTAGCACTCTCTATCCGCAGTGTGATGGCCGGCAAACGGCTCTATGCGCCCGAACTGATGGATGAGGCTTACAGCAATGAATCCAATCCCCTGACTCAGCGGGAGAAGGAAGTGCTTGGACTCATTGCCGATGGCAAAAATACGAAAGAGATCGCCAGCCAGCTCTATATCACAACCGGAACGGTACGCAATTATATATCGGTCATTCTAGATAAGCTGGACGTAGGGAACCGGATTGAAGCCATCACCAGGTTTAAGGAAAAAGGCTGGTTTAAATAAACGGAAATCACATGGGACTCGATGAGTCTCTTTTTTTATGCTGTAAGTCTATAATCGGGTCCCACTGTCCAAGGTTTAAACTGACGCTGATTTCTTCAGATAATCTTCTGTCAATATTTTTGCATTGACAAGACTATGTTCCTGTTTTTTAGGTAAAGCCGTGTGCTGGATTGGAACCTGAGGGTATTTTTGTTAAGATAAATGCAAACATGTGATCTTATCCATGGATTGGGGTAATGAAGTACATGTGTTCATTTTTTACGTTATATCAGCTGATCTGCCATTTAATTCAGTCGGGAGGACAACTAATTTGCCTGAACTAACATCATCGTATGTAGATTCGCTCGCACCCAATGCCGCTGCTATCAAGAATGGCCAGGGTCTGGTACGCAAGAAGAGCTTCTTACAGCTGCACACTTCAGAGAACGGGGAACTGCTCTTTGGACAATGTGCCGGGAGCGGTAAAACCCCTTATGAGTGCTCCGTAGATTTTATTACACCGGAAAGTCCGGTGTTCCGTTGTACCTGTCCCAGTAGGCAGTTCCCCTGCAAGCATGCACTTGGTCTTCTCTATGCCTATGTGGAAGGTCAGGCCTTCACGCCGGCAACGGTGCCGGGGGATGTTGCCTCCAAACGCGAGAAGGCGGAGAAGCGTGAAGAAACCAAAGCCAAACAGGCAGCCGAGGGTATAGAGAGCAAGCCTAAGAAGGTCAATAAGTCAGCATTGAAGAAAAAAATCAGTGCACAGCTCGAAGGACTCGATATGCTGGAAAAACTGGTGCTGTCTCTGATCCGCGGCGGGTTATCCACGATCGACAGCAAAACAGTTAAAACCGTACAAGAGCATGTAAAACAGCTCGGTAATTACTATTTATCCGGAGCACAGACGCAGCTGCGCCATTTTGCTCTGCTGCTGGGTAAGGCAGAGGACCGGGAAGAGGGCTATACATATGCCATGGAGCAGCTAACGCGGCTTCATGCTTTTATCAGGAAAGGCCGGGTCTATCTGACTGCCAGAGCGGAGGACCCTGAGCTTGCTCTTGATCATGAATCCACGATTGATGAATGGCTGGGACATGCCTGGCAGCTGTCGGAGCTCAGGGAATATGGACTGGTGAAGGAGAATGTCGAACTTCTGCAGCTGGCGTTCTACAGTTACGATGATCCTGCTAGGCAGGAGTTCGTAGATCTCGGCTACTGGCTGGAGACGGCTGGCGGCGAGATTCACCGGACAGTGAATTACCGGCCTTATAAGGCTGCCAAGCTAATGCGGGAAGAAGACAGCTTTTTTGAGCTGGCCCGTATTCCGCTGCTGTACACCTACCCGGGAGAGATGAATGTAAGAGTACGTTATGAAGAAATGACCCCGAGAGCTATAAGTGATACCGATCTTGATAAGGTTCTGGCAAATGCTGGCCGTTCTTATGCGGAGACGCTCAAAAAGGTCAAAAATCAATTGAAGAACCCGTTAAGCGATAAAACACCCGTAGTGCTGCTGCATGCAGCCAGTGTGGGTATTACGGAAGGCGGCCAGTATGTGATCACGGATGAATCCGGAACAGGGCTGGTGCTGGAGGACATTCCTTCGCTGCCTCAGGGCACGCTTGAACTGCTTCCGTTCTTGCCTGCAACTGCACTGAAGGATTGCTGCATTCTGGTGATGTTCGAGCATCTTCTGGATCAGGGCCGCCTGATTGCCCAGCCGCTAACCCTGATCCAAGGTGGTTCAATTACCCGGCTTCTGTACTAACTACCTGTAAATATCATATACGTTCTTATATATCCAATAGGGGGACAGCCCATGAGTACAGCATTATTGCAAGAGCTTCATCAAGAGGTCAGAAGACTATATATAGCCGGCAGTGACCTGGCCGCCGGTGATTTCCGCCTGAAACGGCTGCTTCCGCAGTTTCAGCAGCTTGGTGAGAGGGCAGCAGTCTTCAAGCGGCTGGGGGAAGGCATCGCGTCCCTTCTGGAACCGGGCGACGGACAAGGAACGCCTGCTGCCGTCCGGCTGCAAGAGCTGACGCTGCTCCTGGAATCGGTATTGTACACCCAAGGGGTCACCGCACCCGAAGGAAAGCCGGGCGAGCTTCGCAGCCGCAATCTCTTTCTGGATACCAAACTTCCTTACCGGAAGCTTGCGGTAGTACGGCAGGCGCTGACTACAACCGGGAGCGGCAGGTATGAGATTGTGACTGAGGCTTTTAAGGAGGGGATGTTTCAGGATCTTCGTCTGTTTCCCCTGGCGATTGCGGCTCTAAATGACCCCTATTCGGAGATCGCTGAATTTAGCATGACGGAGATTCTCCCTTCCTATGGTCCTGCCATCGCTGGTTATCTGATTGAAAATCTGAATATCGCAGGCGGTAAAAGTGAAGTCCGCAAGCTCAAGACCATTGCCAAGGCGGGTGGAACAGAAGTGCTTGAAGAGATCTTTCAGGCAGCTGAAACCGGCAGTGACGATATCCGGGCGGCCGCGATCGAATGCCTTGGCAGTCATGAGGCTTACCTCCCGGCCCTGCTGGAGTGGAGCACCGATAAGAAAAAAGTGATCCGCGAGGCTGCGTATAAAGCGCTCGCGACAGGCGGATCGCCGCAAGGTGAAGAACGTCTGTATGAAGCTTTTGCGGCGAAGAAGGACCGTGAGTTGGTGGCTGATGCGGTGGTATATTCCTCTTCCGTACCGCTTGCCGAGAGATTATCTGTTCTTTATATGCAGGAGCTGCGTGAAGCGCCGCAGGAGAATGTGGATAAGAAGAAAACGGAGGAAGTGTGGAGCAGAATCCGGCCGTTTGCGACCGTTCTTTCCGGACAACGCAACCCGCAGCTGGATGAGCTCTACAGCTATGTAATCCAGGAATATGCCCGGTTTGCTTCCTTGGGTTACACGACTATCATCAATGAAGCGGCTTGGTATAAGCAGAGGGCTGCTTCCGAATCAGCCTTTGACGAGCTGCAGCAGCTGCAAAAACTGGATTCCCGTTATTTTCCGCACTACTTCCGGGCAGCCCAGCAGCTGATGACACCTGACGAGCTCTACAGGAATTTTGGCGGAACGATGATTAACAAGCTGAAAGCTGTAGTCACCAAGGATTCTGCACAGCGTAACAAACTGCTCATGGACACGATCAAAGAGCAGGTTATGACTGCGGAAGAGATATTGTATGACGCGGTCTGGGACCCGCAGAGGGAGCGGCAGTACCGTGAGTTGGGAATGCTCTCACCAGAAAAAATTCAGGCTGCATGGGACCTGCGCTGGCTGGATTTGTTCATTCACAGGGACGTGCCTGAGCTGGTATGCGCTTTTGCACATCCGGGTCATGAAGAATCCCGCCGCTATCTGCTGGATAAGCTGAGCGAGCAGAACAACCAACAGAAAAGGCAGAGGAATCATGATTTTTTCACTAATATATTTACAGGTCTTGAACGTTCTGGAATGCAGGATTCTGAGCTGCTTGAGCTGATGATGTCTGTAATGGAAAATGAAAAGAGCTATAACCCTTACAGATTTGATTACGCCCAGTTCCAGCAAATGCTGCGGTTTCCCGCAAGCTTCAGCAGCCGTCTGGAAGCCCTTCTTCCGAATCAGAGGTACTACGAAAGCCGTGCTCAGCTGGAATATGTGATTCATCAGCTTCGTAGCCGGGAATAATCAAGAGCGGTCCATACAAAGGAGAGATATCCATGTCAACGGAACAAGAACAGCTTCAGGATTATATGCGGCTGCCTGCAGAGATTTTATACCGGGAGGAGCTTGAGGCCCTACGCAAGGAGGATAACGGCATTGTCCCCGCTGGATGGCAGATGTCCCCGCGTTCGGTGCTGACCTTTATCGCAGGCGGCAAGGCTGGCAATACAGTCATTACGCCTAAGTATATCGGCAACACACGTCTGATCGAGATGGCGGTCGCCACATTGGTTACTGACCGGGCACTGCTGCTGATCGGGGAGCCGGGCACAGCAAAATCCTGGCTGTCAGAGAATCTGGCAGCGGCGATCTACGGGAATTCGGGCCTGGTGGTTCAGGGCACTGCCGGCACCAGTGAGGAGCATGTGCGCTATTCATGGAACTATGCCATGCTACTGGCTAACGGCCCTACTCCTGAAGCGCTGGTCAAAAGCCCGATTATGCGGGCCATGGAGGACGGCGGGATCGCCCGGTTCGAAGAGATCTCACGGTGCGCTTCAGAGGTGCAGGATGCGCTGATCTCCATTCTTTCGGAGAAGACGATTTCTGTACCGGAGCTAGGCAAGGAAGCAGGGGCACGCAAAGGTTTTTCCATTATAGCTACTGCCAATACCCGGGACCGCGGTGTCAATGAAATGTCTGCTGCGCTCAAGCGGCGCTTCAATATTATTGTGCTGCCCGCACCTACGGATATCGAAACCGAGCTGTCAATCGTGAAGAAGCGGGTGGCTGAAATTGCATCATCCTATAATCTTGGGGCTTCGGTTCCAGCAGATGAGGCTCTGCTCAAGGTTGTTACGATCTTCCGTGAACTTCGCAGCGGCATGACACTGGACAAGAAAGAGAAGGTGAAGACTCCAGCAGGTGTGATCTCCACAGCTGAGGCTATCTCGCTGCTTACGAACAGTATGGCGCTTGCAGCCAGCTTCGGTGATGGTGAGCTGACGGAACGCGATCTTGCTGCCGGGCTTCAAGGGGCGGTTGTCAAGGATGATGACAAGGATAAGCTGGTCTGGAAAGAATATCTGGATAATGTGATGAAGAAAAAAGGAGCGGAATGGCGCGGACTCTACCAGGCCTGTAAGGAGTTGAACGAGTGAAAGCGACTGCTGAAGCCGGGGTACATATTTTCGGAGTGCGGCACCTGTCTCCGGGCGGCGCGAAGCATCTGCTGGAATACCTGAATGAGCTTCAGCCGACGGCGGTGCTAATCGAAGGCCCAAGCGATGCGACAGATGAAATCCGCCATTTGACGAATCGCTCAACGGAGCCTCCTGTTGCCATATTAGCATTCACGGAGGAATTGCCGGTGCGTACGGCCTTATGGCCGTTAGCGGTCTATTCTCCTGAATATCAGGGCATGAAATGGGCCAGGGATCACGGGGCAGATTCTGCGTTTATTGATCTTCCTTCTTCGGTCATTCTAAGCCTTCAGGATGCCATGAGACGGGAACGCATCTCCGTACAGGAAGTGAAGCCTGAAGCGGATGAAGCGGTTGAGCCGTCAACTGAAGAGGTCAAGGAACAGGAATCCGTCTACAGCCGGATTGCCAGACTTGCCGGGGAAAATGACTATGATATGTATTGGGAGCGCAATTACGAGCACAATTTAAGTGCCGGAGCTTACCGTGCAGCGATTCTTTCGTTATCTGCCGAGATGCGCTTGCTGTCGGAAGGCCGGGAGCAGCTCGAGCAGCCGAAGGAGCACGCGTATAATGCGCTGCGCGAGGCCTATATGCGGAGGCAGATCCTGGATAAAATCGCTGAGGGGCATGCACCGGACAAGATCGTGGTCATTTGCGGAGCGTACCATGCGTCTGCGCTTGCCGATCTGTCGGACGCCCTGAGCGACAAAGAACTGGCCGGGCTGCCTTCACGCAGCACCAAGCTGACGCTGATGCCGTATTCGTACTACAAGCTCTCTACCATGTCGGGCTACGGGGCGGGGAACGGAGCGCCTCATTACTTTGAAATGATGTGGGAGACCATGGACGCCGGGCGGCCGGAGGAGCTGGCACATCTCTATTTATCCACGCTTGCGGGCTATCTGCGCAGCAGCGGGACACACCGCTCCACAGCCGAGGTGATCGAGGCGGTGCGCCTGGCCGAGTCGCTGGCTGCACTGCACAGCGGGAGTGCGCCTACCTTGCGCGATTTGCGGGATGCCGCGCAGACGCTTCTTGGCCACGGCGAGCTGTCTGTCATCGCCGATGCCCTGGCGAGGGTGGATGTAGGAACAGCTATCGGGCAACTGGCTGATGGTGTCAGTCAGACACCGATCCAGGACGATCTAAACCGGCTGCTGAAGCGCTATAAGCTGGAGAAGTATAAATCCACCGTTGCCAGCGAACTGCCGCTGGACCTCAGGGAGAACCGCAGAGTGTCCAGCGAGGAGGCCGCCTATCTGGACCTGAGCCGGTCTATTTTGTTCCATAGACTGCGGCTGCTCGGGATTTCTTTTGCGAAGAACAGGCCCAGCGGGCAGGATGCGGCAACCTGGGCAGAATACTGGATCATCCAGTGGACGCCGGAGGTTGAGATACAGGTGGTCGAATCGACCCTCCTTGGGGAGACCATTGAAGTGGCTGCCGCCTATGTGCTGCGCGAGAAGCTGCAGGCTTGCCGGTCCATCGCTGAAGCTTCAGCGCTCATCCGGATTGCCTGTGAATGCGGATTGACAGCGCAGATGGAAGAAGCCAGCCGGGTTCTTCAGAGCCTTGCTGTAGACAGCCGCGATGTGGTTGGCATTGCCGCTGCTGCCCGCGAGCTGGCAACGATTATCGGCTTTGGCAACATCCGCAAGGTGGATACCGTACCGCTTACACCACTGCTGGAAGAACTGTTCCGGCGGGGCTGTCTGTTCCTGCTGGATGCGAGCGGCTGCAATGATGAGGCCGCCGGACAGATGATTGTGGCCATGAATGAACTGAACGGAATATCGCTGGATTACAGCGAGACGGTGGACGAACCACTGTGGCTGCAGGAGCTGCTGCATCTGTCCGAGCAGGATAACCGCAACCCGAGGCTATCCGGCTTCGCCTGTGCCATTCTGATGGAGCGTGGAGCGATCTCAGCGGAAGAAGTCGCTTCGGAAGTCTCACGTCGGTTGTCTCCCGGCATCCCGGCCGATCTCGGAGCGGGCTGGTTCGAAGGCCTGTCGATGCGCAACCGGTATGGACTGCTCTCCAGGATGAGCCTATGGGAGCAGCTGAACGATTATATCAATGCGCTCGAGGATGATGAATTCAAGCGGGCGCTGGTGTTTCTGCGCCGGGCATTCAGCACCTTCTCACCAAGAGAGAAAACGATGATCTCCGAGCTGCTCGGTGAACTGTGGGGTGTGGATACAGAGCAGGCGGCAGAGATTCTTACCGGAGAACTGAAGGAGGATGAAGCCAAGATGCTGGACGATTTGAATGATTTTGACTTCGGTGATTTTTAGATGACGTACGACAGCAAGCAGGAGAGCACTGTTACCCGTTGGCGGCTGATCTTGGGGCAGGAAGCCGAAGCCTCACTTGCAGGCTATGGTGAAGGCGGCCAGCTTAGCCTGACTGAAGAGGAATTAATCATGGATTCAGCGCTTGCCGCCATCTATGATGAGACGAACGGAGGAGGCGGCTCCGGCAATGCACCAGGCGGCAGGGGCAAAGGAGCAGGGACGGGCCATGCCGCCCTGAATCTCTCGAAGTGGCTTGGCGATGTGCGCAGCTATTTCCCGGAAGATGTCGTATCGATCATCCAGAGTGATGCCATGGAGCGCAGGGGCTGGAAGCAGCTGCTCTTCGAGCCGGAGCTGCTGGCTGCGGTGAAGCCGGATATCCAGCTGGTAGGCACGCTTTTGTCACTCAAGGGTAAAATTCCTGAAAAGACGAAAGATACTGCAAGAATGCTGGTCCAGGCGTTGGTTGATGATCTGGTCAAGCTGCTGGAGACCGATATCCGCCGCGCCGTTACCGGGGCGCTGAACAAGCGGCAGCACTCTCCGCTACCATCGCTCAGCGGGCTGGACTGGAAGCGGACCATTGAGCGGAATCTGAAGCACTATGACCAGGAGCGGCGGATTATTATTCCTGAGCGGTTTTATTATTTTGACCGGGCACGCCGCAGTAAGGAATGGACAGTTATCGTGGATATTGACCAGAGCGGTTCGATGGCCAGCTCCATCATCTGGGCTTCGGTCATCGGGTCCATCTTTGCAAGCATTCCTGCGCTGAACACCCGGGTAGTCGTTTTCGATACTGAAGTGGTGGACTTGACTGAGCAGTGTGCTAATGATCCGGTGGATATGCTGTTCGGGATTCAGCTCGGCGGAGGAACGGATATCCACAAGTCGGTGAAGTACTGCGAGCAGTTCATTGAAGAACCCAAGAAGACGCTGTTCATTATTGTCTCGGATCTCTATGAGAACGGCAACCAGGCTGGGCTCGTACGCCGGATGCGCGGGCTGCGCGAGTCGGGGGTCCGCACAATGACCCTGCTGGCCTTGTCGGATGAAGGCAAACCCTCTTACGATGAGCGGCTGGCCGGACAGTTGTCGCGCGATGGCACACCTTGCTTCGCCTGCACTCCGGCCTTGCTGCCCCAACTTGTGGAAGGGGCGCTTAAGGGACAGGATCTTGGCGAGCTGGCGAAACGTCTGGGAGCTTCGTAACACCAATAATTTTTTCCAAAAGCCTCTTCTTTACAATCACATATTGTGTAAGCTGCATATATCATTTATAATCGGTTATTAAAAAGCACCTATCGAAGGCGCTGCTTGAAAGGAAATGAAACTCTTATGTCAAGTAAGTTGAGAGCGGGTATCGTCGGGGGTACTGGAATGGTAGGCCAGCGTTTTATCGCATTGCTTGAGAATCATCCCTGGTTTCAAGTAACGGCTATTGCCGCAAGTGCAAACTCGGCAGGTAAAACTTATGAAGAATCGGTCAAGAACAGATGGAAGCTGTCCACTCCTATGCCTGAGGCTGTCAAAAGCATCATGGTTCAGGATGCCTCCAAGGTGGAGGAAGTGGCTGCGGATGTAGATCTGATTTTCTGCGCCGTTGATATGAAGAAAGAAGAGATCAAGGCGCTGGAAGAAGCTTACGCGCGCACTGGAACGCCAGTGATCTCCAATAACTCTGCGCACCGCTGGACGCCTGACGTTCCTATGGTGATCCCTGAAATCAATCCTGAACATCTGGAAGTCATTGCCCAGCAGCGCAAACGTCTGGGCACGGAGACCGGATTCATCGCGGTTAAGCCTAACTGCTCCATCCAGAGTTACATGCCTACGCTGCATGCGCTCCATGATTTTAAGCCGTCCAAGGTGGTAGTGACTACCTATCAGGCGATCTCCGGGGCAGGCAAAACCTTTACCGATTGGCCGGAAATGATAGACAACGTCATCCCATATATCGGTGGTGAAGAAGAGAAGAGCGAGCAGGAGCCGCTGCGGATCTGGGGGAACGTGACCGATGAAGGGATTGTGAAAAGCGAACAGCCTGTTATTACGACACAGTGTATCCGTGTGCCTGTTGCTGATGGTCATATGGCTGCAGTGTTCGCCTCCTTTGAACAGAAGCCATCCAAGGAAGAGATTCTTGAACGCTGGAACAGCTTCCAAGGCCGCCCACAGGAGCTCGGTCTTCCAAGCGCACCTAAACAGTTCATTACCTATTTCGCAGAGGAGAATCGTCCGCAGACGCAGCTGGACCGTGACATCGAGAACGGTATGGGTATCTCTGCCGGCCGTCTCCGCGAGGATTCGCTCTACGACTACAAATTCGTCAGCCTGTCCCACAATACGGTCAGAGGTGCAGCCGGAGGCGCCGTATTAATCGCTGAACTGCTGAAAGCGGAAGGTTACATTCTGCCGAAAAAATAACCCACACACGTATATAAATTAGGGTAAGTAACAACCTGCCGGAATAGTTCCGGCAGGCTGTTTGCGTATTTACCTGACATATTGCGCATGGTAATGGTAAGATAGATGGATGCAAGACGAAAACAGAATACCGGGTGGAGTGATATTGTGGCAAAAAGTAAAGGCGGCGGCACAGGCAGAGGAACAGGCAGCAAGGGCTGGACCCGCTGGAACAAAACGGCGAAACCTGTGAAGCCGGCCAAAGGCGGACCCGCAGGGGGGCCTGGCGGCAAAAGCACAGGAGCAGCCAAGGGCAGCGGAACCAAACCAACTAGGAGCGGCAAGTAAAACGGCCGGATGCTCATAGATCAACATGCGGCATCTGATTTGGAATTTGTAGCGTATACACTCCAATCAGGTGTTTTTTATTACCCTTCAGGAGAGCGGAATCGGACATGAGAATCAACAAATACATAAGCGAAACAGGGATTTACCCCCGCAGAGAAACCGACAGATTAATTGCGGCCGGGCGGATTACGATTAATGGCCTTCCTTGTGAAAAAGGTGCGGAGGTTGAGCCGGGAGACATTGTAGCCGTCGACGGTGAGCCCATAGCTGCTGTCGATAGAGAGCCTGTATACCTGGCGCTAAACAAGCCATTAGGCATCACCTGTACATCCTCACGTGAGGTAGAGGGGAATATCATTGATTTTGTGGGATACCCGTCCCGGATATTTGCCATTGGCCGGCTGGATAAACAGTCGGAGGGACTGATCCTGCTGACGAATGACGGCGCTATCGTGAACCAGATGATGCGCTCGGAATATGGTCACGAGAAGGAATATTTGGTTAGTGTAGACCAACCTGTGACGGATGAATTTCTGCAGCGCATGGCTGCTGGTGTGGAGATTCTGGGTACGGTGACCAAACCATGCGAGACCAGCCGGATCAGCGTAACTGTATTTCGGATTGTACTCACCCAAGGACTGAATCTGCAAATCCGCCGGATGTGCAAGGAACTGGGTTATAGGGTGCTCCGGCTGGAGCGGATCAGGATTATGAATATAACATTGAGCGGACTGGGAAGAGGTCAGTGGAGGCATCTGGAGCAGGATGAACTGGCAGAGCTCCACGGAATGCTGGGTAATGCTCAGGCCCCTTTACAACCATAGAGGAGGACTACCTTACATGCGCTTTATGAGTTTCATGATCATCTTAATGTTCCTGGCCGGGTGTTCATCATCCGGGGAAACCGGGAATGCCGGGCAAGCGATCCCCACCGATAATCCTGCGTCAGTAGAACAGGCATCGCCGTCACCGTCTGCTTCACCTGCTGTTTCCACATCGCCGTCTGTAGAAGCGGTAACCACAGGGAATGCGCCGATTGAGGAACAGTATCCAGGTTTTGTGCATAAGGATTCTTTTGAACTGAACGGGCAGACCTATGAAGTCTATTACTGGAATAGCGGAGATTTTGATTATACCCAGTTTGTGGTCGCGAGGAACCGTGAGCTTCTTTTTGACAGTAAGCAGAAGGGGTTAAGCTTTGAAGGCGGGGTCAAATTGGATCAGACCAAGAGCATTTGGGCGAAGGCGCTTATTCAAAATGGCCGGCCCACGCTGCTGTTCAGCTTGGCAGATAACCGTCCCGAGTCGGCAACTATTGTTCTGGAGGAGATAGAAGGTAAGCTGCAAGTCACTGTGAATGATGAGGTTCTATTGACCTATGAGGATGTGGATCAAGACGGCGAGCTGGAGTTGTTAGCCAGTCCATATTCCGGTCAGGTGCCTCTTGGGCCTGCATTATTCGCTGTTTATGAGTTCAGGGATAACCAATATATTCCGAATAGAGCCAGAACGCAGCAATATTATGAGAACCAGCTGGTTATTGAGGAACAGCATTACAAAGCAGAACCTGAAGAAAGCACCTTTGAGTCGTTAATGGATGTTTATCTGATCTTGGACCGGCTGGATGAAGCGGAGGCAAAGTTCCCCGAGTACTATAAATGGGCGGGACAAACTGCCGGAGACGGCGGATTTGTCAGTGTCTACCACAAGCTGATTGAAGCTGGTTCCTACGATCCGGTCAAAGGATGGATGGATAAGCTCAAACCACTGGATCACACCAGCCTTCATCAATAATTATATAAAAGAAATCCGTATGCGCCTTTTTATAGCATGGCGCCATACGGATTTTTGTTATTTTGATATAGGAAATGCGTCTGCGTTCCTTTCTGTTAGGCCAAAACCTTGGACTCGAATTGCTTGTCGTATAAATCTCTGTATACTCCGTTATGCTCCAGAAGGGACTCATGCGTTCCTTCCTCGACGATAGCTCCGCCCTGAACGACGAGAATTTGATCCGCAGCCATGATGGTAGAGAGCCGATGGGCGATTACGATGCTGGTCTTGCCCTGGAGCAGGGAATGCATGGCTTGCTGGATATAATATTCTGACGCTGTGTCAAGGGAGGAGGTAGCTTCATCCATGATAATGATCGGCGGATTCTTCAGCAGCACACGGGCGATGGAAATCCGCTGCTTTTCGCCGCCGGACAGCTTGATGCCCCGGTTACCCACAACGGTGTCGTACCCCTCCGGCAGACTCAGAATAAAATCGTGAATATACGCCGCCTCGCATGCGGCAATCATTTCTGCTTCGCTGGCCCCGTTTTCTGCGTACATCAGGTTGTCCCGGACCGTTCCATTGAACAGATAGGTGTCCTGTGTAACAAGGCCTATCTGCGACCGCAGGGAATCCAGTGTAAAGTCGCGGATGTTGCTGCCACCGATCGTGATCGAGCCTGAATCCGTATCATAGAGGCGCGGAATAAGGTTGGTGACGGTTGTTTTGCCGGCGCCGCTGGGACCGACTAGTGCAGTTAAGGTTCCTGCAGTAGCGGTGAACGAAATTTCGTGCAGCGCTGTTTTATCCGCCTGGTAGGCGAAAGATACTTTGTGGAATCCAATATCCTTGCCGGTTGCGGTAATGACCCGGGCCTCCGGCTCGTCTACAATCTGAGGCTTCATATCGAAATAGTCAAAAATCCGTTCAAACAATGCCGCAGAGCGCTTGATATCCACATAGAGATTCGTCATTTGCATCACGGGTCCATATAGTCTCCCAAGCAAAGCTACAAAAGCTACGATTGCCCCCACGGACAGCTCTCCCTGAATAAACAGATACCCGCCATATAAGTAAATCATCAATGGACCGATACTGGTAAAAGTAGACAGAACCATCATGAACCAGCGGCCGGCCATGGATTGCCGGATTTGCAGACTTGTGGCTTCTGAGTTAATAGATTGGAATTTGGAGTACTCTGCCGGTTCTTTGGTGAACAGTTTCATAAGGAGATATCCGCTGATGCTGAGTGTCTCCTGGATGATCTGATTTTGATCTGAGATTTTTTCCTGGGTCTGCTTGGCCAGTTTCCAGCTGATATTGCCCATTTTGCGGGTAGGGAAGATAAATAAAGGGATTACAAGAATGCCGACCAGCGCCAGCTTCCAGTTCATGATGAACAACGTAACCGCAGTAGAGACGAGAATGAACAGATTACTGGCAAAATTGACTACTGTACTGCTGAATACACCCTGCACGCCTGAAATGTCGCTGGTCATACGTGTGATGACTTCACCCTGCTGTACCCCAGAGTAGAACTGCAGCGGCATCTTTTGCAGATGGCGGTACATTTGATTTTTCATATCGTAGACAATGTGCAGTGAGATAAATGAATTCAAATAATTCTGCAGCACACCCAGCAGGCCGGCCACGACAGTTGTACCCAGTGAAGCAAGAACGAGCAGAACGAGCAGCCGCAAATTTTTATCCGGAAGCGCCTGGTCGATAATCTGCTGGATGAACAGGGGAGGCAGGATTCCAAGTACAGCGGTCACAATCAGCACCGCCATTACGAGCAGGGTTTGTTTCCAGTAGGGCATGAAAAATTTCACGATGCGCAGCAGGAGAGCTTTGCTGAGATTGGCTTTTTGCGCGTCGTCGTCGAATTTCAATCGGCCATGGGGGCCGCCCGGTCCAAAACTTCGGGACATTCTCATCACCAGCTTCTATTGATTTAGGAATTCAGATGCGTCAGCAGCTGTTTGTTCATATGAATGAGCTGACGCAGCTCATCTTCCTTGAATGGCGCCAGGGCTTCACCCAGTACCTTATGGGACCAAGCTTCCTCGTTATAGCGCTTGCACAGCATCTCGCCTTCGGTGGTGAGGTACAGCATCGTCTCTCTGCGGTCCAGCTCCGAAACTGTGCGGGTGACCAATCCCTTGAGCGCCAGCGCATCAATATGCAGACTGACCCGGCTTTTGTTAAATACCAGGCGTTCCGTAACTTCCTTCTGGGTCTGCCCCGGATGCTGCAGGAGGAAATTCAGGATGCCGATCTGATGCACGGTCAGCCCAAGGTCCGCCGCGCTTTGATGTGCCAGCTTCTTAAGCTGGCGGGCTACCGCAAAATAAGATTGATACACTTCTATAGTTTGCTCACGATCAGCCATGCTGCACCTGCCTTTGAAGAAAAGTTATCAATGTGAACTGTTTATAAAGTAAACTAATAATTTGGTATAGTCAAGTATGAACAACATTGACTAAACCGCCAGCATGTTTAATATTGGAAGATGCAGACAACTGAAGTCCTCAGGAAAGGGAGTCCATCATGAAAATGGAATCATGGCAATATGAACGCGGAGGCAAAAGCATTACAATTCGGGAAGCGGACCCCGCAGATGCCGGGATGCTGTCTGGAATTCGGCTGCAAATCGATGGAGAGACGGAGAATCTGGACAGGGAACGCGGAGAAGCAGTTATTGATCCAGCGGGCTTTGAACAGCTCATTAAGGAGGATGCCTCGAACAACAAAAACCTCTTTTTGGTGGCATTAGTAGATGGCAGGCTGGCCGGATTCTCCAGATGTGAGGGAACTAGCTTGAAACGCTTGTCTCACCAAGTGGAATTTGGCATTGGTGTGCTGCAGGAATACTGGGGAGTTGGCATTGGCAGCCAGCTGCTGGCCGCCTCCATCCACTGGGCGGAAGCCAGCGGTATCCGCAAAATCACATTGAAAGTCCTGGAAACGAACAACAAGGCTATCACGCTCTATCAGAAACTGGGATTTGAGAAGGAAGGTCTTTTGAAGAATGACAAGCTTTTATCTGACGGCAAGTATTACAACACCGTTATAATGGGCAGATGGAACTGAGGATTTATTTCTGCCACGTAAAAAAGCACAACGCCAACGAAGAATGGCGTATGTGCTTTTTGGTTAAATCACCTGCAGGAACTTCCGCACAGCAGCGCTGATGTTGTCTGCTCCGGCAATCGCAGAGATCACAGAGATTCCATCCGCTCCAGCCTTCAATACAGGGGCTGCATTGTCCACGGTGATACCACCGATTCCAACCAGGGGAATGGTAAGTCCGCAGCGGCGCAGCGTCTCTATCACAGCGGTACCCTGGACCGCTTCAGCATCGTCCTTGGAAGAAGTGGGATAGACCGGCCCGACGCCCAGATAATCGGCACCGTCCGCAATAGCCTGTTGGCCTTCTTCCAGCGTATGGGCGGATACCCCGATGATCTTATGTGCTCCCAGCCGCTCGCGGATCGAACGCGCAGGTTCATCCTCCTGACCAACGTGAACACCGTCCGCATCCAGGGCAACTGCCAGTTCAATGTCATCATTTACGATAAAAGGCACCTGTCGCTCCCGGCAATGCTGCTGGAGCTGCCGGGCAAGCTCGACATAGGCCTGGCCGGTAAAAGCGGTCCGGCCTTTTTCGCGATACTGGAATAAGGTAATCCCGCCGTCGATGGCTTCAACGAGTGTCTCCAGAGGGGATTTACGGCAGTTCACACTGCCCATAATGAAATACAGCTTCAACAGTTTGCGCAGATCTTCGCTGTCCATCCGCTGCATCAGCGTTTCCCCCTCAGTCTGTTCTGATAGGCGAAGTGGTTTGTCGGCCCGTGTCCGGAACCTATATTCAAGCCGTCTTCAATGGCTGCGTGGATAAAAGCCTTGGCTGTCTGTATCGCTTCAGGGACCGTTTTGTTTTGGGCAAGTTCGGCAGTGAGGGCGGCGGAGTAGGTACAGCCGGTTCCATGGGTATGTTGTGTAGCAATACGCGGACTTTCCCAATAAGTGAACTTCTCTCCATCGTAAAGAAGGTCAGTCACCATGAGGTTATCTTCATCATCATGGCCACCCTTGAGCACCACGTAACGCGGTCCCATAGCATGAATGAGCCTGGCTGCTGTCTCGCGTTCTGTCATACCGGAAATTTGCATTCCGCACAGAATTTCTGCTTCAGGAATATTGGGTGTTACAGCCAGGGCCAGTGGCAGCAGATAGCGGATCAGTGCCTGCACGGCTTCCTGCCGAAGCAGGGGAGAACCGCCTTTGGCGACCATGACCGGATCAACGACCAGATGGTCCCAGCCATATTGGCGTACCTTTTCAGCAACTACACGGATGAGTCCGCTACTGAACAGCATACCGGTTTTGACAGCATCCGGTGTAAGATCGGTTCCAATGGAATCAAGCTGCGCGGCAAGGGCATCCGCTTCCAGCGGATATACGCCTTGAACGCCTAAGGTGTTCTGTGCGGTAACTGCAGTAAGCGCGGACATGCCGTATACCCCCAGCTCCTGGAAGGTTTTAAGATCGGCCTGAATGCCAGCCCCACCCCCGGAGTCGGAACCGGCAATTGTCAAGGCTTTGAATATTTTATTCCTTGTAGATTCTGTCATAGCAAGGTCTCCTTCCATGAAGCTGATATCATTGTTCCAGACGCTGTATGCGGGAGCGCTCTGCGTATACTTCCGGGGTAACGAGAGCCAGCTGATTCAGGAACTCAATCTGGAAGCTGCCGACTCCCTGGTGGCTTGAACGGTTGGCTGCAATTTCAGCGGCAACGCCATAGAAGGATATAGCTTCTACAGCTGCTTCCAGCCAGGCGCCGCCGCTTGCTGCCAGGAAAGCGCCGACGACTGCACTGAGCAGGCATCCGGTGCCGGTAACCTTAGTCAATACAGGGTGACCGTTGCTGACTACGTAGGTGGTCCTGCCATCTGTGATAACATCCTCTTTGCCGGTGATGATCACCACACAGTTCAGCTTCTGTGCAGCTTTTACAGCTAATGCCACCACATCACCGTCTCCGGTGCCGGCATCCACACCTTTGATGTTCCAGCTCTCGCCTACCACATGGGCAACTTCAGCGACATTGCCGCGCAGTGCGGTGATCTGCATTTGGTTGACCAGCCTATGGGTTACTTCGGTGCGGTAAGCAGTGGCTCCGGCACCTACGGGGTCAAGTACGACCGGCACATGATGACGGTTCGCCGCCTGTCCGGCAATTAGCATCGAATCAATGGCGTAGTCATTGAGTGTACCGATATTTAGCACTACAGCACCAGACATAGCGGCAATATCCGCAACTTCTTCATGCGCATCCGCCATAAAAGGCGAAGCCCCCAGTGCCAGCAGCCCGTTCGCGCTGAAGTTCGCGACCACAATATTTGTAATGTTATGCACCAGCGGATTACTATCCCGCACTTTGGATAAGTAAGACATGAGTATTCCTCCTAAAATTTTTGTCAGCCTTGCTTCTATGAAATTACTTCGTCCAAAACTCGCTCAGGAAGCGTAGATTTAGTTATATGAGCACATCTGAATTCTCATTTACAAGTTAATAAAAGCCTCACCGGTCTTTACCTCGCCATTCAGCAGCCCGTTATCACTAAGCCAGGTTTGTACCTTTTCCCATGATACAGGGTCCTGATAGCCAAACGGCTCACTACCGGCGTCCATCAGGGGCAGCAGCAGCTCCAGGCTTTTGGACTCGATGTCTTTGTCGAGTGGAGCCGTTGCATCCTCATGAGCCAGAAGGAGGTTAAGCGCCTCTTGCGGGTGATCCGCAACGAATTGCTGTCCTTTACGTGCTGCCTGGATAAACTTCTGGATATAGCCTTCAGAATTCTGCAGGCCTTGGTCGCTGGCGACCAAGACTAGCTCATAATAATCGGGGACACCGTAATCGGTTGGGTTCAGCGAAATAACCGGGTGGCCTTCCTTTTCCAGAATCAACTGCTCATGATTAATAAATCCGCCAATAATGCCATCGACACGCCCGGTTGTAATGGCTGGAATCAGGTCAAAACCCACATCGGTCAGGTTTACTGCTCCAGGATCTCCGCCATCGCTTTTGACCATGGTTTTCAGCATAGCTTCATAGAGCGGGATCGAGGAGTATCCGGCATTTTTACCTGCCAGGTCCTTTGGGCTCTTGAGCCCGCTGTCAGCCGGAACCATCAGATGATTTAGCGGATGTCTGACGATCGCAGCAACGGACTTCACCGGAATCTGCTCACCCCGTGCCATCAGCACCTGCGGCTGGTAGCTTAGGGCCAGATCAACCTTGCCTGCAGCTACGAGCTTCAGGGCATCATTGCTGTCGGCGGGCATTTGAATATCCACTGTAAGCCCTTCGTCGGCAAAATATCCGTTTTGCTGGGCCGCGTACAGAAAGGAGTGGACTGCGTTCGGATACCAGTCGAGCATAATCGTCAGCTTGTGGGGCTGCCCGCCTTGATCTGCTGTTGTTGAGCTGGCTTCAGACTTATCATTGCTGTTCCCGCAGCCTGCTGCAGCAAGTCCCAGACACAGAAGCAGCAATAACGGAAGCACAGGGAGTTTCCTTTGTCTAAAGGGAGGTTCAGAAGGGAACAGTTTCATCGATGAATGCCTCTTTTCTGCAAAATAATTTTTTCGAGCAGCACAATAAATAGAAACAGAATGATTCCGAGTGCAGATAAAAGAAATACTGCGGCGAACATTTCCGCACTTTGCAGATTGCCCGCCATCCGGCGGCTGAAATAACCGAGCCCCCGGCTTCCGCCCAGCCATTCCCCGATCGTCGCGCCAATGACGCAGTAGACCATAGAGAGCTTGAGACCAGAGAATAAAGAGGGCAGTGCAGGCGGAATCTGGGTCTTTCGCAGAATTTGCCAGCGGGACGCACCGAGTGTGAGCAACAGTTCTTTGTACATAGCACCGCTTTTACGCAGACCGTCAAAGGTCCCTACTACCACCGGGAAAAAGGCAGTGAGAAAAACCACCGCAACCTTGCTCCAAAGGGTATAACCAAACCACATAATAAAAATGGGTGACAGAGCGATAAGCGGAATGGTCTGACTGATCACCAGCAAGGGGTATAACGCCTTTTCGAGCGGAGTGAACATGTGCATTCCCGTACCCAGTAGCATGCCGCAGGCTGCCGACAGAACAAAGCCGAGCAAAACCTCCTGAAGTGTGGCGGGTAAATGCTCACCGAAGAGCAGCCCGTTCTGCTCCATCAGTGCCGTCCATATAGCCGTTGGAGCCGGGAGAATGAAGGCTGGAACAAGCTTTAGCCGCGCAGCGCACTCCCAGGAAGCTAGGGTGAACAGTACCAGTAAGGCAAAGGGGCCATATTCGCGCAGAAAGGTTCTGCTAATAGATACTCTCATGCAGCCTCCGCTCCAAATTCTCCCGCAAAGTAATAAACTTCGGTTCATAGTTCATCCGGTAATGTCTGGGCCGCGGGATATCCACCAAGAATTCCTGTACACCACCGCTGCCTCCAGACATCAGGTAAATCCGGTCACTGAGCAGCAGCGCCTCCTCCAGATCGTGGGTGATGAACAGAACCGTTTGCTTAAGACTGCCCCACAATTCCAGGAGCCAGCGGTGCAGTTCGCGCTTGGTTATGGCATCCAGTGCCCCAAAAGGCTCATCCAGCAGCATCAGCTCATTTCCGGCGGCAAGGGTGCGGAGCATTGCGACCCGCTGACGCATCCCCCCGGACAGCTCCTGCGGGTAGAGCCGCTCTGTACCTTCAAGGCCAAACCGGTCGAGCATTTCACGGATATTTTTTACAGCTTCTGCTTTGCTGCTCTTTCGCTTCAGCTCCCAGGGCAGCAGGCAGTTGTCCATCACGGTTCTCCAGGGCAGCAGCAGATCCTGTTGTGGCATATAGGCGACCTGGCCCAGACGCGACGCTGGATCGTCAGAGATCATACCGTGAACTTTGAGTTCGCCATCTGTATGCCTTAGCAGACCGGCGATGATTTTGAACAGGGTGCTTTTTCCGCAGCCGCTGGCACCGACAATGGAAATGAATTCGCCCCGGCGGACGTTCATCGAGAGTCCACTGAATACCGGAGTCTGCGGTGAAGCGCTGAAAGCATAGGACAGGTTAGTGATTGAGATCATACTCGTATGTATTAAGCCTCCTTTCATTGGCACGCATCTGCTTCCGGGACTGCGGAAGCACAATAAAGACCCATCCGTCTCCAGGGGAGGCAAATGGGTCTGAAAGGTTCAGGCAGTAGGCTTGAAGCGGCACTGCTGATCGATTCTGTTCCACTTCCCTCCGCTGGTATGATCCAGATCAGGTTCCAAGGGTCCGAAGCTTAAGGCTTCGTCTCAGTCATTAGACTCCCCTAGTGAAATAGCAGGTCAATATTATATTCGCAACTGCTAACAAATATAGCATATTCCAGAATGTTGTCAAAAGAAAGTGTGCTCAGGACCGCTGTAGTCCAGTTACGAATAGGGTTAGAATCCCTTCCAGGATATCCTTTTTGCCCGACCCGTGAAGCTTCTGCTGATAGAGATAAAGATCAGGGCTGAGGACCGCGATCAGAGAAGTTGCGGCAAAATGGGGATCAATAGCAATCAGCTTGCCGTCATCAGCAACCCGCCGCAGACGCTCGGCCATAACTGCGTGTAGCCGCTGGAAAATCGGATGCTCAAACTGGGTAAGCTGTTTCTTGCCCGTGAACTCAGACTTAATCATCTGCAGCAGCTCAGCATGCTGGTCTATGAATTCTACAACCTGTTCAATACTGCTCCGAAGCTCCCCGATGGAACTGCCCACTCCTTCAGTGGCTTGGAGCTCCTGCTCCAATCGGGCAAGAAAACGATCGGAGCTGGTGGAGAGCAGGGCAGAGCAAATTTCACCTTTGTCCGTGAATCTGCGGTATAGCGAACCCTGGCCGATTCCTGCCCGCTTGGCTATGCCGTACATACTGACTGCTTCCAGACCGTTCTCAGTAAAAAGCGCACGGGCGGCTTCAAGAATACGCTGGACATAAGGGTCCTGATTATTCCGGGAGGAGGATGGATTTGGTGGTGGTGTTAGGTTTGAGGATGGATTGCTGCCTTGTTCTCTCGGGTTCATGACAGGCTCCTTTCAGAAATACAGTATATATTTACAGGAAATATGTGAACTCCATTGACAGAGCGGACAATTGTCCGTAGACTGAAAAAAGTATTATCGGACAGTTGTCCGTTCGAAGATATATTATATCGATTAAGCTGTGCTGAGGTCAATAAGTCCATCTGCGCAGTTCAATTCAGGAGGAGACAGAGAATGGAGCAATCGCTTAAACCGGAGGCCGATTTTCGCCTGTCAAGCATTCTGGTTCCGCTGCTGGCCATCATTGCAGGTGTATTCATGGTGGTGCTCGACAGTACGGCTATGAATGTGGCTTTGTCAACGCTGGTCAAGGATTTTAATACGGATTTAAATACATTGCAATGGATTGTGACCGGGTACATGCTGGCCCAGGCCTCGGTGATCCCGTTGTCCGGCTGGCTGTCTGACCGCTTCGGGGCCAAGACTGTTTTTCTGACTGCAGTTATCGTATTCACTATGGGTTCAATTCTCTGTGCAACACCAAGCCGTGCAGAATGGCTGATTGCGTTCCGCGTCCTGCAGGGTCTGGGCGGAGGCTGTGTGCTTCCTGTCGGGATGGCATATGTATACAAACTGGCACCCAAGAGTAAGGTAGGCGTAGTCATGGGGATCATGGGTATTCCGGTGCTGTTCGCTCCGGCTATCGGTCCCGTGCTGTCCGGCTGGCTGGTAGAGTATCATTCCTGGCGCTGGATCTTCCTCATTAATATTCCCATCGGGATCATTTGTCTTCTGATTGGTTCCCGCAAGCTGCCTCAATCGGAACGCAGCCAGGTACCAGGGATGGATAAGCTTGGAATCATTCTTGGGCCCCTTGCCTTTGCTTCTCTGTCTTACGGAGTGAGCCAGGGAGCGGACAGCTGGACTTCGGACAAAACTCTGATCGGTCTATCCCTCGGTGCTGTGGCCTTAATCGCTTTTGTCATTACAGAGTTTCGTTCGGAGACACCGCTGCTGGAACTGCGTATTCTGCGTTCGGTCGATTTCAGCACAGGGATAGTTGTACAATGGATTGCACAGTTCGGCTTGTACGGTGCGCTGTTTCTGCTCCCGCAGTTTCTTCAGCAGGCCCGCGGCTTCGGGGCATTTGATACGGGACTTACCCTGCTGCCCCAGGCGATTGCCTCTGGCCTTATGATGCCCATAGCCGGGATATTGTTCGACAAGATCGGAGTTCGCTGGCTGGTGGTGTGCGGACTCAGCCTGGTTTCAGGTGCGTTGTACCAATATTCTCATGTGGATCTTACGACACAGAGCAAGGACCTGATTCTGCCGCTGATCATGTGCGGTGCAGGCATGGGAATGATGGTAATGCCAATGAATACACATCTGCTCAATAAGGCGCCAAGTCAATTGGTTAACCGCGTCACTTCCTTGACCAATTCCATGCAGCAGGTAATCAACTCTCTGGCTGTTTCCACACTGGTAACCATCCTGACCTCAAGAGCGGCAGCGCGCGGGGCGGAAATGAAAGAGGCTGCCGCTGCAGCCGGCAAGAGCGCGGCAGAAGCTTCGCCTGAAGCTTTGAAGTTGGCTACACAAACCGTTCTTGCCAGAGGATTTGATGATACTTTTCACATTATGATTTTTGTTGCTCTGGGCGGTGCTGTGCTGGGCTTGCTCCTGCGGAGAGGTCGCAGGGGCGGCGAAGACGGCTCGAAGTCAAAGGTGCAGCCTGAAATGATGCATGGTTAGTTTCTGTAAATACAGTTAAATAACATATGGGTTAGTGTGAATTTCTCCGTTCAGCATTCAGGTGCTGCGGGGATTTTTTATTGTATAGGCTTTATTAAGACTGCGAAGCTGTTTCCACTTTTTGTACCTGATTTCTCTGGGGAATTTAACATGTTATGGGGTAAGCTATCTCAATACCGGCAGGCTTAAGATAAGGAGAATAGCGGTTCAAACGCTTACATCATAATTCCGATGTTTATTATCGGAAAAACTATTGACTCCGCTGATGTGACGGTGTTACTATTCAACTTGCCGATGAACATCCGGTACATACAGAGAATGAGACGAGAGGGGTTATCGATTTATGAAAAAACTTAGTCTGACTATCCTATTGCTGCTTACTGTGGTGCTTGTAGCTGCTTGCGGCAATAATAACAATAATGCCGGAGGCAAAAATTCAGCAGCCGAGTCTTCGGCAGCACCCACTGAAGGAGCTGCAGCGCCAGCGGAACAAAACAGCCTGGAGGCCATCAAAGCCAGCGGTAAGCTGCGTATTGGGACCGAGGGCACCTATGCACCATTTACCTTCCATGATGCTTCCGGCAAGCTAACCGGCTTTGACGTAGAGATCGCTGAAGAGGTGGCCAAGCGGCTGGGAGTACAAGCGGAATTTTTCGAAACCCAGTGGGACGGCATTTTTGCCGGGATGGACGCGAAGCGCTTTGATGTTATCTTTAATGAAGTTTCCATTACTGACGAACGCAAGGTGAAGTACGATTTCTCGGAACCTTATATTGTCTCCAAAGCTGTGCTGATTGTGGGCGAGAAGAATGAAGATATCAAGACCTTCGCTGATCTGAAAGGCAAGAAAGCCGGCCAGTCTATGACCAGTAATCTGTCCGATATCGCCCGTAAGAACGGAGCGGAGATTGTGGCAACAGACGGTTTTAATCAAGCTATTGACCTGCTGACCTCTGGGCGCATTGATGCAACTGTGAATGACGGTCTGTCTTATCTGGATCTGAAGAAGCAGAAACCGGATGTGAAAATAAAGGTTGTTGACGAAATTGCAGAGGGCTCTCAGAGTGCGGCTGTCTTCCTGAAAGGCAACGATGAACTGGTAGCCGCTGTGAGTGAAGCTCTGGCAGCTATGAAGAGTGACGGTTCATACCTGAAGATTTCCGAGAAGTATTTTGGCGCTGACGTTTCCAAATAATAACAGGTAGACGAGGGCGGTCGAGGCCGCCCATAGTCTAGAGAAGGATGTCTGAACTATGGATGACCGCAAAATACAAATTTTCCTTGATTCGATGCTGCCCCTGCTCAAAGCCGGGGTGGCTTTTACCATTCCGCTGGCTGTCGTTTCATTTATCTTGGGGCTTCTGCTGGCAGTATTGACCGCACTGATCCGTCTGTCCCCATGGACCCTGCCGAAGCTAATCGCCCGCTTTTACGTTTGGATAATCCGGGGCACACCTCTCCTGGTGCAACTGTTTATTATTTTTTACGGCTTGCCGGCGGTAGGCATCATACTAGATCCCTTTATTGCTGCTACGATAGGATTCACGCTGAGCGTGGGCGCGTATTCCTCCGAGATTGTGCGGGCCGCGATTCTGTCTATACATAAAGGCCAATGGGAAGCAGCATTCTCTGTCGGAATGACACGGGGACAGGCGCTGCGCAGAGTTATTCTCCCTCAGGCGGCACGTGTTTCGGTTCCACCGTTGTCCAATTCTTTTATCAGCCTTGTTAAGGACACTTCGCTTGCAGCGACAATCACTTATGTTGAGATTTTCAAAACAGCGCAGCAGATTACGGCAACCACCTATGAACCGCTGCTGTTATACTGTGAAGCGGCTCTGTTTTATCTGCTGTTTTGTTCCGTGCTGTCCGTTCTGCAAAATTACCTGGAGAAGCGGCTCGACCGTTACTCGGCGAGATAAGGAGGAGTACCCGTGATTGAAATTCGTGACTTGCACAAATCGTTCGGCTCCCTCCAAGTGCTGAAGGGTGTAGACCTCACCATTGAACATGGCAAAGTACTAGTTATTATAGGCCCCTCCGGATCTGGAAAAACAACGCTGCTCCGCTGCTTCAATCTGTTGGAACAGCCAGACCAGGGAAGCCTGTCGCTGGCTGATCTGAAGCTGAATTTCACAGCCGGCGGCAAAATCCCCCAGCGTTCGATACTTGCACTCCGCCAGCGGACCGGAATGGTCTTTCAGTCCTATAATTTGTTCCCGCATATGACCGCATTGGGGAATGTGATGGAGGGCCAGGTTACCGTTCAGAAACGTTCCAAAGAGGAAGCCCGCAAGAAGGGCATCGAGTTGCTCACCAAGGTTGGCCTTGCAGACAAGGTGGATGCTTACCCGCATCAATTATCAGGCGGGCAGCAGCAGCGTGTAGCTATTGCGCGGGCGATGGCTGTGGAACCTGAAGTGCTGTTGTTCGATGAACCTACATCGGCACTTGATCCTGAGCTGGTAGGCGAGGTCTTGAAGGTAATCAAGCAGCTTGCCGCCGAAGGCATGACGATGGTGATTGTTACCCATGAGATGAAATTCGCCGCGGATGTGGCGGATCAGATTATATTGATGGATGACGGTGTGATCCTGGAGCAGGGGACACCGGCTGAAGTGCTGGAGCATACAACAAATCCGCGTGCGCTGCAGTTCCTGAACCGGCTTAGCGGAGAGGACATCTAATCTGGTTATTAACAAAAAAGGCAGTCCGGAAGAAAGTCCGGGACTGCCTTTTTGCAAATATAAGGATTTACATGTTTCACACTATAAATCATCCTTCTATTTCTCGCTGAAACGGATACCTGAGGGGGTGTCCCATAAGCCATGAAATGGCTGGGACGCCCCTTGTTTTTAGAGTTGGATAGACGGTTGCGCTTGGTGAGGACGCTCCGCGAACGAAACGTTGTTCCAATCGCTGTGGTCTCCAGATTTTTTCATTCCCCTTAGCGGTGAAAATCCGGAGACCAAGGCGAACGCTGCCGCTTTTCCGCAGGTCATTCCGTTCTCTCCGCTGTTTAAGTGGGAACCGTATCTACAATCCTTCTAAAATCATAAAAAAAGAAACCTTTCTTTGGTAAAATGGAAGTGCGGCCAACCATTTTCAATCAAGGAGAGGTTTCTTTTGTACATTCAATATACCATGGACAAACTTTACTTGCCAATGGATATGGAAGAAGATATTCCCGAAAACCACCTCGTTCGTGTCGTAAATGCTGCTGTCAATCGATTAGACTGTCCAAAGAAAATAAAGTATTAGACTGAAAAATAAAGTGTTAGACTGGGAAAACAAAGTATTAGACTAGCTGACGCTTCATTCTAACGGAGAACGTTAGCTCAATAAAATCCAGAAACATCAAACCACACCTGCAAAGAAATAGCCACACCGTGGTTCTAGTAATTTCGCTAATATAATACTATGATTTCGATGAATGGGTTACCGATAGAGATTTATGTCGAGCGACACCTTATAAAGTGAGAAATGAATGGAGATGAAATCTATGATTAGAGTTGCGAAATTGGAGGATAGAAAAGATATATCCAAATTATTGATGCAATTAGGCTACCCGGACACCGAATTTTTTATTAAAGAGAACATGGAAAGGCTTCTTGCTGACCCCAATGAAGAATTGATGGTTTATGAAGCTGAAGGAAGGGTTACTGCCTGTATTTCCCTGCATTATATCCCACAATTGGGTATGAAAGGAGATATCGCATCAATTAGTTATTTTGTTGTGGACTCTTCTATTAGAAGTAAAGGAATTGGAAAGGAATTAGAGGAATTTGCCTCTGCCTCTGCCAGAAAAAGGGGATGTGACAGTATCCAAGTTCATTGTCATTCCAGAAGAATAGATGCTCATAAATTTTATGAGAGACAAGGTTTTAAGGAGGCTCCTAAGTACTTTTCAAAAATGTTAGACAAATGACAGACCACTTTTAGTAAACAAACAGCAAAGTTTTAATAGAGAGCTAAAGAGAGCGAGTGGTTCAGAGTACCCAAAAGCCGTTCAACTAACGGGAAACATTTGTTTAATAACAATAGCGGCAGTCCTTGTTCTGCCGCTGCTACTTTTAATGAGTCAGTCTTATACTTATTTATTAAAAGTTAACGATTATCAAACTCAGAAACCGTGTCAAATCAACAAATACAGTCTAACACTTTATTTTCTTTTAACATAGACGACGCCATCTTTGACGCTGCCTACCCTGGCGGCGGCCGCGACAGCTACCACCCCAAAATGCTCACCAAAGTAATCATCTACGCCTACACCCAGCGCATTTATTCCTCCCGGCAAATCGCCAAAGCGGTCCGAGAAAACATTCCCTTTATGTGGCTGGTGGGACGGCAGCGCCCGGATTTCCACACGCTTAACCGCTTTCGTTCTCAGCGGATGAAGGACGTCCTTGAAACCGTATTTACCGCCGTGTTTCAGTTTCTGGCGGACGAGAAATACATCTCCCTGGAGCATTATTTTGTGGATGGAACCAAAATCGAGGCGAACGCCAATCGCTACACCTTCGTATGGGGTAAAGCTGTTAGTAAACATAAGGCCAAGCTGCAAGCAAAGGTACATGCATTGTTTGTCGATATTGAGGCCGTAGAGAAACAAGAATAACAGGAACACCGTGGCCAGGACCTGAGCGAACTTGGCGAGTCCGCCGAGATCGGCAGGGAGAAACTCGAACAAATGACCTAGGCGCTAGAGTCGCAACTGCTGGAGAAGCCCAAGGACAAACCACTGAAAAAAGCCGTTCAGAGGCTTCGCAAGGATTTGATGCCCAGGCTGTTAAAGTACGAACAGTACCAAGTACTGCTCGGTGACCGGAACAGCTTCAGCAAGACAGACCCGGATGCAACCTTTATACGGATGAAGGAAGATCACATACGAAACGGTCAGCTCAAACCGGGTTACAATGTACAGATCGGAACCGAATACCAGTTTATATTAACATACAGTCTACATCCAAGACCTACCGATACCCGTTGTTTATGGCCGCATATGGAAAAAGCAAGGCGGATCTTGGGGAAACTTCCGCAGACAGTGATTGTGGATGCAGGCTACGGTAGTGAAGAGAACTATGCGTATTTGGAAAACGAACACGTGAAGGCCGTGGTCAAATACGGTAGCTACCACAAAGAAAAGAGCAAAGCGTGGAAAGAGAATATTGGAAAGATTGAGAACTGGACGTACGATGAAGCCGAGGATACATGGAAGTGCCCAGCCGGACAAATGCTGCATTTCCGCAAGGTAAGCAAGGAAACGTTAGAGAGTGGATATGAAATTCGAAAACGTCATTATCGTAGCGAAAGTTGTGACGGTTGCCTACTGAAGGAACGTTGTACAAGGTCGACAGGAAATCGGGAAGTCGTCGTCAGTTTGGAACGACTGCGATACCAGAAACAGGCTTGGGAAATTTTACGGAGTGAAGACGGTTACGCCTTGGTTGTGCGGAGGATGACGGAACCGGAAAGTGTGTTTGAACAACTGAAGAATAACCGGGGATTCCGGCGCTTCCTGCTTCGAGGGATGGAGAAAGTGACCCTCGAAGTCGGTTGGCTTGCCCTTGCCCATAATCTGCTAAAGCAAGCAGCCAATGACCAAAAACGCAAAGCAGCGATCCTCCAATAACGGGAGAATCGCTGCCTTGCTATCGTTTTACGGTTTTTAAAACAAAAGAACGGTCCCATTCGTAGAAAATTCTACTTATGGGACACCCCCGCTTCGGAAGCATATGTTTTTAAAAGGACGGCGAAGCCGTTTCCACTTGGTGCGCCAATGGGGATGCCATTAGCAGGACAGAACGAGCAAAAGGGTCTACTTTGTATTTAGCTTTGTGGAACAATATCCGTTTTGGATTTCAGGTATTCCAGAGCATTATAGAGCATAACAGCTGCTTCAGCACGTGTAATTTCACTTTTCGGATTGAACTTGCCGCCTTCATCCAGAGTGTTGATCTTGTATTTCAGCGAGCGCTGAATGCTGCCCTGGAAAGACGGGTTCAAGGCATCCGCATCTGAAATGTCGGCTGGGACAATGTTGATCATTGGCAGATTGCCCACTTTTTCTATACCCTGAATCAGCAGATTAGTGAATAATTCTTTGGTCATTGGCTTCGCTGGGTCGATATCCGCAGGAATTTCAATCCCGTTGTAGTGGGCGTTGATAAAAGCTTCCGCGTACCAGGCGTTGTCTTTCACCTTGGTGAACGTGTTGCTTGCGAGCGGCGCCTTGTTGAAGTCGATAGCCGCAAGGCTTAGCTGAAGGCCGCCTGAGATGAACTGTATGCCCTGAGCGGTGGTTACTTTGGAACCCGGAAGGAACTGGGTGTCAGAGATGCCCTTGATCAGGCCTTGATCCTTTAGGGAAATGATTTTGTCTTTGCCGGTAACGCTGTCAATATCCTTGAAGCTGCTGTCAGCGGCAAAGATGGGGCCGGCGACTGAGAAAGTAAGAAGCGATACACTGGTGATCGCTGCAAAAGCGCTCTTTTTGAAGTTCATATTGTTGTCCACCTTTGTCTATAGGATGCAGGCCGCTTGGCCTTATTCAACTCCTTAGACGCGACAGAATATGGAAAGGTTGCAGACCGCTAAATTTAGACTACGGGAATATAAATCGTGATGCGCATGTGCTCAGGAAAAGAAGAGTTCACCACATCCGTGATTTCGAAATCGGGGCCTTCCCGACGTTCATAGCCGGAATTCGGCAGCCAGGTTCCATAAATATAGTTGCGGGTCGTTGCAGTGAGTGAGGCGGGTCCATAAGCTTTGAACATCGCATACTTTCCTGCGGGGAGAACCAATCGCACATAATTCCTGTCCGGCAATTCTGCACTTTCCGTTACTGCCTCACCTACGACGAAGGAGAAGTCGCCGTTGTCCTTATAATCACATGAGATACCGTAGGACATTCCCGGAGAAACCTTATCCGGGATAGGCATAAACCGTCCGTTTCGTCCAAAATCATCGTAGAATCCGGGAATATCTTCATAGTGGCCGTCTCCGTCCAGGCTGGTTTTGTATCTATAGCCGATAATAGGGGTGTCATCTAGCTGAATCATGGTTGGTTTGTCCATTCGTTCTACATCTCCTTTGGTGTTTTTTGGCAGCTCCAGAAAGTTGATCTTGTGCAGGGATTCGGTGGTCAGATCCAGAGATTTCCGGTACTTGCCAGGAGTCACACCTGCGTAGCTTTGAAAAGCTCTTGTGAAGGCTTCCTGGGACTGATATTGGCAGGCCAGGGAAATTTGCAGCACACTTTCGCTGGTGTGACGCAGCAGCTTCGCCGCTTCGGTAAGTCGCCGCTTGCGAATATATTCGTGTACGGTGAAGCCGGATACCGCCAGGAACATACGCTGGAAATGGAAGGGTGAAAAGCACGCTTTGCCAGCAATCTCAGCAATCTGCAGTTCGTCCTGCAAATGATCTTCAATGTAGTCCAGTGACAGCTGAATTCTGTGATAATAACTCATCCGATTCATCCCCTTACATGTAGAGTACAAAGTCTATTATGGAATATTCTTAATAATTTTTTTTGATGGTTTGTGCGAAAATTCAATACGTAATGGTATAATCATGTCAGGCCCTTTTCTTTGGTGGGTATTTTTGTTATGCTTAATTCGTAACGATTACTAATTATAATCGCAATCCTCGCTTCCGGAAAGGTGGGAGACCCAAGGTGAACCCGATTGTTAATATCAGTCAGCAATTTGCTGCACAAAACTATAAATTGACTCCTCAGCGAGAAGCCATTGTCAAAGTCCTGCTGGATAATGAGAAGGACCATTTAAGTGTGGAAGAAGTATATATGCTGGTTAAGGCCAGCTATCCACATCTTGGTCTTGCGACGGTGTACCGGACTCTGGAACTGCTATGTGAACTTCATATTGTGGAAAAGATGAATTTTGGCGATGGGGTAGCACGATATGATTTGCGCGGTGACGATCATGCCCATATGCACCATCACCTGATTTGCAATGTATGCGGCAGGCTGGAGGAAATTAAGGAAGATTGGCTTCAAGACCTGGAGCTCCGGCTGGAACAGGAATATGGGTTCAATGTTACGGACCACCGGCTCGACTTCAAAGGCACCTACAATACATGCAAACGAAGCGGCTGCAAAGGAGAAAAGGATTGCCAGGCGGTCTCATGAGGTTGGCGCTGGTATGAGGCATCTAGCAGATGAATGATATAGCTGGTGGAATTTCTGCCCACAAGTGGAAACGGCATTTCAAGAGCCTGATCATTGCGCTCTGAAATGCCGTTTTTGATTTTTTTAGGGCCTGTTGGGTACAAAAGATTTGATCCATGTTCCGAAGCTGCCCGGATTGCGGGACTGCACCAGCACAACACCTTCGCCGCGGAACCGGCAGACCAGGGCTTCCCCGCTTGTTAAGCTGTTTAACCAGCCGGAGGCTGCTTTTTCCACCTTGTATTCCATATAATCCGGCCAGGCCACCAGATGTCCGTTATCAATAATCATTTCCTCGCCCGGTTCCAGGTTAATGGCATGTATCGCTCCGAATGATGAGAGGAACACGGTGCCGCTGCCGCTGATCTCAACGATGAAGAATCCTTCCCCGGAGAACAGCCCCCGCGTCAGATTCTGCATTTTTGTATTGACCTGAATGCCATGGGTTCCGGCGAGAAATCCGTCCTTTTGCACATATAGCTTGTACGATCCGTCCAGCTCTATGGCCTGAATGTCACCAATGGATCCCGGAGAGAGCAGGACTTCACTTTGCCCTCTTGTTGCCGTCAGTTCCTGGAAGAAAAACTTTTCCCCGCTCAGCATTCTTCCCAGTCCCCTCATCAGGCCGCCGTCGACAGTACCTCTGATTTCCACAGTGGGGGACATGGCGACCATCGCACCCATCTCTGCTTTGACACTTTCACCAGGATTCAAATACACCTTAAGCATAGCAAAAGCACCTTCGTACAATACATCGTATTTCATGAATTCCCTCCGCATCTGTAGTTACTGGCTTTCCCAGTACTCCACTGTTTTGCCCGTCCGGCGGGCGTACTCAATCTCTTTGCGTGTACTTTCACCGATATACCCGTTCACATGAATGACCATAATTCCATCTGACATTTTGATTTTGCTGTAATGGAGCTGTTCGAACAGATGCGCCTCATCTGCTGTAATATGAATGCCTTCGCTCTGTTCAAAGAATCCCAGACTCAGCACGATTACGCCTTGGCGGGTTAAAGCGGCATTAGCAGCCTCGAACTGAGGTTTGAACTTGGTGGAACCGCATAAGGTAATGATCCTCGGACGTTCATGATTCTTCATGGAATCTTCCTTTTTAGGGATATACTTGTACCATCAAGAATACTGTACCCGGAGCTGCTTGTGCAAGCGGACGCCGGCAGGCAGAATGATTATAATCAACTTTACAGGGAAATCCTCAAGCGAATATGTTAAAGTTAAAATATCAGCAGCCCAGATACCTAACTGTTGAACATTCAGATTTCAAAAGGAGTGCAAGCGCATATGGCACGCACAAAAACACAAAAAGCTCTGCTGAGGGCAGAACGCTCCGGCACCTGGTGCGCGGAACGAAACCGCAGGCAAAATGATCAGTACGGCGTGATATCCCAGCATGTCCGGGTCACCCCAAGCAAGCAGCAGAAACTGAATAAAGTCAAACACAAGGAGCGGATCTTTCAGGATGGCGCTCCTTTTGCATGTCTGGAGAATATAGCTAAATTCACCATTGTTGTGATTCAGAAGTATTGGACGAAATCCAAGGTATAAATACCATTGATTCGCCAGTACAGACCCAGGCAGGTTCGGATTACGGCAGTGAGGCCATTTCGGTCTGCCGGCTATAGGCACGGTATTGCTTGGGTGACATCCCGAAACGTCCCCGGAATAAACGGTGGAAATAAGTATAATTTGCAAAGCCGCATGTCTCAGAGACATGCTCCAGCGGCATAGGGCTGAAGGTGATCCGTTCCCGTGCCATATCCAGCCTGACGTCGTTTACATATTTGACAATGGTGGTGCCAAAAGCCTCCTTAAACAGATGAACCGCGCGGGAGACCGATATATCCACATGTCCGGCCACATCCTCAAGACGGAACGGATAAGCCGCATGCTCCTCGACATATTGCTTCATGCGGTACGCCAGATAGCCTTTGGGTGAAATCGCTGGCTGTTCAGACATCAGGCGGTCGATTTCAAGGCATAAGATCTGCAGATAACAAGCTGAGATCTCTGGTGAAGGATTGGATAAACGGCGCTGCTCCAGCACGATTTGGCGGAACAGGCCCAGGAAATAGTCGCTGAGCGGCATGGGGAGAACCAACGGGCGCTGTTTGCGGGTCCACCATTCTTCAATCCAGGGCCCTCCGCAGAAAATATGATAGTCGCCGCTTTCAATGCGGGGCTTCCCCACGGGATAGCTCTCTTTGTCGATGCTCAGATAATAAGGATCGCTTGGAGCGAACAACATTAGATCGCCACTCTCTACGGTGGTGAGAACACCATCAACCATGGTCCGGCTACGTCCTTCAGTCTGCAGACGCAGGAGATAATACTGGACGCTGTCACCACCCGACATATGGAATGGCTTGCGGTGCACTGAGAATCCTGCTGACAGGATATGGCAAGGTGCTGTTTGTGTCATAGGTCCTCCTGGTGATGGAATAGGGTATTGAAATGATAAGCAGATTGTTCATGTTTTAATCATATTCTTCATTTTATTATATACGCTTTCATATTACTATGGACCTGAGCAAAAAACATATAAATAATGTGGAGGGGGCTTTATAGCGGCTCTGAAAGCTACATAGGTACGCATATGGAACATGAGGGATAAGGGAGACAGATATTGGGCATTCAGTTGCTTGCAGCCCTTTTGTTCAGGTGAGTCATGTGATGTGGCACCACAGGGACGATAAGAAGCAGGATAGATATGGAAGTACAATCCAAACCATTAGGAGTGAGGTAAACATGCTGAAGATCGGCTTGCAGCTGTATACGCTGAGAGAAGAACTGGAACAGGATTTTGAAGGAACACTCCGCAAGGTAGCGGAGCTTGGATATGCCGGGGTGGAATTTTATCATTTCTTTGGACGGACGGCAGAAGAAGTGGTTGTGCTGCTTCAGGAAACGGGTCTTACTGCGCTCGGCGCACATCGTCCATATGATGCAATGCTGAATGACACGGAGCAGGAAATCAGCTTCAATCTGGCTATTGGCAACCGCAATCTGATTGTGCCTTATCTGACTGAAGAGCAGCGCAATTGGGAAGAGGTTGCAGCGAATTTGCGGATTATCGGAGAGAAGTGCAGCGCTCGCGGCGCCGTTCTTTCTTATCATAATCATGATTTCGAATTCACGGAGCAATTCGGCGGACGGACCGCTTTTGACGGTATCTTCGAGGAAGTGCCTGCCGATGTGCTGAAAGTGGAAATGGATACGTGCTGGGTATACTATGGCGGCTATGACCCGGTAGAATATATCAGCAAATATGCCGGACGACTGCCGATTATCCATCTGAAGGATATGAAAAAACGCGAAGACGGATCGGCAGAGACGGTTGTACTGGGCGAAGGGGAAGTGAATCTGGCTGCGATTCTGGAAGCCGCTGATGCAGCGGGTGCGGAATGGGCCGTAGTAGAACAGGATTATTGCAGCCGTTCAGCGCTTGAAAGTGTAGCGGACAGCCTGAAATGGGTTAAATCATATGCCAATCAAGGAGGAAAAGTTCATGTCTAACAAACTCAAAATTGCTATTATCGGTTGCGGTGGTATCGCAAACGGCAAACATATGCCAAGTCTGTCCCGTCAAAAAAATGCCGAAATGGTGGCTTTTTGTGACATCGTAGAGGAACGTGCACAGGAAGCGGCGAAAACTTATGGGACTGAGGATGCAGCGGTCTACACAGATTTCCGGGAGCTTCTGGCAAAAGGCGGATTTGATATCGTTCATGTATGTACGCCTAATGACAGTCATTCCGTGATCTCGGTAGCAGCGCTTGAAGCCGGCAAACACGTAATGTGTGAAAAGCCAATGGCAAAGACAACAGCCCAGGCTCAGGAAATGCTGGATGCTGCACGCCGTACAGGCAAAAAGCTCTCCATCGCATACCAGAACCGCTTCCGTTCGGACAGTGAATATCTGAAGGGCCTCTGTGAGAGTGGAGAACTGGGTGAGATTTATTACGGCAAGGCTATTGCGCTGCGCCGCCGTGCGGTTCCTACGTGGGGAGTATTTCTGGATGAAGAGAAGCAGGGAGGAGGCCCGCTGATCGATATCGGGACACATGCGCTTGATTTGACCCTGTGGCTGATGGATAATTATAAACCTCGGATGGTAGTCGGTTCGACATTCCACAAGCTGGGACAGAAGAAAAACGCGGCAAATGCCTTCGGTCCTTGGGATCCTGAACAATTCAAGGTAGAAGATTCCGCCTTTGGATTTATTACTATGGAAAATGGAGCGACTATCTCTCTGGAATCCAGTTGGGCACTGAATGTGTCCGAGTTCCGTGAAGCTCAAACTTTACTTGCAGGCACAGAAGGCGGGGCAGATATGAAGGATGGTCTCCGTTTGAATGGAGAGCGTGCGGGACGTCTGTACGAGACCAAAGTGGATCTCTCCTCCGGCGGTGTAGCCTTCTACAGCGGAGAAGCGGAGAGTGAAGCAGATCGTGAAGCCCGCTTGTGGCTGGAAGCAGTAATTGAAGACAAAGAACCCGTTGTAAAACCGGAGCAAGCTTTTGTAGTTACGCAAATTCTTGAAGCAATCTATGAATCGGCACGGACTGGCCGTGCGGTGTATTTTGACGAAAGTTCAGACAAATAACTGGCAAAGTTAACGTCTATCGAAACAGGAGTGGAGACCATGAGTTCACAGAAGCATACAATCGTCATCGTTGGCTATGGCGGAATGGGAAGCTATCACACACAATTGATTGAGGAGAACGGCCGCCTGGAGGTGGCCGGAACGTTCGATCTGCTGGAGGAACGCCGCAGTGCTTCGGTAAAAGCGGGATATACGGCTTATGCCAGCTATGAGGAGGTTCTGGCTGATCCGAAGGTTGGAACCATACTGATTGCCACACCTAATGATGTACACAAAGAAATCGCCATTGCAGCTTTTAGAGCCGGTAAGCATGTGGTCTGCGAGAAGCCGGTGGCATTATCCTCGGATGAATTCAATGAAATGCTTGAGGCGGCTGAAGCCGCCGGACGTATCATGATGGTGCATCAGAACCGCCGGTGGGACGAAGACTTCAGGATCATCAAGGAAATGTATGAGCATAACACGATCGGTCCTCTGTTCCAGCTTGAATCGCGTGTGCACGGAGCCAATGGCATCCCCGGTGACTGGCGGCACGTGAAGGCACAGGGCGGTGGCATGCTGCTGGATTGGGGTGTTCATCTGCTGGATCAGTTGTTGTTCATGATTGACAGTAAAGTGACCAGCGTGAGCAGCAGCTTAAGCTTCATTCTGGGCAATGAAGTGGATGACGGCTTCGAGGCGCTGCTGCAATTTGAGAATGGCATCAAGGCTGTCGTGGAAGTAGGAACAACCAACTTTATTACGCTGCCAAGATGGTATGTAAAAGGTACTGAAGGTACCGGAATTATTGAAGATTGGTCATTAACGGGACGGATCGTTACCCGCAACCAGGAGAGCGAAAGACGGGAGCCTACCCCAATCCGCGCCGGTGTGGGCCTTACGAAGACCATGGCTCCACCATCAGAAGGGGCGACGGTTACAGATGTGCTGCCGACAGCAGTGGAACTGTCCTCCAGCTTCTATACCAATTTTGCCGATGTCATTGAGGGAACGGCAGAGCCGATTGTCAAAAATGCTGAGGTCATGCGGGTGCTGAAGCTGATCGAGGCGATATTTGCAGCGGCTGAAACCAATCAGACCATTAAGGATTTTGACGTATATTGAAATGAATGCTTATCATGAATGAGAGGCGGCAGAACAATGAAACTTGGAGTATTTATGGTGCTTTTCGGCGGTCGCAAGCTGGAGGACGCGCTGGATTATGTAGCTTCCAAAGGACTTAAGGCTGTAGAGATCGGCACTGGAGGCAATCCGGGTAACAGCCACTGTGATCCCAAGCTCCTGCTGGAGAATGAGACTGCACTCAAAGAATTCAAGCATGCGGTAGAGTCTCGCGGTCTGATGATTAGTGCACTGAGCTGCCACGGTAATCCACTGCATCCGCAAAAAGAGCTTGCCCGTAAGGATCACGAGGATTTTGTCAATTCGGTCAAACTGGCGCAGAAGCTTGGTGTTGCTGTTGTGAACACCTTTTCGGGTTGCCCGGGCGATCATGAAAATGCAAAATACCCGAACTGGCCGGTAGCTCCATGGCCGAATGACTACCAGGAGATTCTGACCTGGCAGTGGGAGAACAAAGTGATCCCTTATTGGACAGAATGGGGCGCGTTTGCCTCGCAGCATGATGTGAAGATTGGTCTTGAGCTGCATGGAGGCTTCTCTGTGCATACGCCCGCTACTCTTCTGCGTCTCAGAGAGGCAGCAGGTGAAGTGATCGGCGCGAACCTTGATCCGAGCCATATGTGGTGGCAGGGCATTGATCCAGTGCAGGCCATTCATATCCTGGGACGTCAGGGTGCAATTCATCATTTCCATGCCAAAGATACCGTGATTGATCCGGTAAATGTGAATATGTATGGTTTGACCGACATGCAATCTTATACAAATATGCTGGACCGGGCCTGGCAGTTCCGTTCGGTGGGCTATGGCCATGATGTGAAGGTCTGGGCGGATATCATCAGTGCGCTCCGCTTGGTTGGCTATGATTATGTGGTCAGTATTGAGCACGAGGATGGACTGATGTCTATTGAAGAAGGATTCTCCAAAGCGGTAGACAATCTCCGCCAGGTACTAATTGAGGAACCGCTTGCCGATATGTGGTGGGTCTAAACAAATGGAGAGTTTTACTAAAGTCAAATTGGATGATCAGCAGCTGAGAACTTTAGTAACGGGTACGTTTGGAAAGGATACTTCGATCATCAGCAGCAAGGAGTTGACCGGAGGTTTTTTTAATACTGCCTACGATCTTGAATTATCGGACGGACGATCCGTGATTCTGAAGGTCGCACCCTCTGAAGAGACAGCAACGCTGAGCTACGAAAAAGACATCATGCGAGCAGAAGTGGAGGCACTTCGTCTGGTTCTGGCAGCAGGCAGCGTTCCGGTGCCGGCCGTATATGGATTCGATGAGAGCTGCAAATGGATTAGAAGTCCTTATTTCTTCATGGAAAAGGTTGAAGGGATGCCCTACAATGAGGTCAAAGATAGCCTCACGGATGAAGTGAAGGCCTCCATTGAACTGGAGCTGGGCCGCTATCAAAGGCTAATAAATGAGATAAAGGGCGGGCACTTTGGGCTTTTTGGGGAGTCTCCTGATGGAACAGGAAGAACCTGGCGTGAGACCTTCACGAAGATGATTCATAATGTGCTGGACGATGGTCAAAGACTGGGGGCTGCGCTCCCGTCTTCGTATGACGAAATTAGGCAGGGGCTGGAGAAGTATCTGCCTGCACTTGATGAGGTAACCGAACCGCGCCTGATTCACTGGGATCTGTGGAATGGCAATATCTTTGTCCAAGACGGTGCGATTGTCTCGATTATTGACTGGGAACGCGCGCTGTGGGGGGATGTCCTGCTCGAATATTACTTCCGGCACTTTGAGAATTCTCCGGCATTCTTGGAGGGTTATGGTGCGGTGTTTGACAGTCCGGGCGAGCAGCTCCGTATCAGGCTGTACGACCTGTATCTTGATCTGATTCTGGTCATCGAATATTACTCCAGGCAATATAAGGATGAGAATCATATTCGCTGGGCGTTTGATAATTTGCAGGAAACCTTGAAAGACTTTGTGAACACAGCGGAAGTATAAATGTGAAAAAGCGGAAGGCCGGTTCTCACAGGAGACACCGGTCTTCTTGCCTGTGGAATGCAGCAGCGGCCTTGAACGGGGCCGTGTGTAATTTTGCTATACTGTTGCGGTTCGTGTATATTTTGTTAGGGATGAACGCGTTTGCTTCGGCATCGCCGGTTTTCAGAAAATTCTTGACGTAAGCACATGTAAATAGATAAAATAATACTTATTGCGTGTTTTTTACGTATTGAGAATCATTATCGTAATTTGAAAAGAAACGAGAGGGTGACAGGATGGAGCGCCTTTTAGAGGTAAAAGACCTGGCTATATCATTCAGAACACGCGGAGGCGAAGTACAAGCGATCCGTGGTGTAAGCTTTCATGTGAATAAAGGGGAAACACTGGCGATCGTGGGCGAATCCGGTTCCGGTAAGAGCGTAACTTCGCAGGCGGTCATGAAGCTGGTTCCCCAGCCGATGGGTGAATACAAGCGCGGACAGATTTTGTTCGACGGGCAGGACCTGATTGGTAAAAATGAAAAGCAAATGCAGAAGATCCGCGGGAAAGAAATCGGAATGATTTTTCAGGACCCGATGACCTCGCTGAATCCGATGATGAAGGTTGGTAAGCAAATTACCGAAGTGCTGTTCAAGCATGAGAAAATCTCCAAGGATGCTGCGTACAATCGCGCGGTCGAACTGCTGAATCTCGTAGGGATACCTTCACCGGAACGCCGTTTTCAGCAATATCCGCATGAGTTCAGCGGTGGGATGCGCCAGCGTGTGGTAATTGCCATGGCACTTGCAGCCAATCCTAAGCTTCTGATTGCCGATGAGCCAACCACTGCGCTAGATGTAACGATTCAGGCACAAATCCTGGATCTGATGAAGGATCTTCAGAAGAAAATTGATACGGCAATTATCTTCATTACCCATGATCTCGGGGTTGTAGCCAGAATGGCTGACCGTGTTGCGGTAATGTATGCCGGTCAGATTGTTGAAATGGGCACAGCGGAAGAAATCTTCTATGACCCAAGACATCCGTATACCTGGGGTCTGTTGGCTTCCATGCCAAGTCTGGAAAGTAAGGGTTCTTTGCTTACTGCGATTCCCGGAACGCCTCCGGATCTGATCAAGCCGCCGAAGGGCGATGCTTTTGCACTCCGCAGCACTTATGCGATGCAGATCGATATGGAGAAAGAACCTCCAATGTACAAGGTGTCCGACTCTCATCTGGTGAAATCCTGGCTTATGCATCCAATGGCGCCAGCGGTTGAGCCGCCTGAAGTGGTGAAGAAAAGACGGCGTGTCCTTAGCAATGCTTATCCGCAACCGATTCTGGTAGAGAACGCCGGAGAATATTAATATATTAAATGTAAGCGCCAAGCTCCCTTAAGGGCTTGGCGCTTTTTTGCGTTAAATAACGGTTTAAAGTTTATATA
>NZ_LVYZ01000065.1:0-47985 GCF_001909095.1 Paenibacillus sp. P46E
AGGAGCTGTCCTTAGTACGAGAGGACCGGGATGGACGTACCGCTGGTGCATCAGTTGTTCCGCCAGGAGCATGGCTGAGTAGCTACGTACGGACGGGATAAGCGCTGAAAGCATCTAAGCGTGAAGCCCCCCTCAAGATGAGATTTCCCAGTATGTAAGACCCCTTGAAGACGACGAGGTAGATAGGTTGGAGGTGGAAGCACGGTAACGTGTGGAGCTGACCAATACTAATCGGTCGAGGGCTTATCCAAATCTTAAAACGCAGATTCGTTTCGGATTCAGTTTTCAGGCGATCCAGCTTGAGCAAGATGTCGGCCGCAAAGGTCTGATATTTTCTTGCAGCGATTTCAAGAAGCGAAAGCTTCAAAAAATCATGTTTGGTGGCGATAGCGGAGGGGTTCCACGCGTACCCATCCCGAACACGACCGTTAAGCCCTCCAGCGCCGATGGTACTTGGACCGAAGGGTCCTGGGAGAGTAGGACGTTGCCAAGCACATGAAGCCATTGTTGAGTCATCGACAATGGCTTTTTTGTTGTTTTTGGCGGAATTTGAGGAATACTAGTAAAGAGAACATCTCTTTACCTTATGCCGGTTGCTGTGTTGGCAGCGAATGGCTATAGATATTTATAAATGAAGTGTCCACTCCAAGCGGACTTTCGTCCAAGAATTCGCTTACTCATAGGCAGTTTTCTGAATAACTTCTCCCGTGATGTAATATTCTTGACAGGCCAAAAACCCTTTGCTAAGATGGCAATAATATATTTTTGGACAAGCATCTCAAACCTTAACTGAAGATACGAAAACGTATAGCTTCTAGGTCTTTACCAGTGTCTATCGGGTATGGACTTGAACCTTAGTTTCTTCATTCATAAAGTTTGCAGGCGTTTAGAATAAAGACATTTGAGGAGGAATGACCCAGGTGTGGGAAGATAAGTTTGGCAAAGAGGGATTAACTTTTGATGATGTGCTGCTGGTACCGCGTAAATCCGAGGTGCTCCCAAAAGAAGTTGAATTAACTACGGTATTAAGCAAGAATGTGAAGCTGAACATCCCTTTGATGAGTGCGGGTATGGACACGGTTACGGAAGCGGCAATGGCAATTGCTATTGCGCGTGAGGGCGGTATCGGCATTATTCATAAGAATATGTCTGTGGAGCAGCAAGCGGAAGAAGTGGACCGTGTTAAGCGTTCCGAAAGTGGCGTTATCACCAATCCCTTTTCCCTTACACCAGAACACTGGGTATCTGATGCGGAAGTACTGATGGGTAAATATCGTATCTCCGGTGTGCCTATTGTAGATGACAACAACAAGCTGGTTGGGATTTTGACCAACAGAGACTTGCGGTTTATTCATGATTTCAATATTCAGATCAAAGAAGTAATGACGCATGAGAACTTGGTGACTGCTGCTGTAGGCACTACCCTTCAGGAAGCTGAAGTTATCCTGCAACGACATAAGATTGAGAAGCTGCCTCTGGTGGATGAGAACAACATTCTTAAGGGTCTGATTACAATAAAAGATATCGAGAAGGCCATTCAATTCCCGAATGGTGCCAAGGATGCCCAAGGCCGGCTACTGGTTGGCGCTGCCATCGGCATTTCCAAGGATACGTTTGAACGGACAGAAGCATTGGTAAAAGCCGGTGTCGATCTCATCACTGTAGATTCTGCACATGGGCACCATATCAATATTATTGATGCTGTCCGCAAACTACGCGAACAATATCCTGATCTTACCATTGTGGCTGGTAATGTTGCCACCGGTGAAGCTACCCGTGAGTTGATTGAAGCCGGAGCTTCAGTGGTCAAGGTGGGTATTGGACCTGGATCAATCTGTACCACACGCGTTATCGCCGGTATCGGTGTACCTCAAATTACAGCCATCTATGATTGTGCAACAGTAGCCCGCGAGTACGGAGTTCCCATTATTGCGGACGGCGGAATCAAATACTCCGGAGAGATCACCAAAGCCATTGCTGCAGGAGCATCTGCAGTTATGATGGGTAGCTTGTTCGCAGGTACGGATGAAAGCCCTGGGGATTCGGAAATTTATCAGGGACGTAAATTCAAAGTTTATCGCGGCATGGGCAGTATGAGTGCCATGAAGCAGGGAAGTAAAGACCGTTACTTCCAGGATGATGACAAGAAGTTGGTTCCTGAAGGTATTGAAGGACGCGTTGCTTTTAAAGGCAGTCTCTCAGATACGGTTCATCAACTGATTGGCGGACTTCGTTCAGGGATGGGCTATTGTGGAACCAAAACATTGGAGGAGCTTCGTAATGATACCTCCTTTATCCGGATTACTGGTGCCGGTCTGCGTGAGAGTCACCCGCACGATGTGCAAATTACCAAGGAAGCACCTAACTATTCCCTATAAGTTTGGATATTCGGCATTTTAAGGGCAGATAGGACGAATTTCGTCCTGTCTGTCTTTTTTTGAAGGTACCCCTGTGTTAGAATAGAACAAGCAATGGATATGAGGGCAAAAAGGAGAGTAGTAATCATTGAAGTACAAGCATAGATTCAGCAGTAAACAATTTGTGATTAAGACAGCGACAGTAGGTTTGCTTTTAAATATGCTGGCCTCACCGGTGAATTCAGCACTGGCTGATACAGTCAAGACCCCCGCTACTACAGAGTCAGGCACAGCAGCTACAAGTACAACTGGAACCAAGGCGACAACTGCAGTCAAGATTCCTTCTGTGGAATCGCTGGGATTGAATCTGAAATCGGCCGTTCTGCTGGAACCTACAACTGGTGAAGTGCTGTTATCACTAAATGCGGATGTGCCTCTGCCTCCAGCGAGCATGACCAAGATGATGACAGAGTACCTAGTTACAGAAGCCGTTAACAAAGGCCAGCTATCATGGGATAAAAAAGTCGTAGTGCAGGAGAATGCCTCCAAACAAATTGGATCACGTATTTTTTTGGCACAAGGGGACGAACATACAGTCAAAGAGCTATACATAGCTATGGCGGTAGGCTCTGCAAATGATGCTACGGTAGCTTTGGCAGAAGAGGTTGCTGGATCTGAACAGCAATTCGTTGCTCTAATGAACGAAACAGCACAGAAGATGGGGATGAAGACCGCCTATTTCATCAATGCGACCGGGCTCGACCGGGATGATATGCCTGCGAAATTCCGGCCTGACACAGATCGGGAAACCGTAATGTCTGCTATGGATGCGGCACTCTTGGCTAAATTCATTGTAACTGATCATCCGGATTTCACGGATTTTACTACTATCCAATCCTACAAATTCCGTGAACGTGATAAAGCGCCAATGGTTAACTATAACTGGATGCTGGAAGGAAACAAAAATGTTACAAATTTCAAAGCCTACGCTTATCCGGGGCTTGATGGTCTGAAGACTGGACATACTTCCAATGCGGGTAACTGTTTCACAGGTACAGCTGTCCGCGACGGGATGCGGCTGATCAGTGTGGTAATGGGAGCCGATTCAGAGCCTCACCGTTTCACCGAAACAAAGAAAGTTCTCGATTTTGGTTTTAATAATTTTGAGATTAAGCAGGTTGTTGCTCCTAAGGCAGTTATTGCGGGCAATGAAACCGTTCCAGTATTAAAAGGTAAGCACAAAGACGTCTCCGTTGTAACGGATGCCGGCGTAACATTTATCGTACCGAAGGGAACTGTATCTCCACAAATCAAAACGACTGTTGTTACCAATGATCCATCAACCTTGGTAGCACCGATAGCCGGAGCCAGCAAAGTGGGGAAAGTCACTTATTCCTACCAGGTGGAAGGTATTACTCAGGTTCAGGAGAAAACCGTTAACCTGATAACGGCTGAAGAGGCAGAGAAGGCCGGTTGGTTCAAACTGCTGATGAGAGCCATAGGAGAGTTTTTTGGCGATCTGTTTAAAGGAATTAAGAACTTGTTCTAACGGCTGAAAAATGTCGAAAACAGGAGAAAATCCGAGTAAATAGGTTGTATATATAGCCGCCTTGCGGTAAAATTATATGTTAGATTAAGTAAGTTCATACGGGAGGCTTGGTCATGGAAACAGGAACATCGCGTGTAAAAAGAGGCATGGCAGAAATGCAAAAAGGCGGCGTCATTATGGACGTCATGAATGCAGAACAGGCAAAAATTGCTGAGGCTGCCGGAGCAGTAGCCGTTATGGCACTGGAACGCGTCCCTTCTGATATTCGTGCAGCGGGCGGTGTAGCCCGGATGGCCGATCCTACGATTGTGGAAGAGGTTATCAAGGTAGTAAGCATTCCCGTTATGGCCAAAGCCCGCATCGGACATTATGTAGAAGCGAAGGTTCTGGAATCCCTCGGTGTGGACTATTTGGATGAGAGTGAAGTACTCACTCCGGCTGATGAAGTGTTCCATATTAACAAACGTGAATTCACGGTTCCTTTTGTATGTGGCGCCAAAGATCTGGGTGAAGCGCTGCGCCGTATAAACGAAGGTGCTTCCATGATCCGTACCAAAGGCGAACCGGGAACAGGTAACATTGTTGAGGCCGTGCGTCATATGCGGTACATCAACAGCCAAATCCGAAAGGTGACTAATCTTTCACTGGATGAGTTGTATAATGAAGCGAAGACTTTGGGGGTTCCTTACGAACTGCTGCTTGAAGTACATCAGTTAGGTAAATTGCCGGTTGTTAACTTCGCTGCAGGCGGTGTAGCAACACCGGCGGACGCCGCTTTGATGATGCACCTGGGTGCCGATGGTGTGTTCGTTGGCTCCGGTATTTTCAAATCGGATAATCCTGAGAAGTTTGCCCGTGCAATCGTTGAAGCAACTACTCACTTCACCGATTACAAGCTGATTGCAGAAGTATCTAAGAACCTCGGCACCCCAATGAAGGGAATCGATATTGCCTCATTGTCGCCGGCAGAACGTATGTCGGAACGCGGCCGTTAAGAGAGAAGGTTGTCCCGATGAGAATAGGAGTGCTGGCGCTTCAAGGCGCTGTAACAGAGCATATTGTCAGTATAGAGAAAACCGGGGCTCAGGGCCTGCCAATCAAACGTGTAGAACAGCTGGAGGAGATCGAAGGATTGATTATACCCGGCGGCGAAAGCACTACGATAGGCAAGCTCATGCGCAAGTATGGCTTCATTGAAGCCATCCGTGATTTTGCTGGTCAGGGGAAGCCTATTTTTGGGACATGCGCGGGCATGATCGTACTGGCGAAGCACATTGCGGGGGGCGAACCTGGTCATTTAGAGCTGATGGACATCACCGTTGCCCGGAATGCCTTTGGCCGCCAGCGGGAGAGTTTTGAATGTGATCTGCAGGTTAAAGGAATCCTTGAACCGGTGCGCGCTGTATTCATCCGTGCTCCTCTTATTAACGAGGTTGGGCCGGAAGTTGAGGTGCTCACTCTCTATAACGATGAGATTGTGACTGCCCGCCAGGGGAATCTGCTTGTATCTTCTTTTCATCCGGAGTTGACAGATGATTATAGGCTGCACCAATACTTTGCCGATATGGTAGAGCGTAGTGTAGTGGCCAATCAATAGAACCGCATATAAGAACATTCTGACTCTTTCAAAGCTGCAAACAGCATTTTGAAAGAGTTTGGGCTGTTTTCAGGAGGGAAACTTTGTGCTAGATGTAAAAATATTGCGCAGTGATTATGCCAGAGTAGAAGAGGCACTCAACAAACGGGGTAAATCGCTTGAACTGATTGCTGAATTTCCACAGCTGGATCTGCGCCGCCGTGAGCTGCTGCAAGAGACCGAAGGATTGAAAAACCAACGCAACACCGTATCAGGTGAAGTGGCGAAGAAGAAGAAGAATGGCGAACCTGCAGAGGATTTAATCGTTGAGATGCGTACGGTATCCGACCGGATTAAAGAGCTTGATGATGAAGTAAGAGTGCTTGAGACCCGTATTGAAGAACTGACGATGAGCATCCCTAATATTCCGCATGAATCGGTGCCCGTAGGCAAATCCGAGGAAGAGAATGTGGAATTGCGCCGCTGGTCACAGCCGCGTGAGTTTGGATTCACACCAAAGTCACACTGGGAGCTGGGACAGCAGCTGGACATTATTGACTTTGAAGCCGCTGCCAAGGTTACTGGCTCGCGTTTTGCCTTTTATAAAGGCCTGGGAGCACGTCTTGAACGTGCACTTATCAACTTCATGATGGATCTTCACAGCGGGGAACACCATTATGATGAGATGCTGCCCCCATATATCGTAAATAAGGACAGCCTATACGGCACAGGTCAGCTTCCTAAGTTCGAAGAGGATCTTTTTAAGCTTCGGGATACAGAATATTATCTGATTCCTACAGCTGAGGTTCCGGTAACGAATTACTATCGTGAAGAGATTCTTACAGCTGCGGATCTGCCGAAATATCATGTGGCTTACAGCTCCTGTTTCCGTTCGGAGGCCGGCTCGGCTGGCCGTGATACTCGCGGGCTGATCCGTCAACATCAGTTCAACAAGGTCGAGCTTGTGAAGCTTACCACACCTGAGACCTCTTATGAGGAATTGGAGAAGATGACGGCAGATGCCGAACGCGTGCTACAGCTTCTGGAACTGCCATACCGTGTACTGGGACTCTGCACAGGTGATATGGGCTTTACCTCTGCCAAGACGTATGACCTTGAGGTATGGCTGCCTGAGAGCGGCATGTACCGTGAAATCTCCTCATGCTCGAACACAGAAGACTTCCAGGCGAGACGGGCTAACATTCGTTTCCGCAAGGAGCCTAAGGCGAAGCCGGAATTTGTTCATACGCTGAATGGTTCTGCTCTTGCTGTTGGCCGTACGTTAGCCGCCATTCTGGAGAATAATCAGCAGGAAGATGGCTCGGTAGTAATTCCTGCAGTACTGCAGCCGTATATGCGAAATGTGAAAGTGATCAGCCCGAAAGCTGCACAATAATCATTGTTGCATAATGCTTGCATTGTGTGGTACAATCCTAATGCATGTGAAATTTGGATGCATTGGAGAGGTACCGAAGCGGTCATAACGGGGCGGTCTTGAAAACCGTTAGGGTGCAAGCCCACATGGGTTCGAATCCCATCCTCTCCGCCATTTCTTTTAAGATGAATATATGAAGATAGAAGCTGCCTTCCTTGGAAGGTGGCTTTTTTTGTCCAGCCAGATGGCTCGTTTTCGTGTGTTATGTACAGACAAGTATAAAAAACGCCCTTTCTCCGCAATGTAATAGGGAAGGAGGCTGATAATAACAATGAACCGACAATTACAGCTGGATCAGCAAAGCCTGGTTTCTGCTTGGCAGGAGCGCCTGCCTGCTCTGATGGAGGAGGGAGACAGCTTTAGCCTGCAGGGAGATGCGGCAGACCCGAGCAGTCTGCTCATTCATTTTAATGCTGCCGGACGGCAAGCCTATTCCCTTGATTTTCGTTGTACTTATGTCGATAGCCGCGAAGTAGCCGTAAGTTTGATTGATGCCGAAGAGGCTGGCCGGCCTACCGATGAGCGGGCGGATGCCGTTCAGTCATTGGCGCAGCAGTATACCAGACAAATTCATGAATGCGCGCAGGCCCTTCAAGACCTTACCAATCCATAGGAGGAAACTTAAATATGAGCAAACCGAAGAGCATGCCTGTACCGGGCGTCGAGAACAACAATCAGGAGCGCCGCAAGGATCATAAACCCTCAGGTCCAGAGCCTTTATCCGGTTCCAAAAAGGTTAAACAGGCTAACCATGTAGACCATCATAATCCACAGGGGTAATTGCTTCTGTAGAATATATGGCGAGAAATGTTTCTCATTTTTCCCAAATGGTTTATCATTAGGGAGGGTGAAGAAATTTTTTTCATGGGAGAGGAGATTTATAATGAACAAAAAATGGGGGTTGTCCGCTGCCGCATTGCTGCTAACCGCTGCAGTAATTCTGCCTGGCTGCGCAAACAAAGAGCAAGCACCTAAAGAAGCGTTGAAGTCGGCCGCTGTCAAAGCGACAACGCTCAAATCGTATGAGATGAAGAGCAAGGTGGCCATTAATAATCTGACTATTGATGCGCCGGCTAACGGGGAGTCCGATGCCACCACGGCGCAGGTGCTCAGTATGCTGAAGAATGCCGAGGTTACCATTGATGGTGTCTATCAGGCAGATCCTATGCAAACTGAAATGACGCTGGTGCTCAACCTGAAGGGCGATATGACGATGTCTTTTAATATTCCAATGGTCATGACCGCAGAGAAGATGTATATCAAAGTACCTTCTATTCCGTTCCTGCCGCTTCCGGAGACGGTGGTTGGCAAGTTCGTAGAACTTGATCTGAAAGAACTGGCAGAGAAGCAAGGAACCGAATTTAACCCTGCCTCCATGGATACACAGAAGGTGCAGAAGCTCTCAAATGAGGTGCTAAACACACTGCTTGGGGAATACGATGATCAAAAGTACTTCAGTGACATTAAACCTAAGGACGCCGCTTTGCCGGAGGGTGTTGAAGCAAAACAGGTCGTTCAATTCAAAATCACGAATGATAACGTCAAAGAGGCACTTACTATTTTTGTGAATAATGCCCTGCCGAAGATCATCGATATCGTGGGTAAGCCAGAGTATAAGGAAATGTTGAATATTAAAGATACGGACCTGGCTAAAGTCAAAGAAGAGCTGCAGTCCAGTAAAAGCCGTGCAGAATTCGACAAAGACCTGGCGGATTTGGGGACTTATCTGACAATCAATCAATTTCATATGAACACAGCTATCAATAAGGATGATTTTCCGGTCTATCAGGATCTGCTGATGGATATTAAAGTAAATGATCCTGATAAAGGTGAGAATGTCAGTGTATCCTTAAATGCGAGCAATCAATATAGTAAAATTAATGAAAAGCAGACCTTTACCATCGGTATTCCGCAGGGAGAAAACGTCATTACCATGGATCAGCTTGAAAAGGAATTTGGTTCTATGGGTACTACTTACTAAACAAACTCTGCAATTCGAAAATCCCGCATATGAGCGCCGTCTTGGCGCACATGCGGGATTTTTGGCTGTATCGGATGTAGGTGGGAACAGCTCTTACTCCTCATCCGGCTGGATATCATCAGCAAGTATAGCGTACATACGATGATCTTGCCATTGTCCATTAATTTGGATGAAACGCCGAGCAATTCCCTCAGCCTGAAAGCCATTCTTCTCCAGAACCCGGCGGGACCCGTGATTATGGAGTAAAATGGAGGCTTGCACTCTATGCAGGCCAAGGGAGCGGAATGCAAACTTAAGGACAAGCCGAACGGCGGCGCTTGTGTACCCTTTTCCCTGTAAGGCATAATCCATGAAATATCCAATATCCGCAAACTGTCCAACACCACGCACAACATTGGAGATAGTGATCTGGCCAATCAGCTGACCGTCCAATAAAAATATACCGAACATATATGCCCGGTCTTGCTTAGAATCCTCCAAACGTTGACCGATAAGCTGCAGCTGACTCTCAAGGGTAAAGTAGTCTACCTCCCTCAGGGGCTCAAAGGGCTGATGCTGTTCTTTATTACGCAGACGCAGTTGGAGTAGCTCACTTGCATCTTTGACCTCCAACAGAGCAATATAGATGCCTTGAGGTGTGTCATATAACTTATGAGACATGAATTGTCCTCCTTTATCCTAAGATTTCTTCCGGAGCCGGCGAAAAAAGGTGGTTAGCAGCTCTGCACATTCCTGTTGCAATATGCCCTGAATGACCTCGGTGCGGTGATTAAAACGGGGCTCTTCCAGCAGATTCATTAGTGTGCCTGCGCAGCCGGCTTTGGGGTCGGGTGTACCATATACAGTAAGCGGCACTCTGGACTGGACCATTGCCCCGGCACACATGGGACAGGGTTCCAGGGTCACATACAGCTGACAGTCCAGGAGACGCCAGGAATTGAGCAGGGTACTGGCCTCACGAATAGCAACCATCTCTGCATGGGCGGTAGAGTCCATAGTTGTTTCACGCAGATTGTAGCCCCGGCCGATAATCTCCCCCTGGCGGACTATTACGGCTCCGATAGGAACCTCACCCAGGGCCTCCGCCTTGCGCGCCTCCGCTATCGCTTCTCCCATCCAATATTCATGAACAGCCATTTCCTCCGGGGACAGTTCATTATTTATACGATTCAAGCTCATCTTCCCTTCCAAAACTACTCTTTGTGCAACGAACAAATATTCGTTCTTAACAAATTGTGCATAACTCTGTGGATAAAGCCCGACTTATACACAATTTTGTACACATCGCCATTTGATAAAATGTTTATATGTGCATAACCTGTGGATGGTTTCTTATTCATTGTAGAGAAAGTGTCTATAAAATTCAATATTCACCGAAGTAGGCCTTAGAAGTGAAATGTCTTTTCAAATGAGGGGGCAAAAGGTATGATAATGTTTGAACGCTCCGCTAGGATTTACCAGCGGATAAGAGGTGAACAGACAGCTTGTCTATAAAAATTAAGTTATCGGTAATCATTTTTGGTTCAGTACTTTTAATTCTGGCGCTAAATCTCACACTTAATCTTCACGCAGCCCGTAACAATCTCCGTAATGAGAGCGTACAAAATATGAAGATGACCGCCAGTCAGATTGCCGTTTCCGTCGAGCAGAGCAGCTACAGCTCCAATTACGTGCAGCACCAGATCGCCCAGAACCTGAGATTGGCTGCTATTTTGGCTTCTAAGGAACTAGATCCCGATATTAAGAATGTCAAGAACGCACAGCTGGTAGCTCTAGCTCATAAGCTGGGTGTGTCTAATATTTCACTGCTGGTCAAGACTGAGGATGATGTGGTCGTTGCCAAATCCTCGGATCCTAATGAACTTAATTTGTCCACCAAAGGTATGGGCTATTGGTATGTGGCTTTTCTCGAGCTGTTTGCGGGGCAGGAGGTATCAGTTGGGCAAGGACAGACCTTTGAGCATTTCTGGTCAGGGCCTTTTGAATATTCAACCTCCAATCCCAAATACATTGAGAAGTGGGGATACTATTATGATCCATCGAGAAACTATATAATAGATCCCTTCATTCGCAGCACTGCAGTAAGCGATTATGTGAAGATTATGAACCCTGATGAGATTGTCCGCCAATCTAAAGAGGTCAATCCGGGGATCTTAGAAATCACAGGGATCAATCCCAAAACATTTGGCGTATCGACCATGAAGTCTGATGGCAGTGATTCTGTATACCTTAAGCTGAAAAACCAGGCTATTAAGTATGGTACTTACAAATACGGCAATGTTGAAGAAGACAGGTCGGCGATCATGGAAGCGCTCAGCAGCGGTGAACCCATTACTCTGGACACGCAAGCTCTTGGCAAAAGAGTGCTGAAAACCTTCATTCCAATTAAGCAGCCTGGAGCTGAGGATTATGTCATCAGTGTAGTTATGGATTATTCGGTCATTTCATCGGTAATCCGGGAGCAGCTGTTGAATAATGTGACTACGTCGGTTGTGCTGCTTATTGTCTTTTTCATGGGAAGCTATATTCTTGCAGGTATTGTTACGCGGCCAATTCAGGATATCCTGGCAAAAGTCAACGACGTGGCCAGAGGCAAGTTCGAGCCTCCGCTTAATGTGGCCAGCCGTGACGAGCTTGGGCAATTGGCGCACCGTATTAATGCTATGACCTCACATCTACTTCAGCACACGAACCGGCTGGGACAGACACTGGAAGAGAACCGGGCTGTCAAAGAGCGTCTGGAGTCTGTGATTAACGGTACCTCCGATGCGATTCATACGATGGATATGGAGGGCCGGATTATCAGTACGAACCGGGCCTTTGAGGAGTTGTACGGCTGGAGTGCGAATGATGTATGGCGGAAGATGCCTTATCTGGTGCCAGCCACTGCGCAGAAGCAGGAAGAAGCCCGACTGAGAGAGCTGAAGAACGGTGCCGTCCTGCCTCCGCTGGAGACGATAAGGTTGAAACGTGACGGCTCGGTCGTCGAAGTCAGCGTCAGCAGCTCGGTTATTCGTGACGAGGAGGGCAATCCGCAGTCCTTCGTCCATGTCTCGCGTGATATGACAGAGCGTAACCGGATCGAAGAACTGCTGAGACGCTCTGAGAAGCTGACAACCGTCGGCCAGCTCGCAGCCGGCGTTGCCCATGAAATCCGGAATCCGCTCACTACCCTGCGGGGATTTCTGCAGCTGCAGCAAGAGAAGAAGCTTCTGGTCCCGCTCCATATTGATCTTATGCTCTCAGAGCTGGAGCGGATTAATCTAATCGTAAGTGAATTTTTAATTTTGGCCAAGCCGCAGGCCGTACATTTCCAGCAAAGAGACGTCCGGCTTATTCTGGGTGATGTAATTTCGTTGCTGGACAGCCAGGCGCATTTGTTCGGCATTGAATTCGAAGCCCGGTTTTCCGAACAGCCGGCAACGGTGCATTGTGAAGAAAACCAGCTGAAGCAGGTGTTTATCAATATTGTCAAAAATGCGATTGAAGCTATGCCTGATGGCGGTACGATCACACTGGAGCAACATATGATTGACGATATCGTAGTGATCGTTATCTCTGATGAGGGTGAAGGCGTTCCAGAGGATATGCTGCCCAAGCTTGGGGAGCCCTTCTTTACCAACAAGGAAACCGGAACAGGCCTTGGGCTCATGGTCAGCCAGAGAATTATCCAATCCCACAAAGGCAGCATGGAGATACGCAGTGAATATGGGTGCGGGGCGGAAGTTACCATCAAGCTGCCTGCAGCCGGAGAGCAGGCTCCCGGGCAGGCTATGAATGAAGAACGGAGTGAAGATCGAAGTGAGAATTAATAAGTTCATCAGTGAGACAGGGTTCTGCTCACGGCGTGAAGCAGACAAGCTGGTGGAAGGCGGTAGAGTTAGCATCAACGGAGAACGTGCTGTGCTTGGCAGTCAGGCCGAGCAGGGAGATGAGGTGCGCATAGATGGTAAACTGCTTGAAACAGGCAGTAAGGTCGTCTACATTGCACTGAATAAGCCGGTGGGTATTACCTCTACCACTGAAGCGCATATTCAAGGGAATATTGTCGACTTTGTCGGACATCATGAGCGTATATTCCCCATCGGGCGGCTTGATAAAGATTCTGAAGGATTAATTCTGCTGACCAATGATGGAGATATCGTGAACAAAATATTACGGGCCGAGGGCAAGCATGAGAAAGAATATATCGTGACTGTGGATCGGCCCCTTACCCCATCCTTCATTACCGGAATGTCGAGCGGAGTCAAGATACTAGGCAGCCGGACACTTCCCTGTGAAGTAACGCGAATCAGTGAGCGGGTCTTTCGAATTATTCTTACGGAAGGTAAGAACCGGCAAATCCGCAGAATGTGTTCTGCTTTTGGGTACGAGGTACGGCGCCTGCAGCGCATCCGTGTGATGAACATCCGCCTGGGTACGCTGCAAACTGGAGAATGGCGTGAGCTGTCTGCCCAAGAGAAGCAGGAACTGGGTACCATGCTGAACTATAAGCTGCAGTAACGGCGGTAATTGGACATAGAATAAACAATAAAGAGCTGTTCCGGAGGTCTTATTCAGACCTTTCGGAACAGCTCTTGTTGAATACACATGATTCTATTTTCCGGTAGCAGCAGGATCTATAGTCTGCGTGCCATCCTGATACTTCCGGAGGATGGAGACCTCTACGCGGCGGTTCTTTGCCCGGCCTGCGGCCGTTGAGTTGTCAGCGATTGGATGATATTCTCCATATCCGATGGGACTGAACTTAACCGGGTCCAGATAGGGATTAAGCAGCAGGATCTTCATGAATTGCAGCGCACGGGCTACACTGAGATCCCAGTTGGATGGATACTCACTGTTGGAGATCGGGATATTATCCGTATGGCCCTCTACCAGTACATCGTAATCAGGAAATTGCTGTAGCATCGTAGAAATGGATTTCGCCAGCTGACGGGAATCATCCTTTACCACGGCTTGTCCGGAAGAGAACAAGGCATTGTCGCTAATGGTGATGGTTAACTGTGATTGGTTCAGCTTGGTGCTGAGCAAATCAGTTAAACCATTATTCTTGATATACTGATCGAATTGCTTCTTCAGCTTCTCAAGCTCTTCTTGCTCTTTTTGCTTCAATTTGGCGATTTCATCCTTGCCGGTATTAGGGGCAACGACATTGTTCATTTTTTCTTCTTTACCCTGGTCCATTTGAGTATTTGTAGGAGCATCAGACTTATATTCCAGAACTCCGGACCCGCCGTTAAATACGGATTTGAAGGCCTGAGCCATTTGTTCAAATTTCTGGGCATCCGTAGCGCTCATAGCGTACATAGCGAGGAACAGGGCAACCAGTAGGGTCATCAGATCGGAATAGGGCAATAGCCAGGATTCATCGGCATGCTCTTCGTGCTCCTCATGTCTAGTCTTTTTGCTCACTCGAAGCACCCTCCTTATTAGCTAGTTTCTCGCGTTCAGAAGGTGTAAGGAAGACGGAAAGCTTCTGATTGATGGCAATGGTCGATACCCCGGATTGGATAGACAAGAGTCCTTCTACCATCATTAGCCTGATCTCAATTTCACCTTTGGAGAGCCGCTTCAGCTTGGTCGCAATCGGATGCCATAATACATAACCTGTAAAGATACCAACGATGGTGGCAATGAAGGCTCCCCCGATGGCGTGAGCCAGTTTTTCTACTGCGCTCATATCTGAAAGTGCGGCAATCAGCCCGATTACGGCCCCGAGCACGCCCAGCGTTGGTGCGTACATACCTGCTTGGGAGAAAATCAGTGCTCCGGCTTTATGCCGATCCTCTGTAGCGTGGATATCTTCCATTAATACATCACGGACAAATTCCTGGTCATTGCCGTCGATAATCATCCGCATGCCGTTTCGAAGGAAATTGTCCTCAATTTCGTCCACCTTGGATTCCAGGGCGAGCAATCCTTCACGACGGGTAATGGAGGCCCATTCCATGAACATGGTAATCAGTTCCGATTTGCTGACCATTTTCTTTTTTACAAATATTAACTTGAACAATGACGGGATTTTCTTCATTTCCGAGAGCGGAAAAGCTATAAATAAAGATGCGGCTGTACCTAATAAAATAATTACGTAAGCAGCGGGTGCTGCCAAGGCAGTTAACGGTGCACCTTTAAGAAACATCCCCCATACTATTGTAACCAGACCAAAAATCAAACCGATTATTGTTGAAATTTCCATTTATGCACCTCGTCCATGAGAATTAAGATATGATCTGACTATACCGCCTGTATCATCCATGACCAGCGGTGTGACACTCTGCGTCTGACCAATAACGTATATTCTTATTTATCGACAGCATTCCCTTTTTTGTGAAGTCATTTTTTCGGCTATAATGAGTAGGGCAGGTTATTATTCATCTATGGAGAAAACGGAGTGATTGACGTGGGTGTGAAGCATGGCAGAGATTACAGTGATATTCTGAGTGAACTGACAGAAGCGGTAGGAAGAATTTCTGACGGGTATATATTTTTTGAGATGGAACCTGACGAATGGCAGGAGCTCCCGCAGGAATCGAAGACGGAGGTATGGGAAGCGCTCGCTGAGGACTTGTTCTACGCCTTGGGCAATGAACCGGTTATTGAGGTTGGCAGCGGCGTTGTAATCTACGATAAAGAAACACACCGGATAAATATTTTATTGGGTGAAGAGGATCTGGCTTCAGTTCTACTGGTCTAAAAAACAGACAGCCTTAAGGCGGCCGGTTTGCCCGCAGCCTATGCCACGTGGTAAAATTGATGGAGCCGAGTACTATTTGCCAGGGTTTGCGAATACAATAAACCGAAAAATAGCCATCATCCTGGCGCATCCCTTGGTCTTTTAAAAGCTGAGGGATGTTTTGTTTAAGGCATCAGGTATCATCGCATGGAGAAGGAGCAATAAGCTGTTAATTTAGTAAGGGAGGAAGAACATTGCAATTTACGGAGGAAGAGCTGCGGGAGCAGGTGAGTAAGCTGGAAGGATGGAAGCTGGAACCGAGTACCCTGGTGCGCAAATACATGTTCAATGAATATATGAAAGGCATTGCCTTTGTGGATGAGGTTGCAGCTATATCGGAAGCATTCGAGCACCATCCGCATATTACGGTTGATTACAAAACCGTTGTCCTGCGTCTGTCTACCCTCGGGGAGGATGGCCTTACGGCGCTCGATATCCGGCAGGCTCATGAATTTAATGAGGCTTTTGAGAAGAACCGTTAAAAATTTATCTCATATGTGGCCGATCAGATTGCGAATTCATAACCCTTATATAAAAGAATGCCCGGTACAGGATCAGTGTGATCCGTGCACGGGCATTTTGTGTTCCATATGATGAGATAAGAAGTAAGGTTATTTCTTCTCCGCAAGCCACATCGCTACATTCGCGATCTCCTCAGGCGCCAGCTTCTCCTTGAAAGAAGGCATCTGTCCGCGGCCTTTGGTGACAATGGTGAAAATCTCTCCGGCGTCATGCTTGCCGCCTTCCTGCTGGAGGCTGGGGCCTACGCCGCCCTGAAGCTGGTCACCATGGCAGGTGATGCAATTCGCCTTCTTTACTGTGGCCTCGGCGCTCGCCGCATCCATCTGCACTTCCGGCATCGTTGGTTTGTTCTCCTCAGCGACTTCGGCTTTGCCGGGTAAGGTGAACATTAAGATTACCGCAAAGGCGCAGGCGGCGAAAAACAAACCGCTCATGATCCATTTCTGCATCTGCATCCGTCCCCTCCATGTAAGCTGCTTCCTACATTATACAAGAAGGTAAAGCGTTATCATAGGGTTTGTGACAAAAAAACGAATGATTTGTGCTATTTATCATAGACCATACAATAAAATGGCTTATCGCCCGTTGGAGTCCGGCGTTCATAAGTATCCGTAATCGTAAAGCCACTTTTTTGATAAGCACGAATGGCTCTCTGGTTCCAGGTAAGTACCTCCAGATCTATCTCACGCTCCGGATACCGTGCGAGGGCTGCCTTGACGATGGCGTTCATGAACAGATGCCCCAAGCCTTGCCCGCATAGCTCAGGCCGCATACCAATTCCGAGCCGAACTACACCTTCCATCGGGAACAGCTGTGCAAAGCCACAGAGAAACCCTTGGCTGTTCACCACCGAGACGTATTGCTCACTCCGCAGCCGGGGATCGCCAAACTCAATATCCAGAGCCTGCATTTGCTCCCAGGACATCCAGCCATAAATGTTGTACGGAGGTTTGTATACCCATTCACAAATTTCTGCAGCGTGATTAACTTGCATGGGGACAACGTAAAAAGTTACCGGAGAACTAATCATCCGCCATCCGCCTCCCTTCAGAACGAAACGTTATATCATAATTATATACAAAACGGTTCGATTTCGACGCACAAACAATATATTTTAAAAAATTACAAAAATCGCGGGATTTTATGTTTTGCAAATAACGAGAAGGGTAAGTAATTTTTATAGCAAGTGGAAACGGCTTCGCCGTCCTTTTAAGGACGGTACCCGTATCAGCGAGAAATATAAGGATAATTTATTGCGTGAAACATATAAATTCTTATCTTTGGACAAAAAAACAAGCCCCCTCCAAGATTTCGGCAAAAATCCTGGATAAGAGCCTGTTCGGTTACAAAATTATTGCTTATTGTACATCGTCATTATCTTGGGAATCGGTTGCTACTGCTTGAAAAGCATCTGTGCTCATGATTCGTTTGGCGCCAACGTAGCGGTTGACGTAGTAGCTGTCACCCAGCGAGCTGATGGTTACACCACGCTTGGAAGAAGCGTGTGCGAACTTGCCTTCACCGACATAAATGCCGACATGAGATACGCCTTTGCCGCTTGTATTGAAGAATACGAGATCTCCCGGTCTGATATTATCACGGGATACGGCAGTGCCCATCTGGTACTGGGAACCGGACTGGTGGGGAAGGTTAATTCCCATCTTATCAAACACATACATGGTAAATCCGGAGCAATCGAACCCGTTAGTCGAAATTCCGCCGGTGACGTATTTAGTTCCGATGGCTTTGTCGATAACCTGATCCATTTTGGAGTCTGCGAAAGCGCTTCCTGCTCCGATGGTAAGAATGATCGAAAAGCTGAGTAATGCTGCTGCTAGCTTCTTCTTCAAAAGTGAATACCCCTTCCAAATGCCTACGAGGTTAGCTTAAGGGTTCGGTTGAAGGTCCCCTATGACCCCTCTGTAAATAGGAGGTCAATTCACCCAAAATCGGTTCCCCCGTTTCCCTAATGAATAAGGAACTCGGCATGACTATTGATTAGATTAGCTTACGGATTAAAACAATGACAAAACCTTTGTAAATCAGGTTTGAATAATTACAAAAATGTTACTATCAACTCACTGCGATAATTGTAACAAAGACGGAAGCACTTGGCAATCACCTAAAGCATATTAATACATATTTTTTGAGCCTATTAAGAGAAAAATGCTTGATTTACGCTGGTTCTTTACGCTGTAAGTGAGCTGCATGGAAGGTGTTACTGGAATTTTTATCAAAAGAGGTGTTTCAAAGCTCTAAAATGTGTGTAAAAGGGAGAATAAGGAAAAGGAAAAACCCGGAAAATGATTACGGCAATAATCAGCTACCGGGCTTGTATAAATTACTTTTAGTGTTAGAGGTGTAATGTGAGGGGAACAAGCTTCAATTAATCGTAGGCAACAGTCTTGTAAGCTGTAGTGCTCATCACTCGTTTAGCGCCAACGTAGCGGTTGGCCCAGTAAGCTTGACTCAGCGAAGTTATGGTTACACCGCGTGAGCTGGAAGATTGTGCGAATTTTCCGCCACCGACATAAATGCCGACATGGGAGACTCCTGATCCAAAGGTATTGAAGAATACCAGGTCACCTGAACGCAGGTTGCTCCGTGATACGGAAGTTCCAACGCTGAATTGAGCCTTGGACGTGCGCGGCAGGGTAAGGCCGACATTTTTAAAAACATACGAGGTGAAGCCGGAGCAATCGAAACCGCTTGTGCTAGTGCCTCCGAATTTATAGGTGGTTCCGATAGTTTTTGCGATAACGGTGTCCATCTTGGAATCGGCGAAAGCGCTACCGGCTCCGATTGTGAAAATCATCACTAGTCCAAGTGCTGCTGCGGTACATTTCTTCTTAAAATTCTGACTTTTCAAAAGATGTACTCCTTCCAAGGCCTGCGAGGTTAGCTTAAGGATTCGGTAGAAGGTTCCCCTATGACCCCTCTAAAGCGAGATCAATTCACCCAAAATATGGTTCCCCCGCTTCCCGGTGCAGGGAATTTGGCGTTTTATGCACCAGAAGAGCGACGTGTCGACAATTAGTAAATGCTCGGAATGTTAACGTGTTTGAATGTGTTGCATCTGAAAGATTACAAATTTGTTACTAGTGGTACAGGCATCATTGTACCAGAGGATTTACAGTTTTGCAAATACTCTTATTCACTTTGTAATCTAAAAAAGAGTCCCGCCCCCTCAAGGAGCAGTGACTCTTTTATTATGCCGGCTGAGCGGCTTAATTATTGTGGGAATGATTTACTGGACCAAAGGTGGTATTGAGCGGCGATTCCCCACATTTTGAACAGTGTAGTGGGAAGGGGAGAGAACTGTCTAAGCAGAAGTGCCGGCATCCCCGGACAAAAGATCGATGCCGCTCCGCAAGCAAGCATCATGATCACGCCCCCTGCCCCCATTGCAAAAGATAATCCGACAGAAGGAAGGATCACCTTCAGACACACCAAGAGAGAAGAGAGAGTGCCTGTACCACCCGTATACCCGAACTGCATGTACAGCAGTACTTTTCGGATGAAGAACAGATATAGCAGCCAAGCCAGAATGTAAGGCACCAGTTTCAGCAATAACTTATAATCCAGAATCCCGCTTAACAGCAATCTGTACATTTTGGGAAGAAGCCAATACAGGGGCAGGGCTGTAAGCACCCATTCTGCCAGACTGAACAGCATTACCGGAAGCCCATACAGCCGCATACCCGGAAAAAAGAACATCCCTCGCTCCCCCTTACGTTCCTGATGGAGTTCATGGAGCAGTCCAGCGCGGATGAATGGGGAGAGCAGCAGTCTAAATGCGCTTAGCGCCAGAAGCATCCAAAGCCAGTGCTGAACAGCGGAATCGGTACCCAGTGCGAGCTGGCCCTCCACATAATACAGCAGCCTGCCTATCCCGCTGCCGCCCGCATCCTGATCGGGATAGCGCAGAAGTACCGGGACTACAGCGCTTTTAACGAACTTGTACATGAAATAGCCCCAGAACAGCCGGTAAATGAACAACAGAATTAGTATATAAAATTGCTCTTTCATGCTGTGCCAGCCGCGGGATATCGATCTTTTCACAATCCTTCACCTCACCAGACAAGAGTTCCGAGCAGATTTTCAATCAGGTTGGTTATGCTAAGCGTCCATCGTGAGAGCGTATCAGGTTCCAGTGCCGCGAGCCGGAAATTATTCAGATGCTTATTCTCCAGCAGGATGGAATGTTCGGGGTCAATCTCTGCCGACATTAGCGGCGCTTTGTAGGACAGCTGAAATGTAGTTTGTTTGTCTTTTCCATCCCAATACCGTTGAACAGTATATCCATCCGAAAAGGTGAACTTTACTGGTACATTCCCGTACTGGCTGCCTTTGTTACTCACGGCAACTGTCGAATCATAACGAAGGCTATCTATATCGCTCCCCTTGTGAAGGGTGTTGATAATGTCATCTACGGCAAAATCAGGAGCGCCGCCACTGTAAACATATTGATCGAAATACATCTGCCACGATTTTTTGGTCACTTTTTCTACGGTCTTTTGAAAATCCGCTGTGGAAGGGTGCTGGAAACGGTATTTACGGGCATAGGCGGCCATGATGGCATCCATCGTTTTGGTCCCCACTTGCTGCTCAATGTCTTTAAGGACCAGTTTGCCCCGGATGTATACGTTGCGTGTATAGGCGTCATCTCCGGTGTATTTCCAGGTCTCCAGATTGAGCGGCTGTGATGAGGTAACCAGACTGGCCTGAAGTGCAGAATTAGAGGCTACACCATATTCCTGTTCCATCAGCCGGTCTTCTGCATAAGAGGTGAAGCTCTCATCCAGCCAGGCTTCCTCAAATTCATTGCTGGCTATCATGCCATAAAAAAACTGATGCCCGATTTCATGGATAACCGTACGTTCAAGCTGCGTTCCTGGAGCATCTTCGGTTGCGCCGAAGGCTGTGATGAGTGTAGGATACTCCATCCCGCCTGCGCCATTCCCTGCCTTAGGCGGGACGACGATAGATAGCGTGGAGTAGGGATAAGAACCGTACCATTTGCTGAAAGCGCTAAGAGCAGCTTTGGCCGCCTGAAAATAACGCTCCTGTAAATCCTTATGCAACGGGTCCAGATAGAGCTTAATCCTTACCCCGGGCACGCCAGGAGCAGAGAAGGCTTCCTCGGCAACCGCAAAGTCGGGAGAGGCCGCCCAGGCGAAATCATGAACATCATCGGCGTAGAATTGGTAAATCTTCTGGCCCTGCTTCAGCCTCGCGGTCTTCACTGGGAAGCCGGTTGCTGCGACTGTATAATTGGAGGGCACGGAAAGGGTTACATTGTAGATCCCGAAGTCGCTGTAGAACTCGGAGGTACCGTGGTACTGATGCAGATTCCAGCCTTCCTGTTTTGCCCCCCGGGTGCCAACAGGCTCATACACACTGATCTTGGGAAACCATTGACCAGCCATGACAAAGTCACCTGAAATTCCCATGCGGGCGAATATTTTAGGCAGCTTGACCTCATACTTCAGCCTGAGCGTAACACTTTCTCCTCCGTTGACGGGTTCAGGAAGATGCACCTTCACCAGTGTCCTGTCATTCACATTGCCATCGTCAGGCTGGGCATACTGCAGACGCTGCATGAGTGAGACACCGTCAGAGGTCCGTAAATCGGTCAGAGTCATGCTGCCGTATCCATTCGCTGGCATTCTATCCCCGCGCAGTGTTCCTCCAGATTCTTTCATAAAGGTGGTATCTTCAGAAGCAAAAGCATTCGGGTAAAGATGGAAGTAGAGGTCTTGTACCGGTTTTTGGCCGGGATGGGTCCAGGTCACCGTTTCGGAAGCCCTTAATGACCCGGTAGAGGGGATTAGCTGCGCGTCAATATGATATTCGGCCACCCGCTCGCTTAGCGCCTCCGAGACGGGGAGCGGCTTACTCTCCGGGAGAACGGGTTGCGGAGCTTTGATCTGTGCAGCTACAGGGGACTTGGCCTCTTTGGGTGCGGCAGCTGTCAGAACATCGGGGTTGTGCCCTGATAACGCCCAAATTCCACCTCCTAAGGCGAAGGCGGCCAGGGCCGCAAAGATGAGGGTGTACCTTAATGACAGTGGCTTCATACTGTGATTCCTCCCGTGACAAGCATCTACGGGATGTATATGTTTGCATTCGGCGCATTATTAGCTAAAATTAAATTATATTCACGTTCTATTAGTGAGAGGAAGGATGTGCACCTGTGGATAACAATCAACCAGAGGGTAAAAAACCGATGGCTCTGAATATCGTGAACGCAAAGAGCAAGCATAAAGGCTTCGGAGCAGGTTCCATCGATTTGAACAATGTATCGCCTGTTATTATTGACGGCGGCGAGGCCGTTATCGATATCGGTGCCATGCATGCCAAGAGCAAAGTGGAGAAGGGGATTAAATTCAGCCCGAACCGTGAGGATGTCCTGGACGGAAGACAGGTATGGGTGGTTTGGGTAGCGGTGGACCGTACCCCGGAAGGCCAGTCTTACGGCGGGATTACTGCTTGTGAGATGTGGATTGATACTGAAGCCCGCCGGGGCTGGAAAATTCTTGCTGATCATGTGAACAAGCTGGATTCCGCGCTGAAGCGCAGAGTGATTCTGGAGGGGATTGGAGCAGCTGACAAAGCAGCCCTAAAGTCGCTGCTGATTGCCCATAATGCAGAATGGTGGGACGCGTCGACCGAAGAGTTAAAGGCAGCATTGTCGGAATAAAATTACCTCCGGTGTCTATGAGGACCAATAGATCACGTTACCCAACAACAGCCAAGTCCTCCAATTCAGGAGAGCCTGGCTGTTTGTATTGTGTATGAAAGCGCAGGATGCCGGGATAGCATTGATCCTATGATCTACTGAGCAGGTTGAGCTTGCGCTTGAGCTGGCTAACGCGGGCTTGGCTGATGCCTAGGACCTCTGCGAGCTCCTTCTGATTGGCATAAGGATGCTCTTCAATAGCCTTCTCCAGGCGCTGGCTCATTTCCTCAGTCTTTGTCCGCCGTCCTCCGCGGATAGGCTCAGGATTAAAGTCTGCGGGGCTCTCCGGCTGAAGGTCGTCATCGGCTGTCCGTTCTGGATTGCTGAGTTCTTTCAGACAACTGTTGCAAATGAACTGGTCTTTATAGTAGGTCACATGATCAAGGCTTCTGCAGAACGTGCATTCCGTTGAGGTGTACTTTCTGAGTACGATGATTTCATCATTCAAAATAAAAAATTCGATAGGATCCCCAATGTCAATATTGCGTGTCATGCGGATTTCTACGGGAACCACAATTCTGCCAAGACTGTCCAAACTCCGGATCATGCCTGTATCCTTCATCCCATGTCCCTCATTTACATCTTTAATTTTTTTGTGGATATCTATGATTATAGCAGTAATTGTAAGTTATGAGAACGGGGAAAGCGCATTCATAGTAGATTTTTTGTAAAAAACAGGAAGATTTTTTTTGCGGATTTAAAAATCTCTCCATTCGGGAAGTCCGAAAGGAGAGATGGATTAGGGTTCTTTTGTTTTTTACCCAATTCCGGGTGGCGAAACAGCCTTACCAAACTTTTGGGAGATGAAACGGCTGGGCCTGTCTATCCAAGACACTGACGTAAGGGTTGCCTCTGAGGTAGAACCGCCAGGGAAGCAGGGCGTATTCTTCGGCATAAGAAATATTGATTCGCGGGGCTTGTACAATATCCAGGGTATCGGGCGGGTCACCCTGCTCCAGCCACAGTGGCTCCGCAGGATCATTCAACGGACAGCCGTTCAGACTCTTATCTATACGAAGTGCCCTGCACAGCTTCCCCGGACCGCCGGAGAGGTCCGATGGCTTCTTGACCGTAATGCCGCGATAGGCCGCCATCTGCCCCGTATCGTTGACAGTCAGCGGCTCCACCGCACGAATCAGCACGGCATGCGGATCATCCTTGGCGGCAGTTACTACATTTACGCAGTTGTACATACCGTAAATGAGGTACACGTAAGCAACTCCGCCGGTTCTGAACATGACCTCGGTACGCGCCGTGCGGCGTCCGCCGTAAGCGTGGCTGCCTTTGTCTTCTGAGCCGCCATAACTTTCAGTCTCGACGATCCGGCAGCGGATCTCCCCGTCCTCGGTCCGCCGGACCAGATGCTGTCCCAAAAGAAGCGGTGCAGCCTGGAGTGCTGTAAGCTTATATATATGCGGGGACAAGAGTTTTCTGGAAGACAGTGTCTCCCTGGTACCAGCGTTATCCTTCCGTTCCATAGATTAATGACACCTCACTGGCCGAATCAGGCTATTCATTAGCGCCCTCTTCGATGATTGGTCCCATCGTACCGCAGGAACGGCAGCTGAGCAACCGGGATCAGTTCATCCACCAGCGTTTGATGTCGTTCCATAGGGAGTGATCATCCTTGGTGTCCGCAGCAGGGGGAACAACTTTTCCGTCCTGAGGATCTGCTGCAGAACCGCCTGCACCGTGCCGATCACAGTATTCGGTAGGCTCTGTGCCACTGATGAAGGTTTCCAATTCCTTCTCGGGACAATCAGATGTAGCGAGCTTTCCAGACTCAGGATTGATATACACACTGACGACTCCGTCAGGAATCGGAAAGATTTTGGGCGGTACGTTTGCCAGTGCCTTTTCTGTAAACTGGGCGAATATGGGGGCGGCACGCCGCCCGTCTGATGTAGCAATATTACGCCCTTTGTCATAACCGACCCAGACGGCTGTTGACAGCTCAGGCGTGAAGCCGACCATCCAGCCGTCGGTATCGGTGGTGCCGGTCTTTCCGGCAACCGGACGCTTAATAATGGACGCCACACGGTTGCCTGTTCCTCCGCTCTCAAATACGCCTTCCATTAGCCGGGTCAGCACATACGCTGCTGCCGGTTCTACGACCTTCTCTCCTTGCTTCCGGGGAGCCTCATATAGAAGATTTCCATGGGCATCGGTAATCTTTAGTATTGCTGTAGCCGGAAGCTTTATTCCGCCCCCGCCTATCACAGCAAAGGCTGACGCCATCTCCAGCGGGCTCACTGGTGAAGTACCCAGGGCCAGGGAAGGCACTGGCTGCAGCGGACTGTCGACCCCCATTTTGGCTGCCATTTCAGCTACTTTATCCGCGCCTATTTTCATAATCGTGTTCACCGCATAAATATTGTCGGAGGCGGCAATGGCCTGGCGCATATTAATTTCTCCCAGATACTTGTCTCCGAAATTTTTGGGCTGATAGGTCTTGCGGTCATGATCATAATGGAACAGCGTGGGCTGGCTGTTAAATACGGACAGTCCCGTCATTGTTTTGGAGGACAGTGCGGTTAAATACATAATGGGCTTAAAAGAAGACCCGGGCTGCCGGGTAGTGGCTAACGCATGGTTAAACTGATTGGTACGGTAATTTTTGCCTCCTACCATGGCTTTGATATAACCCGTCCGGGGATCTATCGACACCAGTGCAGTCTCCAGGTCACTAGCGGAATCCATCCCTTTGTCCACAGCCTCCTCAGCCGCCTGTTGCATATCAGGATCGAGGGTTGTATATACATTCAGACCGCCCTGATCCAGTTCTTCGCTGCTAATGTGCAGGGAGTCAATGGCCAGGCTGCGGACATAATCGCGGAAGTAAGGTGCAGCGACGAGGGTATCCTTTTCACCCTGTGGCTTGAAGCTTAAGGTCTCCAGTCTGGCGGAAGTCGCCTGTGCCTCCGTGATATCTCCCATTTCCGTCATCGCAGCCAGAATAATCTGCTGTCGTTTCTTGGCATTGTCCATATGGGTGAAGGGAGAATAATAGGTCGGGCCTTTTGGAATTCCGGCAAGCAGGGCACTTTCCGCCAGATCCAGATCTGCGGCTGCTTTACCGAAATACATCCTTGAAGCGGCTTCGATCCCATAGGCGCCATGTCCATAATAAATCTGGTTCAGATACATATTCAGAATTTCATTTTTGCTGTATTTCATTTCAAGCTGCATCGTGTAGAGGGCTTCTTTTGCCTTGCGCGTCCAGGTCTTCTCATGGGTCAGGTAGAGATTACGAGCAAGCTGCTGGGTTAAGGTACTCGCCCCCTGCGTGCGGTCCCCGGACTCCAGGTTGGCAAGAACAGCGCGTCCCATCCCTCTTACATCAAAGCCGGAGTGATCGTAGAATTTACGGTCCTCCACAGCGAGGGTAGCCTGAATAAGAAGCGGCGAAATTTGACTGAGTGTTACGGGCTCCCGGCTGCGGCCGTCTGTGGTAAAGGTAGTCAGCACATTCCCCCGGGAGTCAAGCAGCTTGGAGCGGATATCGTCAGCGATTGGCGGAAGATCCTTTTGATACAGGTAACCCAGCAGCGCGCAGGCTGCCAGCACAAATAGCACGCTCACCACAGCCAACAGCCGGAACAACCGGCGGAGGCGGTATTTAGGTTTTGGAGGTGCTGCAGGTTCGCGGGGCATGGCATCGGGCTCCTTCCTTTTTTGCGTACAACTTGTCAATTCTCATTATGGGAAAGGAAGAGCTTGGATATTCATAAGGTTATAAGGGCTTTTCCGGAAAGAACAACGTTTTCTGCAATACGGAATAAGGTGGTAACCAAATTGTTTTCATTTTGTGACTTTATCCAGGTAGAAAGAAGAGGGATTGGACAGTATAACAGAGTAGTGTCAAGTAGTATCTATTAGAGACGACAAATCGTTCAGGAGGTGTCATTATGAATTGGACTAAAATGCTGCATCAGGGGAAGCTGACTCTCCTGTCCGCAGTTCTGGTGGCAGTTTCTGCTTGGGGAATGCACGCTTCTCCATCACAGGCAGCCTCTGCGGCAACAGCTGTACCGGCTTGTGGCACCGGTGATCATGGATTGCTGAAAGAACTGCAAGCACGGCATGCTGCATCAGAAGAAACCCCGCTGAGTTTCTCGGATCTGCAATTTCTGAGTGCCGATACAGGAAGGGCAGCGGGTAGCGGCTTTATGATTGGAACCTCGGACGGGGGCTGTCATTTTCAGGAGATTTACCAAGGGCAGTGGAATTTCAGGCAGATTGACTTTCCGAATAATGTCCAGGGCTGGGCACTGGCTTCCGTGAAGGATGCAGCGGCAACCTACCTCATTGCCACCACGAATGGCGGTTCTACCTGGACCCGGATAGGGAATACGGCAACGGATTTTGAAAGAATTGACTTTAAGGATAGTAAGCGGGGCTTCGGCTACAGCCCGAATGCTACCTCCTACACTAATGACGGAGGACGTACTTGGAGTCTGATCCGCACTCCGGCCAACACACGCAGCGCGGAATTTACCAGCCGTGACAAGGGTTATGCACTTGTGATAGCACCGGGGGCCGGCTACCGTGTCATGAAGACTTCGAATGGCGGTTCCACTTGGTCTCTCTCGCTACAATCGGCTTTTGCTTATCCTGAGTCCGGGAGAATCTATGCGAGCGGTGATCAGGTGTACGCTTTGCTGTATGGCGGAACAGGGATGTCGCAGACCTCATACTCACTCTATGCCAGCAGCAATAAGGGTGGCAGCTGGAAACGTGTGATTGCCCAGGATTCTGCCGGGGGCGGACCTGCACCAGGCAGCGGGGCGGCACAGCTTCGGTCCGGACCTGCCTCGGGCAAGCCGGGCAATATGCAGCTTGTAGGCAGCAGCGCCGCCTTTCTGGTCGGCTTCTCGCCTGCTGGCGAAAAAGTAGCCGTAGGCCGTTCTTATAAAGGCGGCAAGGAGTGGACTAACCTTCCAGCTATTCCGGGCAATGAGGGGATGATCTCCTTCACAGGTCTTAAGGAAGGGTGGATGGCTGTCCGCGGGCAGAATACTTCTTCCTTATACAGCACCGGTGACGGCGGATCGACATGGAAGTTGAAATTGTCTTTTAAGGGGACAGGGCAATAAGCTGAACGGCATATCTATTTATGATGAGAAATACCATCAGAGACCGGCCTGTATTAACCAGCGGGAGCGGCTCCGTCACAGGAGCTGCTTTTTTGCGTGCAGTCAACCGGATAAAACAACAAGGCACAGAGGTGCAGCATGGGCTTCAGGTGTGATTTTGCGAACCAATATGGTAAAATTTTAGGTACTTTACGTATGCACCCCATTTCATGCTTAGGAGGACTGCGGCTGTGTCCATTCGCGTATCTGCCATACAATATCATTTACATACCATTTCCTCCTTTGAGGAGTTTGCCGCCCAGTGCGAGCATTATATAAAAACGGCCGAGGAGTTCGGCGCCGAGTTCATCCTGTTTCCCGAATTTTTGACGACACAGTTGATGTCCATTGGCGATGAACGGGGGAATGCTCTTGGCATAGAAGATCTGCCGCAATTTACGGACCGTTACCGGGAGATGTTCTCCGGGTATGCCCAGAAATATGCTGTGCATATCATTGGCGGGACCCATGTGCTTCGTAGAAACGACAAGCTCTATAATGTGGCCCATCTCTTTTATCCGGATGGAAGAATTGCCGAGCAGGCGAAGCTGCACATCACGCCGGCTGAAGTCGAGGGCTGGAATATGGGTGCGGGGGAAGGGCTGGAGGTGTTTCAAACGGAGAAAGGAACCATCGCCATGCTAACCTGCTACGATATCGAATTTCCGGAGATTGTGCGCATGGCCCGGGCCAAGGGGGCGGATGTCATTTTTTGCCCTTCCTGCACGGATGACCGCCATGGTTTCCACCGAGTTAGATACACCAGCCATGCCCGTGCCATTGAGAATCAAATCTACGTCGTGCTCACAGGCACTGTAGGCTCGCTGCCTACCGTAGACCTGATGCGGGCGAACTTTGGCCAGGCTGCGGTAATTACGCCCAATGATATTCCGTTTCCTCCCAGGGGTCTGTTGGCTGAGGGTGAAATTAACGATGATATGATTATCACCGCCGACCTGGATCTGGAGCTGCTCTACAGAGTTCGTGACCGCGGGTCGGTGACCACTTGGCGGGATCGCCGAACGGATCTGTATACAGACTGGATGTAAGGGGGACGAAGAGGCATGTATAACAAGAGCTTTTACGCTTTCGACGGTAAAATCCCAGTGCCTGCAGTGCTCCGCAGCTACAAGGAAGCCGATTTTGCCGAGCTGATTACCATTCAGTCCGAAGCCTTTCCGCCTCCCTATCCTGCTGAACTATGGTGGAACCGGGAGCAGCTGATGAATCATGTGACGCTTTTTCCGGAGGGGGCGCTATGTGTGGAGGTGAACGGGGAACTGGCAGGGTCAGTAACCGGACTGAAAATTCATTTTGACACTGAGGCCCCGGCGCTCCATCATACCTGGTCAGAGGTTACGGCTGACGGATATATTACTACCCACCAGCCGGGCGGGAACACGCTCTATATTGCCGATCTGTGCGTCCGTCCCAAACACCGCAAGCTGGGGCTGGGCAAAGAGTTGGTACAGTCGCTGTATCATGTTGTGGTAGAGCAGAGGCTGGAGCGGCTGCTGGGAGCGGGCCGTATGCCAGGCTATCATCTTCAAGCCTCCAGGATGTCTGCGGAGGAGTATCTGGAAGGAGTGACAGCCGGCAAATGGTCCGATCCGGTGCTCACCTTTCTGCTGCGCTGCGGGCGGTCCCCGGTGGGAGTGGTGGCTGATTATCTGGAAGATGAAGAGTCGGGCAACTACGCTGCGCTCATGGAGTGGCGTAATCCTTTTCTATAATAAGTAAGGAAACATCTTTATCAGAATCGGAGGAGATCCTTGAGTATGGAATATACAAGAATTACGAGTGTCGCGGATCCTTTGTTCAGACAAGTACATCATCTGCTGTCAGATGTGTTTCCCCCTGAGGAAGTTCTTGAATTCAGCTTGTGGAAGGAACCTCTGGAAGATCCCGGCATCCGTGTATTTGCTGCTGTGCATGATGGCGCTGTTGTGGGCACTACGGAATACCGTTATTACACCGACTGGAATGTGGCGATGACCGATTTCACTATCATTGGCCGGGAGGGCCTGGGAATAGGGCGCTTCCTGGCTCAGAGCCGCCTGAAAGACTTGAAGAAGCTGGCAGCAGGCAATGGTAAAGAGCTATTTGGCATGTTCGCCGAGATTTACGATCCTTACCGGGTGGAGTATGCATTTGGGGGCATCAAGCCTATGGACCCGTTTGTCCGCAGGGAGGTGCTGTCACATCTGGGATACAAGCGGATGGATTTCCCGTACGTTCATCCCTCCTGGCAGGGTGACGGGGAGGCGGTGTCGGGTCTTGACCTGTGCTTTATGCCGGGGGATGAGGATTTGAGGCAGGTCAAGGCTTCTTTGGTTGCGGACTTTCTGACCCGCTATTATGCAGTACTTGCCGATAAGCCGGAAGCCTGGACGTCTATGGTAGAGGGGCTGAAGAGCAGGGATACAGTGTCGCTGCTGCCTTTGTGACTCTGGAATTCATCCGCTAAAAGCGGCATGAATCAAGAAATCCGGAGACAACAGCTCCTGGAAGTCCAAATTAGCGATTGAATTGCCCTCCCGATCTGGATATAGTGTACAATGGGAAAGCGAATGTGCCTTAGATTATATAAGTGTGAATAAGCGAGGAACGTGTGATGACTGAAGTGCAGCAAGGCAAATACGGCGTTTCCGTAACGCTTACGAGCGTACAGGGCGGAGAACGGAATGTGGTACACGCCTCAGGTGAGGCTATTGCCAGAGGAGATCAGCTGTATATCCGTTATGAAGAAACGCAGACAGGCCCTAAGGGCGAGCAGGTTTCTGTCCGAACCACTTTGAAGATTTCAGACAGTGAACTGAAACTGATTCGACACGGCGGTGTCCAGTCGGAGCAGTCCTTTGTTCCGGGACAACGTCGGCCGGGATTCTACCGCTCGCCATATACACAGTTTAATCTCTCCACAGCCACCCGGAAACTGGATATGAAGCGCGAGGGAAGATCGCTTGCGGTTTCGTGGGAATATGATCTTTACGTATACGGGGAATTATCGGGACAGTTCGCTATAAGTTTGCATATACAGGAGGAACTACAATCATGACACATAGTCAAAATCCGCTTCAGTTAGCCAATGAACGGGTGAAGGAAGCGATCGCTGGCGCCATTGTCGCCGCTGGCCTGGTCACCATAGAGGAGCTTCCGGCCATCGTACTGGAAGTACCCAAGGACAAAGCCCACGGAGACCTGGCTACCAATGCTGCGATGCAGCTAACCAAGATTGCCAAGCGCAATCCACGGCAGATTGCTGAAGCGATCATTGAGCACCTGGATAAGGGCAATGCTTCTATTGAAAAAGCAGAAATTGCCGGACCGGGCTTCATCAATTTTACGTTGTCAAAAAGCTACCTCTACCCGGTAATCGCCCTCGTGGCTGAACAGGGTGAGGACTATGGCCGCATTAATGCAGGCCAGGGGCAGAAGGTCGAGATGGAATTTGTCAGCGCGAATCCTACCGGCAGCCTGCATCTGGGACATGCCCGCGGGGCTGCTGTTGGCGATGCGCTGTGCAACGTGCTTGATTTTGCCGGGTACCAGGTCACCCGCGAGTATTACATAAATGATGCCGGAAACCAGGTTCAGAACCTGTGCAAATCCATCGAAACCCGTTATCTCCAGGAGCTGGGCCAGCAGGCGGAAATGCCGGAAGACGGCTACCATGGCGAGGACATCAAGGGTTTTGCCAAAGAGCTGGTGGCCGAAAAGGGCGACGAGCTGCTGTCCATGACACCAGGCGACCGCGCAGCCTTCTTTCGTACCTATGGTCTTACCAAGGAGCTGGATAAAATCAAACGCGACCTTAACCGGTTCCGCGTGGGCTTCGATATCTGGTTCAGTGAGACCTCCCTGTACGAGAACGGTGAAGTGCTGCGTTCCCTGGACGAGCTGCGCGATCGCGGTGAGGTCTACGAACAGGACGGGGCGACTTGGCTCCAAACAACGAAATACGGCGATGACAAGGACCGCGTATTGATCAAGAACGACGGAACCTATACCTATCTAACCCCGGATATCGCGTATCACAGCGACAAATATGGCCGGGGCTATGACAAAATGATCAACATTTGGGGCGCCGATCACCACGGCTATATTCCCCGGATGAAGGCGGCCATGTCTGCACTTGGCAATGATCCGGAGAAGCTGGTCGTGTTGATTGCCCAAATGGTCAGTCTCTTCCAGAACGGCGAAAAGGTTAAAATGTCCAAGCGTACCGGCAAAGCGGTAACGATGGAAGACCTGATGGACGAAGTCGGAATCGATGCCATCCGTTATTTCTTCACCATGCGCAGCATGGATTCACATCTGGACTTCGATATGGATCTGGCGATTTCCACTTCCAACGAGAACCCTGTATTCTATGTGCAGTATGCACATGCGCGGATCTGCAGTATTTTCCGTCAGGCTGAGGAGCAAGGAATTCTATTGCCTGATTTTGCCGAAATCGACTATGCCAAGCTGACCGCTGCACATGAATATGATCTTCTTCGCAAAATCGGCGAATTGCCGGCGGAGATCGAGATAGCTGCCAGCAGCTATGCGCCGCATCGTCTGATCCGTTACGTATACGATTTGGCTTCGCTGTTCCACAGCTACTACAAAGCGGAGCGCGTCATCACCGAGGATGCCGCCCAGACCGTAGCCCGCCTTGCTCTGCTGGGCGCGGCCCGGACCACAATTGCCAACGTGCTTCGTCTCGTTGGTGTAACTGCACCGGACCGGATGTAACGGTCCAGTTTAAGCAAAAGCTCCGCCCCCGTATAATTTGGAGGCGGAGCTTTTGCTATACTTACTGACTAGGGGAATGTGATTGATCTACGCTACTCATTCCTACTGCTCAACCCGGCCTAAGCCAGCTGGGTATGCCGGGACAACTCCCGGTGCAAGCGGTCCGCCCGTGGCCCGCCCAAGGCCTACCCGCTGCCCTTGCGGGCATAGGAGGCCGCCGCCCCTACGCCTTCGCGGCGGTGGCCCGCTTCGCCCGTGCGCCTGCCCGCAGCAGGCGCAGGGCATCGGCCACCCCGCCGCCTAAGGCCGTGCGGCGCTGGCCTTTGCGCAGCCGCACCGGCGATGCCGTGCGGCGCAGGAGCAGCTTCAGCTCCCGTGGCGAGAGGCCCGGGCGCAGCGCGAGCAGCAAAGCGGCGGCTCCCGTGACATGCGAGGTCGCCATGGAGGTGCCGCTCATCTCTTTGTAGCCCTCCTTCAGCCAGCAGGAGGGCACGCCCTCGCCGGGTCCGTATACATCGATATACGGACCCCGGTTGCTGAAGGCCGCGACGCGGTGCCTCCGGTCAAGGGCGCCGACGGCGATCGTCTCGGGGTAGCGGGCGGGATAGTCCCCGCCGCGTTTGCCGTCGTTGCCGGAGGAAGCAATGATGGCGATCCCGGCCCGGTAGGCCTTGATCACCACATCGTGAAGGGCTTTACTTCTCGTTTTCATGCCGAAGCTCATATTAATGATATCGATCTTGTTCTGTACGCACCAGTCGATGCCGAGTACAATGTCCGACACATAGGCCGAGCCGCTGTGGTCAAAGGCCTTGACCGGGTACAGCTGTGCCCGCGGCGCTACGCCCATCATGCCGCGGGTGCCGCCGGCCGCCGCCAGCGTACCGGCGATATGAGTGCCGTGTCCGTTATCGTCGAGCGGCAGCATGCCGCGGTGCAGCAGGTTCACGCCGGAAGCCAGCGAATGCCTAAGATCCGGGTGCCGGTAATCGGCACCTGTATCAATGACTCCGATCTTTACATGCACTCCGGTCGACCGGGACCACGCCTGCGGAGCATGAATGGCTCTGACGCCCCAAGGCATCATGGCGGTCCCTGATTTTTCAGGGGCCACCGCGTGAACCTGTATCCGGGAATCCTCTTCGATGCTTAGGGAATCTTCATATTTATAGAGCAGCTTCCCCGCACCCGCGGCGGGCACAACAAATGCCCGGATTAATGGGGATATTTGTACTTGCCGCAATTCTGGTTTCTTTGCCTTCAGTGCCTTCCACTCTGATAGCGCTCCGGCATACTGGCGGGCATCATTGAAGGTGACAATGCGCCGCTCGGCATTTTTGGGGGCAGCCGATATCTCACCAAGCAGCATCTGCCAAAATCCGTAGTAATCCATAAGTTACGCCGTCCCCTCCTCGGTGCCGTGCTGCCATATTGTATGAGGGGAGGCAGACGTCCGAATGGGAACTTGCCCTTTTTTAGCGAAATAGGCTGCCCATCGTGTCAAAAGGCGGAGCTTTACATAAAATAAACAGAAGAGAGCGCGAGTTCTCTTTGCAACATCCCGTAAGGAGCCGATCCTTGGCGTGGATACAGTCATGCGCGGAGGAACTTCCTCCGCCTTTTTGGCGTGAGTGAATAACAGGTTTCAGAGCAGGCCCGGGAATACATCATTCAGCCGGATGGTTTTGACTTGCAATTTGCTGCCAAATAGGTTTTACTTAGTTTTGTTAATGGATATTATGAAATAGAAATTAACGGTAATGTGAACAATGCGTGAGAGGAAGTGTCCTTTAGTGAGTACGCCACTCAATTTAAAGCTGGACCCTGAGAAAATAAAAGAAATGCCGATGGTGGACCTGGCTTTCCTGGTACTCAAAGCAGCCAATACACCTTACTACTACCGTGATCTGATGGTTGAGGTAGCCAGTTTGCGCGGTATGACCGATCAAGAAAGCCAAGATACTATTGCCCAGTTATATACCGAGATTAATATTGACGGGCGTTTTGCCTGTGTTGGAACCAACCTGTGGGGGCTTAAACGCTGGTACCCTCTGGAACGCTCTGACGATCCTGTCGGCAATACCAAACGCGTGCGTATCATCAACGATGAGGATGACGATCTGGAAGACGATGATTTCGCCGAAGAAGAAGAGAACTACGCTGCAGAGGAAGAGGATTTCGATGCTATCGACGAAGATCGCGACGACCTCTATTCCGACGACGACAGCGAAGAAGAAGTCGACGAAGATGTTGTTATCGATGAAGACGACATTGACGAAGATGAGGTTGATGATGAAGATTCCGAAGACGGCGAAGCAGAAGATGCCGATGATGAGGATGAGGACGAGAAATATTAAAGTAGTATACGTTTGCGCGTAATTCCTCCCTTGACATGGGTGGGACCGTCAGAGTAAACTATTGCATGGGCTTATAATGGAAGTTAATATTGTTTTCTAAAATAAAAAGTGCCCCGGGTCTACGGGTGTCACTTTTTTGTTTTTTTAAAAGATAGAACTCATATGTTTCACGTTATTAATTATCCTTATCTTTCTATAGAAATGGATGGTTTTTTCCGGGATTCATTGGAGAAGTAACTTTTTGGGTTCCCCGTTTTGATAATCGAAAAAAGGGTTACGATAAACACCAAGCGTGCCTGAATTTCTGGACTTTATTTAGGAGGGTTTTACAGTGACAAAGTATATTTTTGTAACGGGGGGCGTTGTGTCTTCCCTGGGCAAAGGCATTACCGCCGCTTCTTTGGGCAGGCTGCTCAAGAACAGAGGATTGAAGGTGACTATTCAGAAGTTCGATCCTTACATTAACGTAGACCCTGGAACCATGAGTCCTTATCAGCATGGCGAAGTGTTTGTCACTGATGATGGAGCGGAAACGGACCTTGATCTTGGGCACTACGAACGGTTTATTGACATCAATCTCTCGAAGAACAGCAATGTTACAACCGGTAAGATATATTCCTCGGTCATCAGCAAAGAGCGGCGCGGGGAATACTTGGGCGGAACCGTTCAAGTCATCCCGCATATCACGAACGAGATCAAAGAGCGCGTATTCCGTGCAGGCCGCGAGACAGGATCAGATGTGGTCATTACAGAAATCGGCGGTACCGTGGGCGATATTGAGAGCTTGCCGTTTATGGAAGCTATCCGTCAGATCAAAAGCGACATCGGCCGGGAAAATGTAATGTATATTCACGTAACCCTGATTCCATATATTAAGGCTGCAGGAGAAGTGAAGACCAAGCCGACACAGCACAGCGTGAAGGAGCTTCGCAGCATCGGGATTCAGCCTAACGTGATCGTCTGCCGTACGGAGTATCCTTTGACCGACGATATGAAGGCCAAACTTGCTTTGTTCTGCGATATCGACGCCAACGCCGTAGTAGAATGCCGCGATGCCTCGACATTGTATGAGGTTCCGCTGAACCTGCGCGATGAAGGCTTGGACGAGATTGTAGTCAATCACCTGAAGCTGACCACTCCTGCACCGGATATGCGTGAGTGGGAGAGCATGCTGAGCCGGATTCAGCAGCTTGAGCGCACGGTTGAAATTGCCATTGTCGGCAAGTATGTAGCACTGCATGATGCTTATTTAAGTGTAGTGGAGTCGCTGTCCCATGCCGGTTTTGCTTCGAATGCTGAGGTGAAGATCCGCTGGGTCGATGCTGAACAGGTTACTGACGAGAATGTAGATGAACTGCTGGGAGGCATTGGCGGAATACTCGTTCCAGGCGGTTTTGGTGACCGGGGAATCGAAGGTAAGATTTCCGCCATTCGTTATGCACGAGAACAATCCATTCCTTTCTTCGGCATCTGCCTGGGAATGCAGGTTTCCGTGATCGAATATGGCCGTTCCATTCTGGGACTGGCTGGTGCAAACAGCTCGGAGATCGATCCGTCTACACAGCATCCGCTTATCGACCTGCTGCCGGAGCAGAAGGATATCGAAGATATGGGCGGGACCATGCGTCTTGGTCTTTACCCATGTAAGCTTCTTCCTGAATCACTGGCAATGTCCTGCTACGATGATGAATTGGTATATGAGCGTCACCGTCACCGGTATGAATTCAATAATGCTTACCGCGATGAAATCGAAAAAGCCGGCCTCGTGATCTCCGGTACCTCTCCGGACGGCCGTCTGGTAGAGATTGTCGAGCTCCCGGGCCATCCATGGTTCTTGTCGGTGCAGTTCCATCCGGAGTTCACCTCCCGTCCGAACCGACCACAGCCGCTTTTCCGCGAATTTGTCAAAGCATCACTGACTCATTCCGAACAACTGTAATTTCATAAGAAGGCCTTTATAGGGCCCCGATGAGCCTCCGTATGGAGGCTTTCTTTGCAATATAGGACTGAACATAGTTCACAATTCCTCATGATACCGCCTTTTTTTTGAAAAGCGTGAATTGTCTGCACGGCGCAGTCTGGTTATAGTCCATAAAATGACATAGATTTAAGCATTTTAACCAATTAGCAGGATTTTGGCTGTAGGGAACGAATAATTAGGTTTCGTATAGACTTTTTAGGTTAAGGGGCCATTAGCTGTGTGAGTGCGCGGTATGGACAATCTGCTTCAAATTCTGGGAGGGTATGGTATGGAAAAGAAAAAAGTGTTAATTGTTGATGATCAGAACGGAATCCGGATTCTCCTCATGGAAGTGTTTAATAGCGAAGGGTATACCACATTTCAAGCAGCTAACGGAAAGCTGGCATTGGACATTGTCCGCAGCGAATCCCCCGATCTGGTCTTGCTGGATATGAAAATTCCAGGAATGGACGGACTTGAGATCCTGAAGCATCTGAAGGAGATCAATCCTGCGATCAAGGTTATAATGATGACAGCTTACGGTGAACTGGATATGATTAAAGAAGCAACCAAACTAGGGGCGCTGATGCACTTTACGAAGCCGTTTGACATCGATGAGATGCGGGTAGCTGTAAATATGCATCTTAACAATAAGTCGATAGACCAGTACAACTAACCTAGGAAATCTACAGTTTGGGAATGAGGGGTTATGGATACGCTAAAAAGGAACAGTCTGCCCGGGCTATGGGTTGGCCTGATATCGTCCCGCCGGGACATTTTTTTGTGTATCCTATTTAGTATTTAACACAGGATGTGCTATAATAGGCCTGTATGTGATGTCGGCTTATATAAGCAACCAAACATTCTTAGGAGGATTGAAACCATGCCATTAGTATCTATGACAGACATGTTAACCAAAGCACTTGAAGGAAAATATGCAGTCGGCCAGTTCAACATCAATAACTTGGAGTGGACACAAGCGATTCTTGGTGCAGCAGAAGAAGAAAAGTCACCAGTAATCCTAGGCGTATCTGAAGGCGCAGCTCGTCACATGGGCGGCTTTTACACAGTAGTTAAGATGGTTGAAGGTCTTGTCCATGACATGAAAATCACCGTTCCTGTTGCTATTCACCTGGATCACGGTTCAAGCTTTGACAAATGTAAAGACGCAATCGACGCCGGATTTACATCCGTAATGATCGATGGTTCCCACCACCCAATCAGCGAGAACATCGAAATGACCAAAAAAGTCGTTGATTATGCTCATGCTAAAGGTGTTTCTGTAGAAGCAGAAGTAGGAACTGTCGGCGGACAGGAAGACGACGTTATCGGCGGCATTCAATATGCAGACCTTAACGAATGTGTAAGCCTTGTTAAAGAAACTGGAGTTGACACTTTGGCTCCTGCTCTTGGTTCCGTACACGGTCCTTACCATGGTGAGCCTAACCTCGGATTCAAAGAAATGGAAGAAATCCGCGATGCAGTTAAGCTTCCACTCGTTCTTCACGGTGGTACTGGTATTCCTGAGCATGACATCAAAAAATCTATCTCCCTGGGTACTTCCAAAATCAACGTGAACACTGAGAACCAAATCGCGTTTGCTAAGGTTGTTCGCGAAGTTCTGGCTGCAAAACCGGATGCTTATGATCCTCGTACATTCATCGCACCAGGCCGCGAAGCTATCAAACAAACCGTTATCGGCAAAATCCGTGAGTTCGGTTCCAGCAACAAAGCCTAATATATTTTTGATGCACTGGACAGGCTCTGTAGAGCTATCTTTAAGCTGAATAGTCTGATATGGAAAGCACCGCCTAGCCGGTGTCTTTCCGTTTAATATAAGGAGTTATTTACCTATGGTGATAACCGGTCCTTATATTTTACTGTTGAAACGGGTGCCGTCCTTGTTATAAGGACGGCGCATCCGTTTCTAATTAATATAATTAAGCTAAGCCACAGCAGGTATTGCCAGGGCAAGCTGCAATACACGTAGGGGGAACCGGATAAATTTATGGAAAAATTAATGATTGGCGGTGGACGTCCTTTAGAAGGCGTCGTGACCATCAGTGGAGCGAAGAATAGCGCAATCGCGCTTATTCCTGCGGCGATCTTGGCCGAGTCTGAAGTTGTTCTGGATAACTTGCCGTCCCTTAGTGATGTAGCTGTATATTCCGAAATTCTGGAAGAGCTTGGAGCCACAGTCTCCTGGACAGGCAGCCAGATGAGAATTAATCCCTCCCGTATCGTATCCATCCCAATGCCTAACGGACCGGTTAAGAAACTCCGGGCTTCATATTACATGATGGGAGCACTCCTTGGAAGGTTCAAGGAAGCGACGATTGGTCTTCCTGGCGGCTGCAATTTCGAGCCTCGTCCAATTGACCAGCACATTAAGGGCTTTGAAGCGCTGGGTGCAACTGTGACCAACGATCATGGCTCTATTCATCTGTATGCCAAAGAACTGCGCGGTGCCAAAATTTACTTAGACGTATCTAGCGTAGGTGCCACTATTAACATTATGCTTGCGGCTTCACGTGCCAAGGGCTCAACAATCATCGAAAATGCGGCTAAAGAGCCTGAGATTATAGATGTAGCTACTCTCCTGAACTCCATGGGCGCTGTTATTAAAGGCGCTGGTACCGAAACGATCCGGATCGAAGGTGTTACGGAAATGCACGGGTGCCGTCACTCTATCATACCCGACCGTATTCAAGCTGGAACATACATGATTGCTGCTGCGGCTACGCGCGGCAATGTATTGATAGATAATGTAATTCCCAAGCATTTGGAGGCACTCACGGCCAAGTTGCTTGAGATGGGCGTAGATATCGAAGAACTGGATGAAAGTATCCGAGTCATCGGCAGAGCTAAATACGAGCATGCTGATGTCAAAGCACTGATATACCCCGGTTTTGCCACCGATTTGCAATCTCCAATGACGAGTATGCTTACCCAGGCGGAAGGCGTTAGTGTACTCAGCGATTTTGTATACAGCAACCGATTTAAGCATGTGCCCGAACTGGTGCGAATGGGCGCCAAAATCCGTGTAGAAGGCCGTTCTGCCATCATTGAAGGAAGTAAGCTGAATGCTGCTAAGGTCAAGGCTGCCGATCTGCGTGCAGGTGCAGCACTTGTGATTGCCGGCCTGACGGTGGAGGAAGGAATTACTGAAGTCACGGGTGTGGAGTATATAGATCGTGGTTACGACAATTTAGTTAGCAATTTGTGCAATTTGGGAGCCAAAGTATGGCGTGAGAACGAATAAATCAGGTTTAACCGATCTCCTGGAAGAGGTGTTTTTTTGCTCTCGAACTGCATATCCTCTTCCAGAATGGGTAATGCTATCCTAATAAGCAATTTAATAGACTCCTATTTTTTGCTGGTTAACCTGCTAGAAGAACTTATCATAAAAATTGAATAGGTGGTTATTACATGGATCTTCAAATTTCCGATTTGGAAGAAATGAAGCTGACCGATTTGTATAAGCTGGCGAAAAAATACCAGATTCCATACTACGGGACGCTTAAAAAGCGGGAACTGATTTTTGCCATCCTCCGGGCGCAGGCAGAACAGAGCGGGCTCATGTTTATGGAAGGCGTTCTTGAGATTTTACCGGAAGGATACGGTTTTCTTAGGCCGATCAATTATTTGCCCAGTGCGGAAGATATTTATATTTCGGCTTCACAGATCCGCAAGTTTGACCTCAGAAGCGGCGATCTTGTATCGGGCAAATGCCGAACACCCAAAGAGAATGAACGCTACTTCGGATTGCTTCAAGTCAATGCCGTCAACGGCGAGAATCCTGCCAGTGCAGCAGAGCGTTTGCATTTCCCGGCGCTAACACCTCTTTATCCGCAAGATAAGCTGCCGCTTGAAACATCCCCTACACACTTGTCCACTCGAATAATGGATTTGCTTGCTCCTGTTGGCCTGGGGCAGCGTGGTTTGATTGTAGCACCTCCCAAAGCAGGGAAAACGCTCCTCTTAAAAGAAATTGCCAACAGCATTTCCACTAACAATCCTGAAATTGCCCTGTTCGTACTACTTATTGATGAACGTCCCGAGGAAGTAACGGATATGCAGCGTTCCGTGAAGGGCGAAGTTGTGGCATCTACGTTTGATGAACTTCCAGAGAATCATATCAAAGTAGCTGAACTTGTATTGCAGCGGGCTTTGCGGTTAGTGGAGCATAAGAAGGATGTTGTTATTTTGCTGGACAGTATTACCCGGCTTGCACGTGCCTACAACTTGGTTGTACCCCCGTCCGGGCGTACACTGAGTGGCGGGATTGATCCGGCCGCGTTCCATCGTCCCAAGCGTTTTTTCGGATCGGCGCGGAATGTGGAGGAAGGCGGAAGCTTGACTATACTTGCTACAGCGCTTATTGATACAGGATCGCGTATGGATGATATCATTTATGAAGAGTTTAAAGGTACAGGAAACATGGAGCTTCATTTGGACCGTAAGCTGGCAGAGCGCCGCATTTTCCCGGCCATCGATATACGCCGTTCCGGCACACGCCGCGAAGAGGTGCTGTTGAGCAAGGAAGAGCTGGATACCATTTGGGCAATTCGTAAGAATATGAATGAATCGTATGACTTTGTTGAGGGCTTCCTAAAAAAGCTGCGTGACAGCAAGACAAATGCTGAATTCCTGGCGTCCTTTGACGTTGCCGGAAACAAAGAGTCTTCATCGCCAAGCGGGACAGCCAGCAATGGAGGTACCTCGAACAGCGGCTCGTCCGCACGTCGTACCACCCGGCCGAAGACACCCTCTGTTCCTACCACCTGAGAAACGATAATAAGGAGACTAACATGTATTTGGTATATGCCGACGGGCAAGGAAACGTATATGATCATCCCGAGCTGTATGGGCTGGCCCGCAGCGGGGATATGATTGTTGAGATGCTGGAGGAAGAATTAATACCACTGCCGGAGGGAGCCACCCTGGTAGGTCTGCCTAACACACGGGCGGTAGGTATGAATCCTGAGACGGGTGAGATGCTGCCGCTTCCGGAAGGCTTACAAGCTGTCGGGGCCCTGCTTCCGCAAGGCTTTACCCGCTTGTGTCTTCCCGGGTATGTCAAGACAGACAAGTCGTATAAGCTTCCACTCTTCGGTTATTCAGCAGTAGTGTGGAAAGATGGCGGCTTCTATGTGGCCGCCGATCTTACGGATGACCCGGAGCAATGGAACCCGCTTAATTGTGATCGGGAAGATGTAGAAGTGGGGGTAGGCAGTTTAACCGCCAAGTACCCGGAGAACCGTCTATACGATCATCTCTCCAATTGTGCACTGGGCTACGAATGCCTGACCTCTTCTAATACCTTTCTGGGACGCTGGGAGGGGGCTGTCCCTGTCTCCTATTCATGCAATGCCGGATGCTTTGGCTGTATCTCTGAACAGCCTGACGATAGCGGCTTTGTATCCCCTCAGACACGAATGAATTTCCGTCCCACAGTAAATGAGATTTCAGAGGTTATGCTGGAGCATCTAAAAACACCCCAGTCCATTATCAGCTTCGGTCAGGGCTGTGAAGGGGAACCATCCACACAGGCGAAGCTCATTATTGAGTCTATTCGTGAAGTCCGTTCCATTACAGATATGGGTTATATCAATATCAATACTAACGCAGGTTTAAGCGATCATATCCGCGGTATAGTTGATGCTGGACTGGATCTAATGCGTGTCAGCACAATCAGTGCGTTGGATGACCATTATAATGCTTATTACAAGCCGCGCGGCTATACGCTGGCAAATGTGGAGAAGTCTTTGAAATACGCAGCTTCACAAGGTGTATATACATCGATCAATTATCTGATCTTCCCGGGGGTTACCGACCGTGAGGAGGAGATTGAAGCGATGGTGGAATTCGTTAGACGTACAGATTTGAAGCTAATCCAAATGCGCAACCTTAATATTGATCCGGAGAGTTACTTGGAATTAATTCCACCGGCTCAAGGTGAGATACTGGGAATGAAGACGATGCTGGAGATCTTCCGCGAGGAACTTCCTGGTGTTGTTATAGGTTCATATACACATGTGCCACCAGCGGATTTGGCCCGTGCTAAGCAGCGTCGCGTGCAAATATAACCGCAAACAACCAGGAACTGGACATATTGCAGAGCCAGGCCTTTCGTGCTAAAATACCGCTTAGATATTTTATTAACTCTAGGTCCGCATGAGGCCTAGGGCACGAGAGGTGAGGTTTATATGCAATCCGTTATTCAACCTAAGTACAATGTAACCAAGGTAACCTGTGCATGTGGCAATACATTCGAAGCCGGTTCTGTGAAATCAGAGCTGCGCGTCGAAATTTGCTCCAGCTGCCACCCGTTCTATACAGGTAAGCAGAAGTTCATGGATGCCGGTGGCCGTGTTGATAAATTCAAGAAAAAGTATGGCATCTAATGGAGTAACCACACAAGCGGTTATGGATTAGTCCAGCCCCCGGACATGGCGTCCGGGGGCTTCTCCTTTAATTGGAGTTTCATCTGGAGTTGATTTTTGCCTTGGTGTAAGCTATACTTATCTTCGCCGTGCTAGACGGGGAGGTAGCGGTGCCCTGTAACTCGCAATCCGCTGTAGCGAGGTTGAATTCCTGTTAGAGGTGCTGTCGATGTGAGGCCTTGGTTCCTACGGGCTGTGTTGACGGTTGGGTCCTCCGCAATGAGTGCTTATGAACCTGGTCAGGTCCGGAAGGAAGCAGCCATAAGTAAGTTTACTCTTGTGCCGGAGGGTGGCCTAGCCCGAGCAGTGTTGTAGGGTTGCCGCTTGGATCGCAGCCATCAATAACAGGTGCACGGTTTAACATATTGTCCATTACAGTATCTTTGCCACAAGCGAAGGTGCTTTTTTGTTTTTGGTCAAAGTCTAGTGGATATAGTATAATAAATTAGCGACAAATGCCGAAAGCGGCAGCCTAAGAGAGGGTAATGCATAGTGGAACATATCGCGCTGTATCGTGCCTGGCGGCCGCAGTCGTTTCATGACATGGTAGGGCAACAGCACATAATTCAGACGCTGCAGAATGCAATTCGCGAACAGCGGGTTTCGCATGCCTACCTGTTCAGCGGACCGCGGGGGACCGGCAAGACAAGTGCCGCCAAGGTTCTCGCCAAAGCGGTCAATTGCGAACGCAGCGAAGGTCCGGAACCCTGCAACGAGTGTCCCTCTTGCCTGCGGATCACTGCGGGTAACGTCATGGATGTGCAGGAGATTGACGCAGCGTCGAATCGGGGCGTTGAGGAAATACGTGATCTCCGGGATAAGGTGAAATATGCACCTACCGAAGTTCGCCGTAAAGTGTATATCATTGATGAAGTGCATATGCTGACTACAGAGGCTTTTAATGCGCTGCTGAAGACGCTGGAAGAACCGCCTCCACATGTAATGTTTATTCTGGCGACGACAGAGCCTCATAAATTACCGGCAACGATTATTTCCCGCTGCCAGCGTTTTGATTTTCGCCGGGTGTCACTGGAGGAGCAGACAGCACACTTAGCAGTGATCTGCCAGAAGGAAGGTATTTCCGCAGACGCAGATGCTCTGCAGTATATTGCCCGACTTTCCGATGGTGGAATGCGTGATGCGCTCAGTATACTGGATCAAATTTCATCCTTTACAGATGGTCAGGTTACCTATCAGCAGGTATTAGGCATGACCGGGGGAATTCCTTCCGAACAGTTCGCGCGCCTGGCAACGGCCATTCTGAATGGGGATATGGGACTTCTTTTGGAGCTTGTTGAGCAGCTTATGCATGAGGGTAAGAGTGCTGATAAATGTCTGGAGAACCTGCTGTATTATTTCCGTGATTTGCTTATGATCAAGATGGTCCCAGGGGCCGATCAACTAACAGACCGGGTGCTGAATCCAGCGGAGTTCCGTGACATGGCAGCAGCATTTTCTAGGGACCGGCTGTTTCTGATCGTAGAGACACTAACCCGTTATCTGGGTGAGATGAAATATGCAACACACCCGCAGACGCTGTTTGAAGTAGCACTGATGAAGCTATGCAGCCTGCAACAGCAGGAAGCTTCTCCCCAAGAAGCCTCTCCGCCTCCCTTTGCTTCCGTTTCCAATCAAGCTGGCGGTAGCGCTGCAGCCGTGGACTCTGGCGAATTGGAGCTCCTCAAACGGCAGATTGCTGCCCTGGAGAAAAAGCTGGAGCAGGCTATGCAGTCTGGCGCCATTTCTGCCGGAGGGCGTGGTGAACAGGGGAATGCGGGCAGACCGTCTGCCGCTCAAGCACCAGCACCACGAATATCTTCTCCTTCGAAGCTTCCGCCCCAGTTAGATAAGTTTATTGCGGGGAAGGACAGTGCTGATTTTGCTGAAGTGTATAAGAAATGGAGTGCTGTCCTGCAAGGGGTGAAGGAAGAGAAGGTGACGGTTCATGCATGGTTTGTCGACGGAGAGCCTGTGGCTGTTATGGAAGATGCTGTGCTGGTTGCCTTTAAGAATACAATTCACCGCGACACCACTGAGAAGCCGGCTAACAGACAGGTGATCGAGAATGTATTTGCAGCCCGTCTGGGCAGACCTTACCGGCTTGTGACCATGCTGCTCCGCGACTGGAATGAGGCTGCGATGAAATCTGCTGCTCAGACTGGCACAGAGGAACTCCGGCTGGAGCATGAACACGAAACTCCGGACACCCGGACTGAACCATGGATTGACGAGGCGATCCAGCTCTTTGGGGAAGACCTTGTTGTCATAAAAGAGTAATTAACCTATTAGCGCTGAATGCGCATTCCAAAGGAGAGACGATGAATGAATAATATGAACCAAATGATGAAGCAGGTCAAAAAAATGCAGGAGCAAATGCTCAAGGCACAAGAAGAGCTGGGCAGCAAAACTATTGAAGGATCTTCCGGTGGCGGTGTGGTAACCGTACAGGTCAATGGACATAAGAAACTGCTATCAATCCAGATCAAACCAGAAGCTGTTGATCCTGAAGATATCGAGATGCTGCAGGACCTTGTAATTACTGCTGTAAATGATGCTCTTACCCAAGTGGAAGAATTGGCTAATAACGACATGGGTAAATTCACTGGCGGGATGAAGATTCCTGGCCTGTTCTAAACCTTACTCCATCTGTCCAAAGGAGAACCGATATTTTGTATTATCCAGAACCGCTAGCCAAGCTGATTGAAGCTTTTACGCGTCTGCCCGGAATTGGCCCGAAGTCAGCCGCACGGCTGGCCTTTCATGTGCTCAATATGAAAGAAGACGAAGTTATTGATTTTGCCAAGGCGCTGGTCAGCGTCAAACGCAATCTTCATTATTGCTCGGTCTGCTGCAATATTACGGATACCGACCCTTGCCGGATCTGTCAGGACAAAACCCGGGATGCCTCGGTAATCTGTGTAGTCCAGGATTCCAAGGATCTTGTGGCTATTGAACGAACCAAGGAATTCGACGGCTATTACCACGTGCTGCAGGGTGCAATCTCTCCTATGGAGGGTGTAGGTCCGGATGACATACGTCTGAAGGAGCTGTTGACCCGATTAAGCGATGAGAGGGTAAAGGAGCTTATCATGGCGACCAACCCTAACATTGAGGGTGAAGCTACAGCAATGTATATCTCCCGCTTAGTTCGTCCCTTCGAGATCAAAATCACCAGAATAGCCCATGGGCTGCCTGTAGGCGGCGACTTGGAGTATGCGGACGAGGTAACCTTGTCTAAAGCGCTTGAAGGCCGGCGTGAGCTGTTCTGAACAGTCTGACGTCATGTTATTTCAATAAAGGAGCCCATTGGGGCTTCTTTTTTTTGGCTTTTTTTGCGGTAAAGAATATTTCTGAAGAGAAATTTCGCGAATCGTTTACTACCGTTCTGGTTCTAAGTTTGTCCCGGTTTCGATATGAATGAGAATAAAAGAGGGCGCGATTTCAGAGCGGGCCCAAATTTATTCTTATGAGGAGGTATAGGGAATGGGATGGTGGAGCAATGGGCGGCAAAGCAGTAGAGAGAAAGCACAGCAGGACGACCACTGGAGTGTGTTTCTTGATGTTCAGCAGGCGCAATCCGAGTGGGAGAGAGCCCATCTGATGTTTGACGAGGCGCGGGGTCAGGATCAAATTGATTACGCCATATATATTTTGGAAGCGGCAGAGCGTAAATATCAGATCCATTTGAAGCATGCCAAAAACTTGGGTCTTAATAGAGCCCGGCTCTAGGGGTGACCGATGAACACAAAAGGAGGATTATCATGCTGAGAATGGCCGCGATAGCTGTGTTGGTGTTATCAGGACTTTTATTACTTCTTATTGTTTTCCGGAAAAAATTGGGCTGGGCATGGCTTAGCCTGTTCGGAACACATCTTCTTCTGGCTGCGCTAGGTATTTATGTGGTCAATTTCTCAGGCTTAGTTACAGATATATACATCCCCCTGAACCCTGCAACTATAGGCGCAGTAACGGTTCTTGGCCTTCCTGGAGTGCTGATGCTTCTAGGGTTAAAAATAACTTTGTTCTAAAGGTTGACGTGGATTGTGGATATATGATACATTAAGTCTCGGCCCTTTGGACAAGGTATCCTAAGATAACTTGCCGAGAAGCCAAGCGGAAAATTAAAATTAAAAAACGCTTGACTAAAATAAAGGTGCTGTGATATATTATAAAGGTCGCTGCTGACAAGCAACGATGAAGAAAAACGAGACATTGATCTTTGAAAACTGAACAACGAGTGAGTGGGATTTCACGCAAGTGAGATCCAAAAATAGAGAATATTTTATTCTCGTCAGATGTTTCAAAATGAGAAATCGCTCTTTCTAAATACCAATTTGGAGAGTTTGATCCTGGCTCAGGACGAACGCTGGCGGCGTGCCTAATACATGCAAGTCGAGCGGAGCTTATCCTTCGGGGTAAGCTTAGCGGCGGACGGGTGAGTAACACGTAGGC
>NZ_LVYZ01000066.1:0-201004 GCF_001909095.1 Paenibacillus sp. P46E
AGGAAGGTTACGGCCTGGCCGTACGCCGAATGACGGAACCGGAAAGTGTATTTGGACAACTGAAAAATAACCGGGGCTTCCGGCGCTTTCTGCTTCGCGGCATGGAAAAAGTGACGCTTGAGGTCGGTTGGCTTTGCCTTGCCCACAATCTCTTGAAGCAAGCTGCAAATGACCAAAAACAAAGAGCAACATTTCTCCAGTGACGGGAGAATCGTTGCTCTTTTGACCTTTTTACGGTTTTGAAAATGAGAAGGGTTTGTCTCTACTCGTAGAAAACTACTTTTGGGACAGCCCCTTTTTAGTATTACTGGACATTGAATTACACTAGCAATCAACTTTTGTTAGTCAGCCAATCTCTCTCGGCTTGAGCCTCTCCGAAGCGTGAGAATATGCATTTCAGATGGACTCCCCCAGCGTAAGGGAAGATGGGCTGTGCCAAAACCACGGCTAATCAGCATTTTTGCTTTGGTTGTAGAACCGTCTTTTCTCGGAAGCACAAAATGACCTGCGTTATACACTTGATAGAAAGGATCAACATGGCGTTGGCCGACAAAGGGCAACACTACCTGTCCTCCGTGCGTATGACCGGCCAGTACCAAATCTGCAGGAATCTCTGATTGCTGCGACAGCCATAGCGGATCATGTACGAGAATAATTCTGCAGAGTGAAGCATCCGGACCCGATAATGGTGTTAAGGGCTGATACGCCTTCTTACCACCCTTCCGCGGAAAGTCCACACCTGTCAGGAGCAGTCTGCTCCCCTTTTTTTCAATAGCGATGCTCTCGTCTTCCAGTAAAATCGCTCCGCTCCCACGTATGATGTTGTCCACCAGTGAAATATTCGCCCTGTAATCATGATTGCCATGCACTGCGTAGACCGGGGCCAGTCCAGCCACCAATGTCATATTATCGTAGAGACGGTTCATAGACCCGCCTTTTTCTGTCAGGTCCCCTCCAAGGAAAACGGCATCCACTTTCCCCTTCATTGGATTCAGTAGCTTTATTGGAAGGCGCCTCCGGTGTATATCTGAGATAAAAAGAATACGGAAGCCTTCAAATGCACCTGGTAAAGCTTCAAGAAATATTTCCTCGGCAATAATCCGGTTTCTGAATGCTGCCACAAGCATCATAGCTGCAAACACTGCAAGTAGCAGCATAATGATTGACAGAATGCCAAGCAGCCAGGAGGCTACCATAATGTATTCAAGTCCGGAGCTCCAATAAGTCCCCAATACAAAAGGAAAAGAAGAAGAAGCAAAAATATTACAATTAATGAGTTGATGAACATTTTGCTAAAACGCAGCCGCTCCGAGGGATAACTTTCTGCACGTGAAGGTGTGGAGCTTTCCTCATCCACTGGTCTTGCTTCCCGTTTTATCTTTTTCCCGGGTTGGACTGCGGAGTGGCGGCTTTTTCTAGACAGGGTTCCCGCAACTGCTGCAGGAGAATCGTTAATTGTCGGCGGGGCTGATAAGGTCCGCGATTCAGTTCTTTTTCTGACAGGAGCAGGCTGTTCAGCTTTATTTGGTTTCTTGCGGGACTTCACCCGGCTAAGTTCCTCGCTCATGACTCCCTCCGGTAACGGATCACAAGACCCGAGAACACATCAATGATAAAGTGGCATAAAATGGGTGCCCAAAGTGTTCCTGTGTGTATGTAGATATATCCCAGCCCGTAGCTGCTGAGGAATACCCACCCTGTTGGAATCCAGTGCCGCAAATAGCGCACATGAATAACAGCAAATAAAATACTTGTCCAATAAGGCCCAAACGAATGCTGAACTGCCCCCCGGAACAACAGCTCCTCGCAAACCGATACAATGGCTGCGATGACAAGGATATGCCATACTGGTCTTTTACCAAAGAGCAGCTCGTTAATTCCGCCATCATCCATGCTATCTTCTGGAACAATATGGGTCAGCAAGAAGTCTACCACCAGCATAATAGCAGCCAGTCCAAGCCCCCAAAACACAAATTGTGCGTTTTCCGGAAAATTTAATATGTGAATGGGGTTTCTTTTCTGTAATAATATCCATATCAAACCGATAATTAAGGTAAGGCCCTGAGTGATATACAAATTAAGTAAAAGAAGCTTATCGGTTAACTGCTGAGGATCGGCTTTTTTAATCCTGATTTCACCAAATTTGAATTTTTTCATTGTAACCTGCCTGTTCTATATTGTTTTTACATAAGATAATTTACCTAGAAGAAGGAGCATTAATTATGAACAGCCGTACCTCCCGCACTCAAATGTTATACACACTAGGTTTTCTGTTATTTCTGATATCCGCATTCGCCGCTTTTTTTACGGGAGTGAAGGTCGGGGCAGACAAAACAGAAGCCAAATACGAACACCTCGATAATAAAGATACCGCAGAGGAATACTCCGGCTCCTATCAGCAGCAGGATCTTGTTACGTTCTATCATAACGTATTTTTGCCCTATCGGGAATTCAAGCGCAATTGGAGCACTGAGCTGGACAACCTGGCACGCAGCACAGATGCGCGTGAGAATGCAGCAACCCTGAAGAATCTGAGCATTCTCGCAGACAAGCAGTATGACAAGGTCACTCAGGATTCGATCTTCACGGGCTCACCTATGCTCTATGAATCCCAATTGAATATTTTGAAGAGCCTGACTTTGTTCTCCCAGGCCTCCAGCAAAGTTAATGCAGGTGCATCAGGGGCTGAAACAGCCAAAGTGCTAAAGAGCGATAAATTCACAGCCAGTGCTGTAAAATTCGGATTACTCGCGCAAAAAAACTTCTATGACTCCATGCTCAAATGGGGCTCGAAAGACAACAGCAAAATTCCTTCGGAAGCCGCTGAGCTAAAGACTCTCTCTTTTATCCAATGGAAAAAAATGCCTCTTCTAGTTAAGAACGCATCCATAGCTGATATGATGTTGAACCGTTCCATCTATGAAGGTTATGACCCACAGGATATTACAGCCAAAATTGACGATATGATCTATTCCGGCACGGCTAGTTCATTGAATCTAAAGGATATTCAATCCGCCGTCACCCTGTTAATTTCCACAGGAGCGGTGCAGGAACAAGATTTCATGAAGTGGCGTGAACAATATTACGGCAAGGAAACCATGCCACAGCTCCCTTTTTTCTATGAGTAGAACCAGCTATTGCATCATAACGAAAAATGAGAGCCACTTCAAGGAGGCTCTTCTTCAATTAGACTATTGACACATCTGGCATCGTCATGTTACATTATGAAAAATTAATCAAGCAAAACCGATGATGGAACAAAGATTCTGCAAGTCTTCAGAGAGCCGGTGGGTGGTGTAAACCGGTGACGGACAGAACTCTTTAGCGCTCCTGAGATATTGTGTCGAACTATACAGTAGGCACAATCGGATCATCTCCGTTACCAGTGTGGCCTTTGCGGGCCAATGAGGCTGCTTCTTCATACGTTGCAGTGAATTAGGGTGGTACCACGACAACTCTCGTCCCTTACTACGGCAGTAGTATGGGGTTGGGAGTTTTTTTGTTATCTAATTTCCAGTTCGATGGCCATACAGGGGCCCTATTTTCAGGATTTTTTGGTCTGCTGCACACTCTTTCTTTTATGCGACAGCGCGTTCCCCCGTTATTCCGACATATTTTTCACTAGTTATTCTGGCTTCTGGTACTGTGGACTGCCTCTTCAGGGCATCCTTGGGCATATATAGCTTTCCAAATTTAAGGAGGACAAGAAACCATGTTTAAAGTACTAGTATCGGATCCGATCAGCGATTTGGGCATTCAGCAATTAATGGACGCAAGTGATGTGACTGTTGACAAAAAGACTGGACTCAGCGAGGACGAGCTTATCGCCATCATTGGCGAATATGATGGCCTGCTCGTACGCAGCCAGACGACTGTAACTGAGAAGATTATTGCTGCGGGCACCAACTTAAAGGTTATTGGACGCGCTGGAGTCGGCGTTGACAATATCAAGCTTGAGGCGGCCACACAGCGGGGTGTCGTTGTTATCAACGCTCCGGACGGCAATACAATCACAACCTGTGAGCATGCTTTTGCTATGATGATGGCACTGGCCCGTCATATTCCGCAGGCTTACGCCAAAACGATCTCCGGTGTGTGGGATAAGAAAACTTTCCTCGGAGTAGAACTGCGCGGCAAAACGCTGGGTGTTCTCGGTATGGGCCGGATCGGGAGTGAAGTAGCCAAGCGTGCCAAAGCCTTTGGCATGAACATTCTTGCCTATGACCCCTTCCTGACCACTGACCGTGCGGAAAAACTGGAAGTGAAGCTGGCTTCAGTAGACGATATCGTACGCGGCGCGGACTTCATCACTGTGCATACTCCGCTCACCCCGGAAACCCGCCATATGATTTCTGGTCCGCAGTTCGAGGTCATGAAAAAAGGCATGCGCATCATCAACTGTGCACGTGGTGGTGTAATTGATGAATTGGCGCTGGTTGAAGCCATCAACAGCGGCATTGTAGCAGGAGCAGCCTTTGACGTATTTGAAAAGGAGCCTCCGCAAGCTGATCATCCATTCCTCTCCCATCCTAAAATCATCGTAACGCCTCATCTTGGCGCTTCCACCGTAGAAGCCCAGGAGAACGTTGCTATCGATGTATCAGAGCAGGTCCTGCATATTCTGCGCAACGAGCCGTTCATTAACGCCGTGAACATCCCTCCTGTTGCTCCAAGTGTGATGAACAAGCTTCAGCCTTACTTCACACTCGGCGAAAAGCTGGGCAGCTTCGCAACACAGCTTACCGATGGCGCGATCAGAGAAATCCAAGTAGAATATGCCGGCGACCTATCCGATGTAGATACACAGCCTCTGACCCGATATATCGTTAAGGGCGTACTTTCCCGCCACTTTGGACCAGATGTGAACATCGTCAATTCGATGCATCTGGCCAAAACCAGTGATGTGAATGTAATTGTGACTAAGGCATCCAAGACCAAGGGATTTACCAACCTCATCACCGTTACCCTGAAGGCAGATCCGGACGAAGAACGTCTGGTTGCGGGAACGCTGCTGCAGGGTTATGGAGAACGGATCGTGCAGGTCAACAAGTTCCCGGTCGATATTGCTCCAGAAGGCCATCAGATTGTAATTTCGCATAACGATAAACCGGGTATTATCGGAGCTGTCGGTACACTGCTTGGGGAGAACGACGTCAATATCGCCTCCATGCAGGTAGGACGTAAAATCGTTGGCGGCGCTGCGATCATGCTGCTCACCGTCGATAAGGCGGTTCCTCAAGCCGTTCTGGTGAAACTGGCAGGACTGCCGGAAATCAACACCGCAGAAGAAATTGTCTTACTGTAAAAAGTAACTCTTGAACAAATGCTCTTTGGAGAGCGGGCATCCGCCTGCTGTTCCAAAGAGTTTTTTTTCTATTTCGGATGTGTCATTCCCCTGAGCCTAAAGCACTAGAAAAATGTACGTTGTCTAAAGTGAACAACATTACCGCACTATTATAAGGAGATTCACACAAAATTCATGCCCGAAAGACCTATTTAAGCATTTTTATGTCAAATTTTACAATAGACCTCTCCCATTGAAACCGCCTATAATATTACAATACACAACATTATTTTAGGAGGAACTTTTTATGATGGACTGGATGAACAAGCTTCCGTTAAAACAGAGAATTAGAGCCGGTTGTTACTTGATTGCCGCTTTATTCGCTGTCCCTGTACTAATTACACTTGTAGTGATGGGCAAGATGATTATCGGGATTATAATGGTGGCGGTATTGGCTGCACTGACCTTCCCTCTCGCACGCTTCATTGAGAGAACGCTTACATCTTCATTCGATGATATCTCCAACGTAACCCACACAATTGCCAAAGGTGACTTTACCACCCGGGCAGATGAGAACGGTTCCATGGGTGATGTCAGCCGTTCCTTCAATACAATGATCGACAAGCTGAAGAAAATACTTACCGAAGCGTCCCAGATTACCCGCCATGTCATGGATGCCAGCCGCGGAATCGAGGACAAGAATCAGAATCTGAAGATCGTAATGGCCCAGGTCTCCTCCTCTTCCAATGAACTGGCTCTTGGTGCAAATGAAATCTCCGTGGACATCGCCGATATGACTGAATCCATCAAAGACATTGAAACCAAGGTTTCGAATTACACAAGCTCTACCAAAGAAATGAACAGACGTTCCATACATACACTAGAATTAGTTGAGAAAGGCCGCCAATCCGTAGATACTCAAGCAGAAGGTATGCGCAAGAATATACAAGCTACCCAGAAGGTTGCCGACACGATTGAAGCACTATCACACAATGCCCGGGGGATCACGATGATCACCAAAACCATTACAGAAATCGCCGAGCAGACCAACCTGCTCTCACTCAATGCATCAATCGAAGCAGCACGCGCGGGTGAACATGGTCGTGGATTCGCTGTTGTAGCCCAGGAAGTACGCAAGCTTGCTGAGGAATCTACAGCCTCCACCAAAGAAGTATTCAGTCTGGTGCGCAGTATTGAGAATGATATCAAGCAAGCGATTGAGAATATTGCCATCAATGAGGAAGTTGTCCAAGTGCAAAATGATATGATCATTGAAACCGCAAATATTTTCGCCCAGATTGTGCAAAGCGTTCAATATATAACCGAACAAATTGCCGCTTTCTCTTCTGAGAGTGACCTCATGCTGGAGAGCGCATTGAAAATCTCTGGAGCAATCGAAAACATTTCTGCTATTACAGAAGAAACTGCGGCGGGAACCCAAGAGGTATCCGCAGCAATGAACGAACAAATAAATGCCCTGCACTCTGTTGCAGAAGAAACAGATAAAATGACTCAAGCAGTATTTCAACTCCAGAAAACGATCCATATCTTCAAATTTTAATCCCCTTTTTCTTAGACCGATTCATATGAAGCGGTCTTTTTTTGTTCACAAAATAATCAATGTTATTTTCAGCAAATTCAGTTTTTTGGCAGCAGCAAGAACCGTTATTTCTTTTGCACTTCTCTCCGCTATTTTTAATGAAAAAAATAAAATGTATGCAATGGGATTGAAAGGGTGTTTTGAACATTAGTCTTATTAACCCAGATATAAAATGAGTACACCTGATTACTCCAATGTAATCCTCCATTTCCATACATAGGGATAGTTCAATATACCTGATATATTTCCGTTTCAATATTTCTTCACAATTTGTATTATTAAGACTTTTTTGCACTAGATTATTTTTTGGATTCGCCCTGTTTTACAACTCAACCGGACATCTTCTTACAATTGACATTGTTCGTTAATTTCGTCATAAACTGAGCTTTTCAGCACAAATATATTGACAAGAGAGGAGTTAGAAATATATTGTAAAGTAAAAATATGCATTATTTTCAATACATCATAACGGCAAAATTCTCCGAAAGGGAATGACGCAAAGCCATGGATCTACAGTCTCATTTTTATGGGACCAAGACAGCCAGGTTGCTGAACAACCGAAGGTCTGGGAAACCCCCGTTCTTAACGGTTATTCATTGCAGCCGACCTGTACTCTCGTGAGTGCAGGTTTTCTATTGTTGGCTAAATAAAAAACATTGGGTGGGTGGATTATCTGAAAACGGTCGCAGATTATATGGCTGAGGCACTACGAAACCTCGGCGTAACACATTCCTTTGGCATAATCGGCAAGTCTATTTGTCCCGTAGTTCTAAAAATGGTAGATTACGGGATTGAATTTATTCCTGGCAGACATGAGTCCAGTTCCGGGTTCGAAGCAGCAGGTTATGCTCTCAAAACCGGCAGGCTGGGTGTAGCTTTTGGGACCTCGGGGCCAGGCGGAACCAATCTTCTTACTGCTGCAGCGCATGCAAAAGCGAACAACCTGCCTGTACTATTCATTACAGGGCATCAATCTATCAAGGAACTGGGAATTCCACAGTGCCAGGATTCTTCGTCATATCTGGCTGACCTGGCAGACATGTTCAGACCGGCTACACTCTTCAGTAAACTGGTGGAGCGAGGCGATCATTTCAGCACCTTATTTAACCATGCTATTTCCATCGCTCTGGGCGGGCAGCGTGGTCCGGTCCATTTATGTATACCGTTTGATGTGCAGACGGAAATGCTGGAAGAATGCCGGATAGTGATTCCAGAGCGTGAACATCTCGTAAGCACTGCTAATTTCGAACGTGTAATTTCAGCAATTAATACCTCTAGCAATCCTCTTATTATTGCCGGCAAAGGGGTTAACCGTTCTATTGCACACCAAGAGCTTATTCAGCTGGCTGAAACTTTTAACATCCCTGTTGTTACCTCACCGGGAGGAAAAGGTGCGATCCCTTGGGATCACCCGTTATACCATGGACCAATCGGTGTTGGCGGCTGCAAGCACGGTGATGATTTATTGAACCGCAGTGATCTGTTCATTGTGCTTGGATCACGTCTGAGTGACATGACGATCTGCAATCTAAAGGCTGAAAATCACCCTAAAACACTTATCCAATTTGATGTTGACCCTACCTTCGTAGGAAAAATTTTATCTTCACAGACCATCTCTATAGGCGGCGATTTACGCGATAATTTGTCTTTTTATCTAAAGAATATAGATACTGCCGCTATAAAAAAACACATAACAGAAACCGATGTTGATTATGCGGAAGAGTTGCCTGTTCTCTCCAAGCTGTCACTAGCTTCGGTTATGAGTACCCTAAGCGATTTGATTCCTTACAACAACACCGTTTTTGTGGATGACGGCAGCCATGGCTTCAACGCTGTAAAATGGTACAACGTGAAAAAACCGGGCAGTTTTGTCTTTGATGCCTATTTTGCCTGCATGGGCAATTCCATTGGCATGGCCATTGGCGCTAAGGTCGCTTCTCCTGAAGAAACTATTTTCTGCATAACCGGGGATGGCTGCTTCATGATGCTTGGTGCTGAAATCAATACTGCAGTCTGCAAGAATATTCCGGTAATCTTTATCGTAGTGAACAACATGCAGCTGGATATGGCACTTAAGGGAATGGAGAAAACCACAGGCAGAATTGACGGTACAATCTTCGAGGTACCTATGGATGCCGTGAAATTCGCTGAGTCGCTCGGAGCCACGGGCTATAGATGCGAAACTACTGAGCAATTCAACAATGCTGTACAAGCTGCAGTCGCGTCAAACCGTGTAGCTGTCATTGAGCTGTTGACGGACCGTGACGAAGTGCCTCCAACGGCCCATAGGACGTTGAATCTCAACTAAGTTCATAGCAGCGGTAAGAATCAAGCTTACTATGGCCGATTCCTTGCCGCTCATCAAAATTCAGGAGGCATCTCTGTGGAAAACACCAGTAACAGCGGTCTAAAGCATTTTACCAACCTATCCGGCGACTACGGTGCCAAGGCACTGGCTCCAATTAAAGAGCATTTCCCCGAACTGGCCGAGTACATCATGGGCAACGCTTACGGGGATATTTTTCAGCGCACAACGATTGGTTCTGATTGGAAAGAAATTGCTGTTATTTCTTCTTTGATTACTATGGGGCAATTTGAACAGCTCGGAGTCCATTATGTGATGGCGCTCCGCGTCGGAATAACTGTGGACCAGATCAAGGGAATCTTACTCCACCTGGTGCCTTGTATCGGTGCTCCAAGAGTCATTTCAGCCTTTAATGTGCTGCTTGCAACGCTTGAGGAAATCCAATAAATTCTTCTTCAACAATTTTATACACAATTCGACTTTTTTCTTGCTTATTTGAGAAATATATGATTATATTAGAGGGAAAATATCCCAAAACTATAGTTTTCGTGTCGAATCAAAGCGTAAAACCAAAAGTTATTTGGATATATTCTATGACTGAACGACAACGTACAGTCGACATTTCCGTTAATCGTTTCACACATTTAATTTTGGGAGAGATGAGCACATGGGTAAATTTATTTTGAAAACCGATTCTGTTAACAAGGTCATTAATATTGAATTAGAAGGCACTTTCTCCAATGAGGATGGTCTCAAATCGATTCAAGCTTATCAGCAGACCGTTAACCCGATCACACCTTCAGAATACGCACTGCAGATTGACTGCAGAAAACTAAATGTTACTGCTCCTGATGTTGTGCCTCTGCTGGAAGGCTGCTTCATCATGTTCAAAGCTGATGGTTTTGAAAAAGTAAGCCTGACCCTTGAAAATAACCCTATCCTTAAAATGCAACTCGCACGTCTCGGCCGTAAAGCTGGACTTGATAACCTGGAGATTGTTTCAACTGTTCAATCTTAAGTATTGTTTCAAGACTCACCAGCCTGAATGATGGTTGTGAAGCAAGTTTTGTACAAAACTTGAGGGCGGGAAGAATCGCTCATTAACTTTTAGGAGGATTACCATGGCCGGGATACGGATTAAGGACATTGATATCTATCATCCAAGCAAAAAGATTGGCAACGACTTTTTCATACAACATTTTGACGAAAAAGGTATTGATATCCGTGGCCTCCTGGCTACTCTTGGCCGTGATAACCGCTATAGCATCGACAGCAATGAAGAGAATTCTCTGACCATGGCTTTTGAGGCGGCAAGCAACGTACTGGACAAGACCGGGCTTACCGGGGCTGACATCGACCTGATTGCCTATGCCAGTCAGACTCCTGAATACATCTTCCCGACGAACTCACTCATGATTCACCGATTAATCGGTGGGGCTTCCCACACCATTTGCATCGACAGTAATGCCAACTGTGCAGGTATGACTGCCTCGGTGGAACAGGTAAGCCGCCAAATGATCGCCAATCCAAGAATCCGCCGCGCACTGGTAATCGGTTCAGACCACGTTGCTCCGCATGCGGATAAAAACGATCCTGTCTATTTTGCCAACTTTGGTGATGCTGCCGCTGCTGTTATTCTGGAGCGGGACGAGAATTCGGTGGGCTTCATTGATTCTATATATCAGACAGACACATGTGTCTATGGGAACTCGATGTTTCCTGCGGAAGGCTTAGCTAACCTTGGACGCGGTGGTGTAGGTGCCGGAGAGTTCAATGTGAAGTTCATTCCTTTTGATGACTCCATCTGTGTAGATGCAGCCTCGGAATCAATCAATACATTGCTGAGCAATAATGAGATCGCTCCCGAGTCTATCAAAGCCGCCTGCTTCTCACAGCTGTCTCTCCCTAATATTCGCGCCGTATCTGACAAAATAGGCATCGACACCGACGTTGCGGTCTACATCGGCGATGAATTCGGCTATACTTCGACAAGCAGTCCTTTTGTCGCCCTGCACAAAGCAGTGACTACTGGAATGATTGAACGCGGTGACAAAGTGCTCTTCTGGACCGTTGGCGCAGGCTGGCAAAATGTTGCTTTTGTAATGGAATACTAAACATTATTCGTGATACCTAAAATGGCCCGCAAGCAGATCATCTGCTTGCGGGCCATTTGCGATTAGTCTATCTAATAAGTTCGCTGCTCTGATAGCGATTCATTCCATACTCGTTAACGGTGACCTTCATGCTTCTCCCAGCCCATGGTCCGCGACACAGCATCCTGCCAGGCATGGTAACGAAGCTCACGCTCTGCCGGCTCCATAGCAGGCGAGAATACCTTCTCAGCCTTATTAAAGCTATCGAGCTGTTCCCGGTTCCAAATCCCTGACGTAAGGCCGGCAAGCAGTGCTGCCCCCAGTGCGGTAGTCTCCGCATACATGGTACGTGTAACCTCACTGCCTAGAATATCCGCTTGAAACTGCATGAGCAGATCGTTGCGCACCGCGCCTCCATCGACCCGCAGTCCCGTGAGCGGCATGCCTGCATCCTTTTCCATCGCACCGATTACATCTCTTGATTGAAAAGCAAGGGATTCCAGGGTAGCCCGTACCAGATGACCTGCAGTAGTTCCGCGTGTCAAGCCAAAAACCGCTCCGCGGGCATACATGTCCCAGTAGGGTGCTCCCAGTCCTGTGAAGGCCGGAACGACTACAACACCTTCACTGTCCTCCACTTCCCCCGCTTTTCCCTCTGAGTCTGCAGGACCTTCAATCAGCCCCAGGCCTTCATGCAGCCATTGCACCGCTGCTCCGGCTACAAACACGCTGCCCTCAAGGGCATAATACAATTCATCTCCCATACCCCAAGCCACCGTTGTCAGCAGTCCGTGGCTGGAAGCCACCGCCTCAGTGCCGGTATTCATAAGGATAAAACAGCCCGTGCCGTATGTATTCTTGGCACTTCCGGCTTCAAGACAGGTATGCCCAAACAAAGCGGCCTGCTGATCTCCCAGCACCGAGCGAATTGGAATTTGAGCTCCAAACCATTTACTACTTGCTGCTCCGAATTCCCCTCCGGACATTCTTACTTCGGGCAGAATTGAACGAGGTATCCTAAGCTCGGCAATCAACTGCTCATCCCATATCCGCTCGTGCAGATTGTAGAGCATGGTGCGCGAGGCATTCGTCACATCCGTTGCATGTACAGATCCTCCTGTGAGCTTCCAGATCAGCCAGGTATCGATAGTTCCTCCAAGTAGTTCGCCCCGCTCCGCACGCTCACGCGCCCCAGGAACATGATCCAGAATCCAGGCTAGCTTGGTTGCTGAGAAGTAGGCATCCACTACAAGTCCAGTCCTGGCAGCAATCACATCCGCAAGTCCGCGCCGTTTCAGTTCTTCGCACTGCTCGGCCGTTCGGCGGTCTTGCCAGACGATGGCCGGGTAGATAGGCTTCCCGCTGTCCTTCTCCCAGATCAAAACGGTTTCCCTCTGATTGGTAATACCGATAGCTGATATCTCGTCAGCGGGCCTCCCGCTTCCTCTTATGGCCTCTCTGGCTGCCGCCAGCTGTGTCTCCCAGATTTGATTAGGATCATGCTCCACCCATCCCGGCCGGGGAAATGACTGGCTGATCTCAAATTGCCCCTGAGAGATCATCCCTGCTTCATAATCGAACAAGATCGCGCGCGAACTTGTAGTTCCTTGGTCTAATGATAAAATCATCTCTATAGGCCTCCTAAAACTGGCTTCGTAAGCATAGCGGTATGTTCCACGGTGAACAAGATTAATGTGGTGGTTTCAACAAAAAGCACCTCTGCGGTCAGAGGCGCTGTCATACGTTGTCTTGGGTTTACTGTTTTTCGACAGGAAGCCGCAGAATGAACTCGGTTCCTTCGCCCAGCCTGCTGGAAGCCGTGATGGTTCCGCGATGCGATTCGACGATATTCTTAACGATAGCGAGTCCAAGCCCGGTCCCCCCGGTTTCTCCCCGTACTCGGGCTTTGTCCGCTTTGTAGAAGCGTTCAAATATAAATGGAAGATCCTCCGGAGGAATACCTACCCCTTCATCCCGGATTGCAATCTCCAGATAACGGCGGCCTTCTAATACAGCAGAGCCCGTTAGAACCTTGATGTGTTTATCCGCAGGAGTATGCCGAAATGCATTGTCCAGCAGATTGGTCAGCACCTGCTCCAGCTTGTCTTCGTCAGCCGCTTTGAGAAGCGGTGTATCGTTACCGAAATTCAGTTCGAGGTGGATTCCCCGCTCCTTGGCCCGAACAGAAAATTTACGGTACACCCGTTCCAGAAGTGCCTCCATATCTACCGGGACCTTCATCATATCGGTGTGGCCGGCTTCCATGCGTGCAAGATCGAGCAGATCCTTCACCAGCCGGCCCATCCGCAGAGACTCGTCATGAATAACTTGAACTAGCTCACTGCTCTCCTCAGGAGAAGAAGCCATACCGTCCAGCAAGGCTTCACTGTACCCCTGCATCATCGATAGAGGAGTACGGATCTCGTGTGAAACATTAGCGACGAAGTCGCGGCGCATCTTCTCAAGCTTCACCTCTTCAGTGACATCACGCAATACAGCCACTACTCCTCGAATGGCATCGTCCGAGTATAGCGGAGCCATGTGTACTGACCAGACTCCCTGACGTACATGCACCTGGGAGCGTTGATCCCCACCCTGACTCAGTGTACTGAAGAATAAGGGCCGTAAGGGAGGTGGTACTGCACTGTCATTCCCCCCTTGCGGATAGACCTCGGATTCACTCTCCTGCTCCCAGCTCAGATCACTCCACGTCTCCAGCAGAGCCTGGCCATGCGGGTTGGTCAATATGATCTGCCCCTCGACATCAAAGGTGAGCACTGCATCGCTCATGCTCCGCAGAACACTGGACAGATGTCCCTTCTCATGATTCAGGCTGCGGATATTTTCTTCCAGTTCTTCCGCCATATGGTTGAAGGAGGTAGCCAACTGGCCGATTTCGTCACTGGTCACCAGTGTGAGTCTCGTCCCGTATTCGCCCTTGCGAATGTTATTCGCCGCTTCAATGACCTGCTGCATTGGCTGTGTGATCTTGGTGAACAGGAACAAGGCAAAAAACGTCGTTAAGGAAAACCCTATCATACAAACATAAGTGAACAAGCGTTTGATCGCCCCGGAATTGGCGAAGTTGCTGTCGATATAGGGCAGCAGGAACAACCCCAGTGTGATAAGCACGACAGCAACCAGACAGATGATCGTGATCCACAGCTTCCCGACAAGACTTCTCCAGAATTTCACTTATTTGGGCACCTCTAACTTATAGCCTACTCCCCATACCGTGGTAATCATCGCTGCCGATTCCGGTGATACTTTATTGAGCTTCTCACGAAGTCTTTTGACATGTGTATCCACTGTTCGCAAATCCCCGAAGAATTCATAATTCCACACATCCTTCAGCAGTTCTTCGCGCGAGAACACCTTGTCCGGTGAAATAGCCAAATAATGCAGCAGCTCGTACTCTTTCGGAGTCAGGCTTACTTCCTGGCCGCCGGCAGTTACCCGGTGTGCATCATGTTCAATGATAAGATGGGGAAATACGATATTGTTGCTGGAATTGCTCTCTTTGGACAAAAAGGCTGTCGCAGAGGAGCGGCGCATAATCGCTTTTACCCGGTAGATCACTTCACGGGGGCTAAAAGGCTTGACGACATAATCGTCTGCCCCCATCTCGAAGCCTTGCACCCGGTTGATCTCCTCACCTTTGGCTGTAAGCATCAGAACGGGTGTCGATTTGACACCCCGGAGTCTCGTCAACACTTCTATGCCATCGATCCCAGGCAACATCACATCCAGCAGAATCAGGCCGTAGTCATTGGCCGTTGCTTTGCGAAGTGCGATTTCTCCGTCTTCCGCTTCATCAATCTCGTAACCTTCTTTTTCAAGATACATCTTAAGCAGGCGGCGAATGCGCTCCTCGTCATCCACCACCAGTATTCTGTTCAAATGCTCTGCCATTTCACAACAACCCCTTCATCAATTACAGTACAACGATACTCTCAGGTATTAGTGCCTCTTCGGCAGATTGTTGATTCAGTCTGTTCCGGCGTAGGAATGTAATCCGGCAATCACCAGATTAACTCCAACCAGGGTAAACATTACGACCAGAAAGCCGAGTACGGCGAGCCATGCGGATTTGCGCCCCTGCCATCCGCGGGCCAGCCGCAGATGCAGATAGGCGCTGTAGAACAGCCAAGTGACCAGTGCCCAGACTTCTTTGGGGTCCCATCCCCAAAACCGGCCCCAGGCCACTTGTGCCCATATCATTGCAAAAATCAAAGCCCCCAGTGTAAAGATCGGGAAGCCAATGGCAATCGCCCGGTACGTAATTTCATCGAGGTCATTCTCATCAATTCCATCCAGTACAGGATGAATCGCTCTGCCCAGCGGTCTGCGGGCAACCAGACGCAGAATTCCATATAAAACCGCACCGGAAATCAGCGACCAGAGAACCGTATTGAATTTACGTCCGGCATTGACGCCATTCATCCAGGATGGCGCTTCGAAAAGCGGCTCCTTCATTCCAAGAAACGGCTGGAAGCTCTCAATTTCGCTATGGTAAGGTGCCACGATTGGTGGCATTTTATAACTCACTTTCTCTATTGTACTATCTCCCTGCCCGGGGCTGTCAATCGTAACGTTAGAACGAACGAAAACCGTTTCGTATCCTGCGCCGCGAAATGCAAAAACCGATCCAAGGAACCCAATTATAACAATGATTGAGAACAGAGTAAATTCGACCAGACGCTGCTGCTTGCGGTCACTCTTCTCCTTGCTGGTGAAATCTACGGTACGCAGGAGATACATCAGGCCAGCGGCAAAACCAACGGCAAAGAAAGATTCGCCCAGCGCGGCCAGCGTGACATGGATATTCAGATATATCGATTTCAGTGAAGGGATCAGCGGCTGAACCTCCTGGGGGAATACTGCCGCATAGGCCATGACTATGATGGAGATCGGCACCGCAAAGACTCCGAGAATAATCTTGCGGTATATAGAGAAAATCACGGTAAAAGCGACCATGACCATCATGGATAAAAACGTCATGAATTCGTACATGTTGCTGACCGGAATATGCCCTGAACCGGACCAGCGGGTGAAGAAATAAGCAAGATGACAGACCAGACCCAAGGAAGATACGATAAAGGCGATCCTACCCCAGCGGGCGGTATGCTCTTCCGGCTTCCTGCCGGACCATTTCCGGCCCATGATCGCAATGGTGTACAACATGAACGACCCGCTGTATAAAAAAAATGCGGCAATAAAGACGTCACTGCTGAAGTCGAGCAAGCTCATGCCAGGCCTCCCCCGTTGTCCAGAGATTTTTCATCCACGGTCAAATCTGCCTTCGCCAGAATCGAAACGATCTCACGGCGGAAGCCGAACCAATTCTTATTCGTATGGCCTCCGAGTACCAGCTCTCCTTGATCGATAGCCAGCCATATCCGCCTATGCTGCCAGTAGAAGCCAAGGACCAATCCGAGCATGACAATCCCTGCCCCGATCCATACAAAAGGCATCGCCCGGTCCACACGTATGTTCAAGTAAGCCGTAGACTCCGAGAAATCCACATCGCTCATGCTGCCTACCTCAAGCTCCAGGAACCGCCTGCTGCCGCCAAGCTTGTCATTGATGGCTTCCATCTGGAACTTTTCCTTGTCCACCTGTTTCGGAAAATAGAAATATTGCTGTCCTCCGGCTGGCAGATCCGGCCCCGTAATCAGGAAAAGGAAGGCCGGAGCATTCGGATAGGGAGATATGGATACCGGCTGACCTTCATCGTTCAAACCGAAATCCATATATTTCTCTTTTAGTTCCAGCGTATAAGGGCCAGCCTGAAATGTCCGCTGCGGATTTTTCATATCCAGCTTGAACTTGCCGTAGACCTTACCGCTCTTGGAATTTGTGAGTTCCGGCTGCACCGAGCGCAGCACCGGGGTGAGGTCATAGTCAAACTGATACGCTTTCAAACCTTTGTAGCTCAGCGGTGAATTCACCTGAATATCATGTCTGGCCACCTCGGCCAGCTGCGGCTCCTTCGAAGGATCCGTGCAGTCTGCAGTACATTCATAGAGAACAGCTTTAGTTTCGTAAAGTTTCGGAAGGATTTTGGTCCCGCGGAATTCCTTGGGCATTTCTTCCTCCGTATAGAATTCAACGGTAAACTTCTCGTTCTTGAGATAATAAGTAGTGTCCGGAATCCTCACGGCTTCACCTTGCTGAAAAGCCAGATGCTGATCCATGTTCAGCCCTGGAAGTCCTCTGGCTAATACAGCCAATAAAAAAATAATCAGGCCAATATGGATGACATAAGGCCCCCAGCGGCTAAACCGGTGTTTCTCGGCGAGCAGTGCGCCTCCCTCAGTCCGTACACGGTAACCCTTTTTCTCAAGCGGCTTCACCAGACGAGCGACCCAGGCTTCAGGCTCATCCTGCAGCTCCGTCACAAGCACTACCTTTTGGCGGGTCAGGAATTGCCTATGCTTGCGAATCTTTTGCCGGGTTAACGCCTTGTACAGGGGGAGCACACGGTCCAGGCTGCAGATGACCAGTGAAGCTCCAATAAGCACAAGCAGCGATACGAACCACCAGGATTCATAGGTGTGCGAAAGGCCGAGTTTATAGTAAATCTCCCCGGCTGTTCCGTACGTTTCTTGATAATAGGTTGATGCGTCAATATTGAGAAAAGTGCTCTCCTGGGGAAATATCGTTCCCAGCATGGATCCTAGCAATGTAAGCACTATCAGGTAAATAGCGATCTTGACCGAGGAGAAAAAATTCCACACCAGGTCGATCACCCCCGGATTCACCCGCTGTGAACGCCGGGCTACACCGTCATACCGCATTTCCAGATTGCCTGCTGAGATCTGTTCCTCACCGTCGACCGGCTTGCCACAGGCCTCGCAAAGGACCGTTCCCACCGGATTTTGATGGCCGCATTCACATTTGGTATTAGTAATCAGGGGTCTCTTATCCGTCACGGCTCCACCAGCTTCCTGATCTGGTCGTCAAGCGTGCCGAGATCCAGCTGTCCGATATGAATGCTGTCTACCCTGCCCTTCGTATTAATGAAGAAGGTGGTTGGAAGCGGTGACACACCATAGCTGCGGACGGCATCGCGGCCACTATCCATGACCACAGGAAAATTGATATCAACGAGTTTGACAAAATTCTCGACCGTCATCTGATCCTCACCGACATTTACGCCTACAACCACTACGCCCTGGTCTTTCCACTTCTCCCACTGTGCCTGCAGTGCAGGCATCTCCTTGACGCAAGGAGCGCACCAGGACCCCCAGAAATTAAGCACTACGGACTTGCCCTTGTATTCGTTCAACGTATGGGTCTGGCCATCAAGCCCGAGCAGTTCAAAAGACGGGGCTTTACCGCCTTCCTTAGGCTTGCCGTCCCCTCCAAATACCGAGGAACCGATTGCATAACCTCCAAGCAGAAGTATTACGAACAGAATAATGATTTGAACCGGCTTTCTCGCTTTGCCCACACGCCAGGCCCCCTTCTGTGACGCAACTCATTACTTTAGTTGTTAGGTGTGAACATCCTATGAACATTATAACGAATATTGTCACAGTTTTAGGAGGGGGAATTGTGAACTTTATGTGTCTTTGCGAGTCGGGTTAGCTTTTAGCATCCCTGCTTTGGCAATTTGCTGGAGATGATTGATCTCATCCTTGGTCAAATGGCGGTATGAGCCGCGTTTGAGATTCTGCAGCAGGATATCCCCGAAAGAGATCCGTTTCAAGCGGATGACGGGATGGGAAATCGCTTCGAACATGCGCCGTACCTGCCGGTTGCGGCCTTCATGAATCGTAATGCTGATGACTGTTTCTTTGTTTACTTCATCAATATCCTTGTATTCGACTTCTGCCGGAGCGGTCATACCGTCTTCCAGCTTGATGCCGGCTTTGAGCTTGTCCAGCGCGGTTCCATGCGGAACCCCCTTGACCGTGGCAAGATACGTTTTGGGTACATGGTGCTTCGGATGTGTGAGCAGGTTGGCAAACTCCCCGTCGTTCGTCAGCAGCAGCAGCCCTTCCGTATCGTAGTCCAGACGGCCTACAGGGTATACGCGTTCTTTGATGCCTTTCAGGTAATCCGTTACCACCTTGCGTCCCTTATCGTCGGATGCGCTTGTAATTACACCCTTAGGCTTATTGAACATAATGTAGATTTTGTTCTCGCCCCGGATTAGTCTACCGGCGACCTTGATTATATCTGTTGCGGGGTCCACCTTCGTGCCAAGCGTAGTTACGAGTTCCCCGTTGACTTCCACTTTACCGGCCAAAATCATTTCTTCACACTTGCGTCTCGACGCTACACCTGCCTGCGCCAATATTTTCTGTAATCTTTCCATTTTCGACTATTCACCTCAGGTTAATGATAACCATCAGCGGGATAAATCACAAGTTCATTCCATGGAAAAAATGCTCCTGGACAGGTTTTTGTGTGGGTTTCCACCACTAGCGGGTCCATTTGATAACGTGAAGCCAATTCCAATATGAGTTTGCTGGCCGCAAACAGCTGAACCCCTCGCTCAGACACAGGCGGCAATGTATCCTCTTCCCCGAAGTTGCCTTCCAGGCACACATGAACATATTCCGGGTCTGTCAACAGCGGTGCTGCGTAAATCGAGCCATCTGCTCCTACCCAAAAATCAAAGCCTTTGCCATTAATGGACGGACAGCGGGAATGATGCAGAATAAAACCTTTATACTCCATCGTCTTTCAGACTCCCTCCGTATTGCTGCAATAGCATATGATGTAGGGGGGAACGGGGTGAGGGGGTATTTGAAAATCTTTGAGGGATGCCGTGCGGGTCGGGCAAAAAACGTTGACTAATTGTAACTCCGAGGAATGTTTGGACTTCCGGCCGCTGTTATGTTTGGATTTCCTGATTCTATTCCGCTGATTGCGGTAGAAACCCAAACATAAAGGCGGTCGCTGACGCTCCTACAGTTCCAAACTTCCTCTCCGTTACCTCGTCAACGCGGGTAAACACCTTTACAGAAAACAGCCCTTCACCCGCTCAAGGGGGAGGGTAAAGGGCTTCAAGCGGACTTGCAGGTGCTTGAGGAGCTTGTGGGGCCAGCAGGAAGCATCATCCAAACACCAGCAGACACACTGCAATGGCGGCAATGAAGCCGACAATGTCGGAAAAGAGGCCGACCTTAAGAGCGTAGCGTCCGTTGCGGATGCCTACGGCACCAAAATAGACGGTCAACACATACAGGGTGGTATCGGTGCTCCCCTGGATCGTGGAGGCGATCATCCCGATCAGGGAGTCGGGCCCATGGACACTGATCAGATCTGTGGTATAAGCCAGCGAGCCGGTACCTGTAAGCGGACGCAGCAAGCCGAGCGGTAATACTTCCGGAGGCACCCCTATCCCTTTAAGGGCGGGTGAGATGAAGCTCATGAGAAAGTCCAGTGCACCCGATGCACGAAAAACACTAATCGCGACAAGCATGCCTACAAGATGGGGAATAATTGCAATAGCGGTGCCGAAGCCGTCCTTGGCCCCTTCGACAAAAGACTCATAGACAGGGACCTTTCGCGTAAATGCGTATAGTGGTATAAAGGTAATCATGACCGGAATCGCCCAGGCCGAGATAAGGCTGATTAGCTGAAACAAGGCACGCTCACCCTTTCGCAGAAGAATGCGGCAGCGCAGCATGTACAGGACGCACGGCAGGCGGCGGCCCCGGCGGCTTGCGGAGCAGAGCCAGGCGGCGGCACAGACGGTCTGCCGCAACAGCCGCCAGCGTCGCCACCGCTGTTGCGGCAAGCGTCGTACCGACAATAGCCGACGGATCTGCCGATCCATAGTTCATCCGGATGGCAATCAGCGTCGCCGGGATCAGGGTAATACTGGCCGTGTTCAATGCGAGCAGGGTACACATCGCCGGAGTTGCGGTCTCCTTGTCCGGATTGAGGGTCTGCAGTTCCTGCATCGCCTTGATTCCCATAGGCGTGGCCGCATTCCCTAGACCGAGCAGATTGGCGCTCATGTTGGAAAGGATATAGCCGATGGCAGGATGGCCTTTCGGCACATCAGGAAACAGAAAAGATACAAGCGGGCCCAGCACTCTGGCAATTTTTTTTAGCAGGCCTGCATCTTCGGCAACCCGCATGATCCCCATCCAGAACACCAGGACACTGATTAGGCCAAAACTGACGGTAACCCCATTTTTCGCTCCGTCAAATACAGCGGCCGTGAATGCGTCCATACGGCCGTTCACAGCCGCGAATACAAAACCGATGAGGATCATCCCCAGCCAGATCCCATTAATCATGTGATTCCCTCCCTATTCTCTACTGCCTTCTATTCATTTCCTTGTGTCACCCATTTGAAGAAGCGCCCGAAGTGCGCTTCCGAATGCCTGCAGCCAATGGTTCACCGGATAGGCACCTGCTCCTGCCGATTCGTATTTTTTCTCATAAGCTGATTGCTCCGGCGGCAGCTGCTCCGGCGGATAGACCGGAACTCGGCCTATCTCCTTCCCTCCGAGCTGAAGCACCAGGATTCCTTTGAGGCCAAAGCTTGCGCTGCTGCGCGCCCCTTGCTGATCAGCTGCCTTTGTCGCAGGAAGAAGTACAAGCTTAGTTACAAGCCGAGCCTCCTCACCTTGACCTAGCGGATATGAAAATGTCCGGCCTGTCACGTAACCATAGCCGCGAATTCCTTCACCACGTTCGATAAGTCTCTTGAGGGGATAGTGGTTGAACCCGAAATCCAGCAGAGCCGCATGATCATTCCAGTCATCCCCGTCATTCAGCGTGACGGCGATAAGCTGCTGGCCCCCACGGGTAGCGGAGCTGACGAGGCAGCGGAGCGCTTTTTTGGTATACCCTGTTTTCACTCCGTCTGCCCCCTCATACAAGCGGAGCATTTTATTTTTGTTAAGCCATTTGTAGTCCCATTTCTCATATGGATTGTCAGCCGTCTTCTCCCGGGTTTTGACAATCTTCTTGAATACCGGATTATGCATGGCGTAGGCTGTGAGCACAGCCAGATCATTGGCGCTGGAATAGTGCCCTTCTGCGTCCAGCCCATGCGGATTGGCAAAATGGGTGTTTTGAAGCCCCAGCTCCTCCGCCTTAGCATTCATCAGATAGACAAAGCCCTCTTCCGTTCCTCCAACATGCTCCGCAATAGCCGTTGCCGCATCATTTCCTGAGCGCAGCATCAGCCCGTACAGCATATCCTCCAGGCTCATTTCTTCTCCTTGTTTCAAATACAGGGACGAGCCTTCTTTGGCAAAGGCATTTTTGCCGACCTTGACCTTGGAATGCAAATCACCATTCTCAATAGCCACAAGCGCAGTCATGATCTTGGTCAGACTGGCAATCAGCATAGGCTCGTCCCCACGGCTGCTGTACAGAATTCTGCCGGATTCCACATCAATCAGCGCTGCAGCCCTGGCATGGGTGGAGATGGAGCGATTCTCGGCCTTGACGACAGGCTGTGAAGCTGTAGCCAGCACCAGAGCACATAATATAAGGATCAGCGGCAATTTAAAATTTGGTGTATTCATGTTCATCCTCCGGCTTCTTATCAGTTCGCTTGTGTTGTACAAGTGTATGCGGGTCCACGGACAGGTATGTCCTTCTTTATCACAAGTTGAAAAGGACACCTTCCTTAGTAAGGACGGTATCCTTTTCAGTGAGAAAGAGGTTTATAGCGTGAAACTTAAGGGGATACTTATCTTTTCACAAAAAGGGACACCGCCGTTTAAGCGGTATCCCCCACGAATGCTATTCCGTTTTGAAACGAACCTATACAGTTAGTGCGTAGATGAATCTGAAGTGACCGTCTCGTGCTTAATCGCTTCTTTTTTGACCAAAGGGGTTGGTACCACTTCTGCACCTACAGGAGTAGCATTTTGCGAGCCATTCTGGAACATGGTTTGAATTTTGTCAATAAGCCCGGGGGTAGCGTCGATAATTTTCTCAAACAAATGAGTTTGATTATCCAGTGGCACAATGTGCACACCTTCCTTACCCACTACGAGAAAAGCGATCGGACGAATGGATACCCCGCCGCCGCTACCGCCGCCGAACGGAAGCATTTTAACGCCGGACCCTGTGCCGTTAACACTCGGTGCATCATCTTCCACACGGAAATCACTGCCGCCTGCGGCAAAGCCGAAGGCTACTTTACTGATAGGCAGGATCACGCTACCATCAGGGGTTTCTACCGGATCGCCAACAATCGTATTGACATCCACCATACCTTTAATATTTTCCATAGCGGTCTGCATGAGACCTTGAATCGGGTGATCTGACATCTAAGTACTCCTCCTCTGCGGTCTGAAAAGATAAGGGAAATGCCTACTCTTGTTACAGTTTGCTCATATATCGCGCATGATATGTACAATGGGTGATAATAAAAATACAGCGGTTATAATCAAGCTTTTGGTGATCTTCCCAGATCTAGCCTTCGCCAATTCGCCTCACATAAAAACCGCAGGGGAGGCCAAAATGATGCCTAAGCAGAAAAATCTGTATGTGGAGGCTGAGATATGATTTTTGCAAAGATCTGGCAGGCGGATATGGAGGGCAGCGGCGTGATCCCTTTGGTCAAGGGCTTAAGCGACGGGCAAAAGGATATACACAAAGGATATGTGGTCGTAGATATGAATCCCCAGCCCGGGAAGTATGCTGGAGCGGGAGACGACAGGAATGAAATCACGGTCTTCAAGGAGGTCGTCATTCCGGATGGCAAGCGTCTGTCCTACGATTTGTTCATGCAACTTCATAACTATTATGATCAGAGCTTCAACCAAAGTGATCCTGCCTCACCTAAAAATATTGGGGAAATCAATGAGTTTCTGGAGTATGCTGCCGTTACGGCACCTATGCGCCTCGCCCGCAAGTATGCTGAGGATTACCATCATATCCGGGCAGGCTGTTCCAAGGAAGAATGGATAGATACGCTCCGCTCGATCTGGTTCAGAACAAGTAAAGGGGACAGCCCCTCCTATTTTGAGCAAGTATTTATCGGAGAACCGGATGGTAAACGCCAAACATTGAGTGAACATCATTTTTGGTACCATTTTTGCGTCAATACCGGTCCTGATGTGTCCACACGGAATGAGAACTCTAATGTCGTTATTAAGCATATTGATGTTGGCCGGACCGAAAAAAGTAATCTGGCAGAAGTGATTACGTTAACCTTTACTTTTGAAGAAATGATGAGTAACGGCAGCAAAAAGAAACAGGTCAGGGATCTAGGCGGATTTTTTGTAGGTACCAGCGCAGAAGGCCTGATGGCTCTGGGGACAGTAGCCTATCTGGATGGCCGTGCACAAATCCCCATGGAGCTTAACGGAGAAGCTTTTGAATTAATGATGTACAGAACGGAAGATACTGCTAAAAAACCGCAGAGCTTCTCCCCCAGGTTCAAAACCCCTGTGCATGTATAAGTCGCTTAAGACAATAAAAAAGGCAGGACGCGGTATATACTGCGTCTCTGTCTTTTTTAGCTTTCACTATTCTCATGCTTCCTCACTGGGGCTTGGAGGCTTGCGGCTTAACAGCTCCTTCCAGCGCCGGAGTCCGCCTTCCACTTTAGAAATTCGCCGCAGGAGCACAAACCCTGCAAATAAAGTGTACCCCATAGAAAGCTTCCCTACGATTACTGCTTCCGTGGAGAAGCACAACTCATCCCGGAATACCGGCGCAACAAACAGCTTCGGGGCTTTTTTCAGCCGGACCATACTGGAGAACCGACCTGCAAGTGTCCACTTCATCCCCCAGAGTGCTCCCACTGCCGTTGCAGTACCTGCCGCATCACCCAGTGAGAAATCTGTAGACCAGTCAAACTTTGTGATCTGGAGATGGGACAGCGTACTTGCCAGCCATTTTTTCAGACCATGCGTCGCCTTCAGTGCTTTGCGGACATTCCGCAGCCATACGGAAACCAGTTCCTTGTCGATTTGCTCATCTTCATCTTTGTCTGTGCGGACCGGTGCGATACCGCTCTCTTCCAGCTTCACTTTGATACCCTTTTCCATTCCCTGAAACACTAGCGCAGGCAATTCATAGTGAAATTTGACCAAGCCAAAGACGGCTTTGATATCCAATTCTATCCGGTCATCTGTCCCCATCCTGCACAGCCGGAAATGAAAATGTATGTATGAAGCCAGAAGCACAAGCAGCAGTACAATCACAAGCAGCAACAGTGTCAGGGGTATTGCCAGCCATAACGTCACTAGAGTAACCTCCATGCAATCCTTAAATAGGAGCTTGTGGTTTAGTATGGCTTATCACCTGGAAAACATTCTGTATTTACACAAAAAACCCCATCACCTCCATTATGCTGCCATCCTGCATCATAATAGGGGGGTACGGGGTTATGCTAATTCATATATAAGTACGTTGTTTTATGCCTGTTCTGTATCCTCAAAATTCATCTGGCTATCCAGCTTGCTGAACAAGAGCTGTGTCTCCTCTTCCAGATCATCAGAGGAACCATCGAAACTTGAAGGCTCCGGCAGCTCCTTCAGATCCGCCAGCCCAAAGCTTTCGAGGAACGATTTGGTTGTTCCGTAGAGGATGGGACGTCCTACTGCTTCTGCACGCCCCACCTCATGGATCAAATCCTTGTTGTTCAGCGTATGAATGGCCCGCTCCGACTTCACACCACGGATCTCTTCAATCTCTATCCGGGTAATCGGCTGGCGGTAGGCGACGATAGCCAGCGTCTCAAGCGCTGCCTGAGACAACGAAGAACGTGAGGGCGAATAGGCGAGCCGTTCAAAATACGGCGCATGGTCCGGCAGGGTTGCCAGCCGGTAGTTTCCGGCAATCTGAACCACCTGCAGACCACGTTCCTGTGAGACATAATCCTCTTTCAGTTCCTCCAGCGCTTTGCCGGCAATATCCGGGCGCTGCTCGGTGATCTCAGCAATCTGACGGACGGACAGACCCTCATCGCCGGACAAGAACAGCAGGCCTTCAATAATCGATTTCAGCGTTTTGTATTCCACTTAGTGCTTCTCCTCCTCTCCACTCCATGATGATGTCATCAAATAATTTCTCCTGATAGCAGAATATCGCCTTCATCTTCATCAGCTCCAGGATCGCGAGAAAGGTTACCACGATTTCATGCCTTGCCATTTCATCATCCAAAAGAGCAGAAAAACGCATTCTGCCGCCTGTTCCTTTGCGCTGAAGAGCTTCCGACACATCCCGTATTCTGTCCTTTACCGAAATTTCATCCCGGGTGATACGCTGATAAGAGGATCTTCTGGCGGCCTTGCTAAGCGCTTTACGAAATGCGGCGATCAGATCGGCGGTATGCAGTCCCTTGATCGTATTGTCGATTTGGGCCGGCACAAAAGGACCCAGATCCTCCGGCTCCTTGGTGAAAATCAGGCTTCGTTCACTCTCCATATCCAGCAGCTGCACGGCGATGCTCTTGAACTTGCGGTATTCGATCAGCCGCTGAACCAGCTCTGCCCGCGGGTCATAGCCGTCATCCTCGTAGTAATCGAAATCCTCGATTTCGATTACCGGCGGCTTCGGCAGCAGCAATTTGCTCTTGATCGACAAGAGTGTTGCAGCCATTACTAAGAATTCGCTGGTAATATCCAGTTCAAGTTCCTGCATGCTCCGCAGGTATTCCATGTACTGCTCGGTGATCTCGCTGACCGGAATGTCCTGGATGTCGATTTCCGCCTTGTCAATTAAATGTAAGAGCAGATCGAGCGGACCTTCGAACGTCTCCAGCTTATACAGTACAGTCACGCGGTTTCCTCCCGCCAAAAAAAAGTAAAGTGCAGCGCCGCCCGGGCGCTACACAAGTAGAAAGTTCTTATAGTTCATGCTTTCTTCTTATACATATAAATAAGCACGATTTCAGCCGATTCGTCAAGAGGCTCCCTCACTTAAGTAGAAACGGCTTCACCGTCCTTATAGGGATTGTGCCTTTTCAGCGGGAAATAGAGGGATAGTTTATTGCACCGAGCAAATAAATTTATATTTTAAAGAGTTTGTTCAGGTTCGCCATTTCAATAGCAGCCGTCGCAGCATCCCAGCCTTTGTTGCCGGCTTTGGTTCCAGAGCGCTCAATGGCCTGCTCGATATTCTCGGTTGTAACCACGCCGAAAATCGTCGGGATACCGGTCTTGAGATTGATTGCCGCTACACCCTTAGCAACCTCGTTGCACACATAATCATAATGTGTCGTAGATCCGCGGATGACGGTACCAAGTGTAATCACCGCATCATATTTGCCGCTTTCGGCCATTTTTTGGGCAATCAAAGGAATTTCAAACACTCCCGGAACCCAGGCTACATCCACTTCATCATCAGCTACACCGTGACGCTTGAAAGCATCTAGTGCGCCGGATAGCAGCTTGCTTGTAATGAATTCGTTAAAACGTCCAACAACTACCCCATATTTCAATCCCTCAGATACTAAATGTCCTTCTAAATAATTCGGCATTGTATTCATCTACCCTTCATTAGTAAGTGTTATGGATGTTACAGCTTGGAATCCTCATTTTGCTCAATGTTGTCAAAAGTCAGCAGGTGGCCGAGCTTGGCCTGCTTGGTATGAAGATAATTCGTGTTGTCCTTATTCTCCGGCATTTGAATCGGCACACGTTCCACAACCTCAAGACCGTAACCTTCCAGTCCCTTGATCTTACGCGGATTATTGGTAAGCAGCCTGATCTGGCTCACTCCCAGATCCTTCAGAATCTGTGCTCCAATTCCGTAATCACGCAGATCGGCAGGAAAGCCCAGCTTGAGGTTGGCGTCTACAGTGTCCAGACCCTCCTCTTGAAGCTTGTAGGCGCGGAGCTTGTTGATCAGACCAATACCCCGGCCCTCCTGGCGCATGTAGAGCAGAACACCACGGCCTGCCGCTTCTATCTGAGTCAGCGCTGCTTCGAACTGCGGACCACAGTCGCAGCGGTGGGAGTGGAATACATCGCCGGTTAAGCATTCGGAGTGTACACGTACCAGCACCGGCTCCTCACCGGAAATATCCCCTTTGACCAAAGCAACATGCTCTTTGTCATCGACTTCATTCGTGTAGGCGATCGTCTGAAATACGCCAAAGTCGGTCGGCAGATTTACCGACACCTCACGGTTGACCAGGTGCTCCTTCTCATTGCGGTAATGAATAAGGTCCTTGATGCTGATCAGCTTGAGATCATGCTTGCGCGCAATCTCCACCAGATCCGGCAGGCGGGCCATCGTCCCGTCTTCCTTAACGACTTCACAGATCACGCTCACCGGATAAGCACCGCACATGCGCGCCAGGTCCACAGCAGCTTCCGTATGGCCGGACCGCCGCAGGACACCACCCTTCTTCGCAATCAGCGGGAACATATGGCCCGGTCTGCGAAAATCGGAAGGCTTCGCATCCGGGTCCATCAAGGCCTGAATGGTCTTTGATCTTTCTGCGGCAGAGATACCTGTCGTCGTATCCTTATGATCGACGGAGACGGTAAAGGCGGTGCCATGGTTGTCGGTGTTATTCGCCACCATTGGCTGGAGATCCAGCTCCTCCGCCCGTTCTGCCGTAATCGGCACGCAAACCAATCCGCGTCCTTCGGTAATCATGAAGTTGATCACTTCCGGCGTGGAGCGTTCGGCTAGCGCGATGAAGTCCCCTTCATTCTCACGGTCTTCATCATCCACCACGATGATGACCTTGCCGCGCATCAGATCATAAATCGCATCCTCAATCGGGTCCAGAACACTGTCGTTCTTTGCTTGCTGGCTCATCTTTCTGTCCTCCTGACAGCTTTACGTTAACCCTTTGCGGGTTCGTCGTAAGCCTGATCATAGTTTATACAAACCCGTTCGCCGCAAGAAAATCGTGGCTGATCCGGGAGCTGTTCTCTTCTTCCGTATTCCCTGAACGTGAACCATAATTCAGCAGGTGGTCCACATATTTGCCGAGCACATCGCATTCAATATTAACCCGGTCCCCGTTTCGCTTATGAGCCAGGACCGTTTCACCGAGCGTATGGGGAATGATTGAAACTGTAAACATAGAGGCCGAAGTGTCCACCACGGTCAAGCTGATGCCATCGATTGTAATGGAACCTTTGGGAATGATGAACTTGAATAACGATTTACGCTCTGGCGCTATTTCGAAAACCACCGCATTCTGATCCCGCTTGACCGAACGAATCTCACCGGTTCCATCCACATGTCCTTGAACAATATGTCCTCCGAATCGGCCACCAGCAGCCATAGCACGCTCCAGGTTCATCTTGCTTCCGCTCCGCAGCTCCTTGAGTGTGCTGTTGCGGTAAGTCTGGGGCATAACATCTACGGTAAAAGAATGATCTCCGAGCGAGGTCGCCGTCAGGCAAACACCATTGACGGAAACACTGTCGCCGATCTTCAAATCATCCATAATGAGGGAAGCTCCGATGTTCAGTACCATCATTTCGCCGCCACTGGTAACCCCGCGCAGGACACCGACCTCCTCAATCAAGCCTGTGAACATGTGATCCCCTCCTGAAATTTGCTTTAACGGATAGGCGTTCCGCTGATACACACATTATCCCCGAGCACCTCGACTTCCAATCCTTCAAGTGTGATCGCGCTCTTCATCAGTTCTACACCGGGAAAGTCGAAGGTTCCAGGGGCAGCTACACCTCCACCAACAATCTTCGGAGCGAAGAATAGAATCACGCGGTCCACCAGCCCATTCTCCAGCATAGCGCCATTCAGCGTTCCGCCACCCTCCAGCAGGATCGAACCTATCTCTAGTTCACCTAACGCACACATCGCCGCCTTCAGATCCACACGCGGTCCGGTGCCGCTGACAACGATCTGCACACCAGCGTCCAGCAATGCCGCCCGCTTTACCGGATCAGCCGATTCTGTAGTAACGACAATAGTTGGTGCCCCGCCATCTCTTACGACAGCGGAATCAAGCGGAATCCTCAGCATAGAGTCAATCACGATGCGGACCGGATTCAGTCCTGGTACATCCATTCGGGTCGTTAAGGAAGGGTTATCGGCAATCACCGTGTTCACACCGACCATGATACCCTGATGACGGTGCCGCAGCGTATGTACGATCTCCCGTGCCTGTCCATTGGATATCCATTTGCTGTCCCCTGTCCGGGTCGCCAGCTTCCCGTCAAGCGTGCTGGCGCTTTTCAGGGTAACGAAAGGCTGCTTCGTCAAAATATACTTGATGAATTTCTCATTCAGACGTTGTGCACGGCTGCTAAGCAGACCCACTTCCACCTCAATCCCCTGCCCGCGAAGCATAGCAATGCCTCGTCCTGCAACCTGAGGGTTAGGATCCTCACAAGCCACAACCACACGGGCTACGCCTTCATCAATCAGCCTTTGGCTGCAAGGCGGAGTCTTGCCGTAGTGGCTGCAGGGCTCAAGGGTTACATAGGCTGTACTGCCTTGCGCCTTCCCTGCTGCCATATTCAGCGCATGTACTTCAGCGTGGCCTGTTCCGCGTTGAAGATGGGTACCCAGACCGATCATGGCACCGTCTTTCACAACAACACAGCCGACGACCGGATTAATCCCCGTCTGCCCTTGCGCTCTTTCCGCCATATCCAGGGCCAGTGACATATAAAATTCATCGTTCATTGTATCCATGTCATGCCTCCGATCCCAGCTGTATCTTTCCTGATTCTGATCAAAACAGAAAACCCGCCTCAATCTCCAGGTGGAGTTCAAGACGGGTTATACGAGAGTTTACTGGCAGTACTAAATAAAACTGTGCGTTTCACAGTCAGAATATCCAAATGTGAAAGTTCGCACATAATATTAGGTAACACTGCAGCACGCCTGTCTATAGATAAGCACAGCACGTCAGTCAATCTCTCCTTCTTCCATCCAGACTATACTGTCGGTCCCGGAATTGCACCGGGTCCACCGTCCGTATAAAACATACGAAGCGGGTAGCGGACTTAGCAGCGCCATTGGCATTTACGGCCAACCGCAGAAGCATCACCGCCGGTAGGGAATTACACCCTGCCCTGAAGGATTGATCATATTTAATTAGTTTTAAGTTTTGCCTACAACAAAATTATCACTTTGAATCATGAAATGCAAGTGCGTTTATGAAATTAACTTTATTTATGTAACTTAATTATCTTTTTGAATCCGAGTATCTGCACGCAATAAATCACGGATCTCGATCAGCAATGCTGCTTCAGGAGAGGGTGCTGGCGGCTCGACGACCTCCACTTTTACCGTCTCCTTGCGCTTAAAGCGGTTAGCCAGCTTCACCACCATGAAGATTGAGAAGGCAATAATAAAGAAATCAACCACTGACTGCAGGAACACCCCATAGCTCACTACCGCTTTTCCATGAGTAAAATGTAGACCGCTTAAATTAATGCCCCCGGTGATTATCCCTATCAGCGGCATAATAATATCAGCAACCAGCGAGGATACAATTTTCCCAAACGCTGCACCAATCACCACAGCTACTGCCAGATCGAGCACGTTCCCCTTCAGGGCAAACTTTTTAAATTCCGACCACATTTGAATTCCTCCAATGTTTTAAATTTGAAGCTATTATATCATCTCTAAAACCTTTTTAAGAAAGTATTTAGCTTATCTTGTGCAGAAACCTAAGGATGAAGCTCCCGGTAAGTGTTCTCAATGAGTCGGCTGTAAACAGAAGGCGGATACTGCTGTACCCGTTCGTAAGCAATCTGTGACTGCTGGCGCGCTTCCTCCATCTTCCCCTGTCTGGCGTAGATCTTGGCTTTGTAAGCATAGGAAGTAAAAACACCAGCGCGGTCCAGCGGATGGTAGGCATCATCAGGCAGTGTAACCTTTGACAGAGAAGCCAACGCTTCTTCATCCCGGCCTAGATAATACAGGGCAATACCCATTTGAAGGCAACGGCTGGATTCATACCTGCTCCCTTCAGCTTGATGCTGCTGTCCAAGCACTAAGGCTTCTTCATAATGCTGCTCCACATTAGCCAATCTAATTTCAGCCAGATGGACAAGCTGGATAGACTGCTCATCTTCTGTAAACCGTGCAAACAGCCTAGCCTTGTCCAGATGCAGTTTAGCCTCTTCCAGATTCCCGGACATCAGAGCAAGATTCGACAGCATACGGTACAGATGGTCCGCTAAATAATACACACCTTCCTCCCGAGACAATGCAATTGCTGCTAGTGCGGCAGCCCGGCTTCCTTCGTAATCTCCCAGTGCTGATAAGGTAACACTATGTGCATAATGAAGGTCTATTTCGAATAAAAAATCGTTGCCGACCTTTTTGCTCATATATTCCTCCCTAACTCTGAGAATCAGTTCGAGGCTCTCTGCATACCGGCTCTGCGTGAACAACAGGGCGTAAGCTAAATACTGAACTTTAGCACTTTCCACATATAAATTAAACCGTTCGTAGATCTCTACAGCCCGCCGGATTGCCTCTTCACCGCCTTCTGTTCCGGTATAATAGCAGGCATTCACATAAAACCCCATAAGCCGTGCGGCATCCACGGTCATAGGAAGCTTCCCGTCCATCAGAGGCTTAACAGCAGAAACAATCGAATGATATTCTTTTTGTTTGAGCCGGGCTTCAATGTCGCGAACCAGACGGGCCAGGTCAACGCTCTGCTCCTCTTCCAGAAAGTAACCCGCATCCACCCCAAGCCGCGCTGCTAAAATTTGCAGACTTCGCATGGAGGGCAGTGCACGGCCGTTTTCAATTTGACTGAGCATGCTTTTGGTCAGATCATCTCCAGCCAGTTCGCTCTGAGTGAGGCGTTTGGTTGTGCGCAAGTGCTTAATTTTATCTCCAATCGTCTGTTTGCTTGTCATGTGCCTTGCCATCCTTCTATCCGTCTATTTTCTTCAGTATAGCGTAACAGATCGTTGAGAAAAAGTTGTGTTAAATTAAATTAAACTTTATATTGCATTTTCCTTTTTCCGCGAATACAATAAGTTTAATTATATTTAACTTTTTGAAGGAGTGTTTCTCATGATTGTAAATAACGCCATTCCCAAGGTTCCCAGCAGCCGAAACATGTTCCTCTTCTTCACCGGCAAATTGGCCTCTGTCCTTGGGTCCGGGATGTACACTTTTGTAGTGGGATTATACATTCTAAATCTCACTGGCTCCGGTGGCAGCTTTGCTGTAACGATGGTATGCGGGCTGCTGCCCCGGATTCTGCTTGCTCCTTTCGCCGGAGTGTTGGCCGACCGGATAAACCGCCGCAAGCTGCTGATTAGCTCAGACCTTGGTGCTGTCCTGACCCTGCTGCTCACCTATCTAACGGTATCTCTGGCAGGCATCTCCTTATTCGCTATCTATGCATCTTTGATTCTGCTGTCCATATGCTCTACCTTCTATGGAATCTCCGTATCCTCATCTCTGCTGCAGCTTGTAGATCACAACCATATCCAGCGCGCCGGCTCGCTTAATCAAATCGCGGGTTCCCTCGGCAACCTGCTCGCTCCAGTATTAGGCGGCATGCTCTATACCATGATCCCTCTCAAGCTGTTCATGCTGCTGAATGCCCTTGGTTTCACCGTTTCCACTCTCATGAGCTGCGGACTGCGGTTCAAACAGCCTCATCCGATTCCAACAGGCCCGTTCTCGGGGATGTCATCCAACGTTCTGGCAGAGGTACGGGGCAGTCTTGCCGGAGGCATCTCGTATGTTCTGAATAAGCCTGTCATCCGTGCGGTAATAATCATTGTTTTCTGGGTTAATTTTTTCGTAGTCTCGCTCAATGTGGTGTTACCCTTTGTTACCGTGCGGACCCTTTCCCTCTCTTCCGGTCAATACGGCATAATCAATGCCATGCTGGCGGCAGGCATGCTGGTTATGTCCCTGCTATTGACTGTCCGCCGTCAAAACAGCAATCCCTCACGCTCCCTGATCCATGGCTTGTCTATGCTTGGCCTTCTGCTTCTAGCGATGGCGCTTCCGCTAATATTGCCCTTCAACATCACCTCTGCTTACATTTTTCTTCTTGTCCTGATGTTTCTTGTCGGTATCACTGTAATGAATATCAATATTCCGGTTCAGGTCTACTTGCAGCAGACAGTGGAAGAGGAATATCGCGGCAGAGTATTTGCTGTTGTGGAGACTGCCTCAGGAGCAATTGCACCGGTAGGGATGCTTCTCTTTGGGGTACTCCTGGACCTCATTCCGGCCGCTTTCCTACTGATGGCTTCCGGAATTTCGATTTTACTTGTCACACTACTGGGACGGAAAGGACTTCTTACCAGCCATGAGCAGGAGGCCGTGCAGAACAGGGAAGGCGGAGCACGGATTCATACATGAGGGGGTTTACAGATTGAAGTCAGTCGCCGGGCTATATTAAAAATGCACGCGGCAATCTCTCTGCCGCGTGCATTAATAACTATATGAGGCTAAAGCTTACTGTTTGCGTCTTCTGAATACCATACTGAGGATAAAGCCGACAAGGATCAGACCCAGACCTGCCATGTAAATAGGCAAAGGACTTCTCTCTCCAGTCTGCGGCAGTTTGCCGCCTGAAGCCTCGGAAACCGTTCCTTTCGGAACGTCATCCTCATTGACCTCCACTCCGCCAAGCGGAATGTCATCATCAATCGAAGTTACAGCCGTCGGTGATGAAGAAGGTGAAGAAGACGGTGTTAATGACGGTGTAGCGCCCGGAGTTACTACAGCACCTGCAGGAATCTGCGGCTCTTCAATAATAACACCCGGCACCTCAGTCACTGCAGGTGTTATTACAGGCCCTCCCGGAATAAAGGTTGGCGTTGGCACTGTTGTTGGTACTACCGTAGGTGACGGTGTTGGCGACACGGCCGGTGATCCTGTCGGCGTTGTGGTAGCAGATGGAGCCGGTGACGGCGACTCGCCAGGTACTGTAGATGGTGTTGGTGTTGGTACTGTTGATGGTGTCGGTGTTGGCACCGTTGATGGTATCGGTGTCGGTGTCGCCAGCTTCGTATTAAGTACAGTAAGGTTGATATTGGCTGAAGAGCCAATGGTCACCGGATACTCACGGGAATCCAGCGTATATCCTGAAGGAGCAGCCGTTTCAATCAATACATAGCTTCCCAGCCAGATATTGTTGAACACCGCACGACCTTCTGTATCCGTGGTCCGGGTATTGACGAGCAGCCGTTCGGAGCCGTTCAGACGATAAAGATCGAATGTTGCCCCTGCAAGTTTAAGTGCGCTGTCTGCTGCGTCCATCTTTTGAACAGTCAGGGTTCCACGTACACCGCTGCCTGTTCCAGAACCGCTGGAGACACCCACAATAATCTCTTTCGTAGTGTCCTGGGTAACCGACTTCACATTATTACCGCTCAGATTGACAGTATTGACCAGCTTATCTCCGGTGTTCGCAACAATCAGTGATTGATAATCCACAATATATGCGAAATGAATATCATGGAGGAAGCTGAGGATGAATTTCTGCTTGCCGTCAGCATCTGCGCTGATGTTCAAGGTATAATCCGCATCCTTCACAAGCTCCGGAGCACTCTTGCTAACCTCCCCATTCACTCCTACTGTAGTAGGATAGAGGTGGAAGGAATCGGGCAGCAGGATCTGGTTGGAGCTTGGGATATCTGTCAATACTGCATTCTTCACAGTGGATTGAGAGCGATTGACAACAATTGTCCAATTCAGCTTATCACCATTCTGCAGGCCATCCTTGAAGACATATTCTCCTCCATAAGGAATGTTTACAGAAGCGGTTAAATCCTTGGATACTTTTTGGGTGCCATCCAAGAGCTTCGCTGTATTAGTCACCTTGGAATCAATCAGCTGACCTTCCAGAAATGTATTGAACACAACATAATAAGGTGTATTTATGGCATTTAAAAATTTGATCTTTAGTTCGTTGCCGGCGTCGACAGAATAAATATATGCATTCTTTGGAATCTCTGATCCCTGGGACGGTTCACCATTGGCATTGATATTCATGTTATAGACCCTGAGCGAGCCATCCCCCATGGTCTGTCCGGAGGTCAGGATATCGGTTATATTCGGGTCGGCAATCGCCTTGCTGTTGTAATTGATTCCAATTTTCCAGGTAAACATTTTATTACTTGCATTATAGGCCCCGGTTTTGAAACCGTTATTCTTCACCTCGGCACGGGGAATGAATAATCCCTGGGCTTCCGTCCAGAGCGGTGGGCCTTCAATGTCCCGCCAATCCACCCGGGCGTTGTTCACAAAATTATCGGTGTTGCCATAGAGCCAATCATTGTTGAATTCTGTGCGGTAGGTGATGGTATGGGTTACTGAGAGAGGCTTCGTAAACTTGAGCTTGAACCCGGATTTGGGCTCACCCGGTTTATTCAGCTCCCACTGGTAATCGGACTCACTCAGGACTGTGCCGCTTGCATTCCGTACGACCAGAGTTCCCGGAATGAACTTTTGTCCTCCCTGCGGGAAGGTATCCGTCACCACTACGTTACTCATGGGAAAGTTATCACCGTTCACGGTGATTTTCCACTCGGTAGTATGATTCGTGTAGTCTACACCTGACAGCGTTTTATAGATGATGGCCGGACGGATCTTCTGTGTCGCATCCACGTTGTAAGTACTGTCCGATACAGTATTGGTAATGGTGGTGTCCTTCAGTACGCGGCCTATGGACTTGGTTTTATATTCAATACGGTAGGCTGAAGAGATACCGTTCAGGAACTCCAGCTTGAAACCGTTTTTCTCAACATCGATTAAGCCAGTTACTTTATAATCCACGTTCGGCAGAAGAGGAGTTCCCTTGATCGCCGTACCTGCAGAATTCAGTGTCACCGGATAGACCACTAGCGAATCCGAAACCAGGTTTTGCGTATAGTTGAAGTAGTCCTTCAGTACCGCGCTGCCTTGCGGAATCACCTTATTGTTATAGTTGTACTCGATCGCCCAGGTAATGATCTGCTTACCCCATTCATAGTTCGTTGCCACCTTATTCAGGCTTCCGCCACGCTGGATGGTTACGGTAGAGGATGAACTTACCGGATCACGTCCTGCCCCTGTAAAAGTGGCCGTATTCGTGAAGCTGTTCAACGAATCACTGACTACTGCCGTCGAATAGGCAATACGGTAAGCACCGTTAATGACAGGATCCGTGAAGCGAACAGTCAGTAGTCCGCCCGTGACTTCAGCCGAATATTTGCTGGCGTCAACCAAAGCACCTACAGTGACTGTGCCATCCAGTTGAACGCCCAGTTGATATACGGCCAGCGAAACGGTGCTGTCCATAGATAAACCTTCAGGAATCGGGTCCGTAATCACAGCACCCGTTACCGGCTCCAGCTTCTTGTTGACATCGACGGTCCAATCAATATGATCCGCGTTGAAGCCGCCTGATACGCCTTTCTTCTCAATCGTTGAGCCCACGGATGGCTTGAAATTCACCGTAACCGTCTGGGAGCCGCCGTTGACTGGGAACACGATTTCCTGAGTTGTACTGCCCGAAATGACCTGTTTGTCAAATTGAGTCTGGATTCTCAAAGTCCCCTGTACATTGTCATGAGTCTCGATGTATCCGTTGAAGCTCATGAGCACCTGATGGGTAGACTGGCTGACCGTGAAGGTACCTACTTCCCCGTCATCCGACATTAGTGAACCACTAATGTCGTTGAACAGCTGGAATTGTGCGGGAATCTGAAACGCAAACGTATCTCCAGCAACGTATCCGTGTCCATTCGGAAGCGACCACGTATAGTCCAGTTTGACTTTGGAACCTACCTCATACACATTGTCTGTCACCGTCTGGCCATCCGGCCCGTACACAGCCATAGACACACTGGTAATAATGTCCCGGTCATTCTCAATTCCCGCAGCCGTAGCCTGCGTAGTAAACCCTATGCCGTATGCATATTGCACTAACAGCATGAGGATGACCAAGGCTACACTAATTCTTTTTTTCACCATACTCAAAAGCCCCCGTTCCCCATTGATTTTCAACTTCGCAAATCCTCTTACCGTACCGCTGCCCAAGATTACCGCAGAACTGCCCAGGTATAGACCTACTCCGCTTGGAAGCCAGCTATGTATTCCGGAATTATCCTGCGCCATCTTATGTGAATTCTCTCTATGTTATTCTTCTCTGGCCAGAGTCTGCGATATATACTTATATCACCGTAGTATAGATCATTAGAATCAGAAATTGTTAAAATTCCGTATTTTTATTTTTTGTTAAAAAATCCATGTCACCCAAGGGGGAATCCCCTGAACCGTCAAGCTTTTTTTGACCGCCAGTGTGCTAACGATTTCATAATATTCTCAGCTTCGCATATAGATTCCCCTGACTTTAGTCGCATGTTTCTGCGTTGCATCTACGGACTTGCCGGAAAATCCGTTTCGAACCCGATTTTATACGGTGTCCATCCGCCAGTGCAAGTAGCTGTATTGAAATTATCGGGGAGCGGATTCCTGCCAGGATACATCACTCAAGAGGTGCGGAAGAGGGGGGATTTATCTGCATGCGGAACAGGCATACTCCGCTTATCGGGCGGGTTATGCCTGTTTCAGAAAACAGATGATTGGTTCATCCAAATTCGTTATCCGGTTTATTTAAACTCTGGGAGCCAGTCCCCATGCGCTGCAATCAAATCATCGCACATGGATACAATATCATCCAATGACAGCTCAGCAGACGTATGCGGGTCCAGCATCGCTGCGTGATAAATATGTTCTTTTTTGCCGGTTATTGCCGCTTCAATGGTCAGCAGCTGCGTATTTATATTCGTCCGGTTCAGCGCGGCACATTGCGGCGGCAGATCGCCCACATAGGTAGGAGTCACTCCGCTGGCATCGACAAGACAAGGCACTTCTACACATGCTTCACGCGGCAGATTAGGGATTAGTCCGGTGTTCAATACATTACCCCCGATTTTGAAAGGCACATTGGTTTCAATGGCTTCCAGAATATACGAAGCATACTCCTGGGAGCGTTCATGATGAAGCGATGTATTATTAACCAGTTCCGCACGCATCTGCTTCCACTCGCCAATCTGCTCCACACAACGGCGCGGATATTCATCCAGCGGAATTTGGAATCGTTCAATCAACTCAGGATAGCCTCTTTTGATGAAATAAGGATGATATTCCGCATTATGCTCTGAAGATTCTGTAATGTAATATCCGAATTTCAGCATCATTTCGTACCGTACCCTATCGTGATGACGCTCTTTCTGCTGCTTCTCGGCGGCCCGGCGCTTGATTTCCGGATACAGATCCTCCCCATCCCTCGTAACCTCCAGCAGCCAAGCCATGTGATTAATACCGGCGATCTTCGCCTGCACACCTGTCTGGTCCATCCCAAGCGCTTCGAATAAGCCTGGAATACAGTGCTGCACACTGTGGCACAATCCAACCGTCTGCACTCCGCCATACGTATTCATTACATTGGTCAGTACAGCCATCGGGTTCGTGTAATTCAAGAACAGAGCGTCCGGGCACACCTCACGGATATCAGCGGCAAAATCAAGCATCACAGGAATCGTGCGCAGATTGCGAAAAATGCCGCCAATGCCGACAGTATCCGCGATTGTCTGCCGGAGTCCGTATTTCTTGGGAATCTCAAAATCTGTAATCGTACAAGGATCATAGCCGCCTACCTGGATCGCATTGATCACGTACTTGGCACCGCGCAGCGCTTCCTTCCGGTCGGTATAGGTCTTCACCATACATGTGCTGCCGGTGCTGGCCTTGATATTATTCAGCATGCTTTTGGAATCCTCCAGCCGTTCCAGATCAATGTCGAACAAAGCAAGCTCAAAGCCCTGCAGGGCCTCTGTCCACATACAGTCACCTAACACATTCTTGGCAAAAACTGTACTTCCGGCACCGATAAATGTAATTTCGGACATCATACATTATCCTCCTCATAAGCTGTACTATTCATTAATTAATATAGATGATAGCGCATACAATGCATATGGAGAAAGACTAGAGAAGTATGGATAATTGTCGCATTATTTACCATACTTCGATAGTCAAGAGGGTGACCCGCAACCTGTTTCACAGGCTCTGGGTCACCCTCTGTTAACGATTTACAAACCGCTCAGCAAATCCACATTCAGATAATTCGAATTCCCCAATGTGCTGTCATACCCCAGTTGAATTGTATTGGAGCCTGCATACAGCGGTATTGATACGGATACAGTTCCGTAGGTACTCCAGCTCGAGGTTGAATTAAACACCAGATTGGCTGCAACCACAACTCCATTCACTTTTACATAACGCGATGCATTGCCGGCGGCCGCAGCGTAACGGAAGGTCACTGTTCTGGAACCAGATGTATTCTGGTTAACATAAAAGTCGATGGATGTTCCGGTCGTGTTCCAGCCTCCCACATAGCCTCTTCCGCTGAAACCGGCATGGGTGCTTTCATTAATCATCCCTCCACCGGAGGCCAGGGTCCGCCGCGCATTCTCCGCTTCATATGCGCCGTTCCCGGCAATATAGCCGGTGTAGCCGTCAGCTGGTACAAGCTGGAGAATTGAAGCTCCCGCTGCTGCAGCCAGACTTTGCACGTAGGAAGTGCCTGTAGGGCGGAGCCAGTCGCTGCCAATAATCTGATCGGTAACCCGCCGGTGATTCCAGGCTTGTGTTGCGTTTTGCTGAAGAAAACTTAAATATTGCGTTTGACCGCCTTGTACGCGCAGACGGTTCAGGTTACGGGTGAAGACCATTTTGAAGCCGGCGGCATCATTTTCCCCTTCATACATCAGGCTTTGAGCGGACACCATTTTGTTCACAACATATTGGGCGGCAGTATTGGCATCTGTGAGATAAGTTGAAGTTCCGGTAGCCTGGTACATAGAAACCGTGGCTCCGAGAAAGGTTCCATAGTTATAGGTAAAGTCCCAATCCTTGACGATGCCGCTGCCCGTCCCTTCGATATGATCGTTGACCTTGCTCCCGTTCACCAGGGTTGACTTGGTCCAGTTGTAGATTTGGGTGGCTTTGGTCAGATATGCGGAATTATTATAGGCATTGCGGAGCTTGACGGCAGTCATGACCATTGGAGCATTGGTCGCCATGTTTTTTTGGGCGTTCGCCTGACCCGGAGTATGTGCGTCCCTTCTCCACCAGATGCCCCCGTTATACGCCGTGTCCCATTCCGAATAGATTTGGTCGAACAGATAGCTCCCGCGGTTAAGGTACTCAGCAGTTCCGGTTAGTTCGTAAGCCCTCATGCAGGGGCCAGTGCCCACCAGCCCAGATCGTCATTGAACGCATTGGCCATCATGTCAGGATACTTGGTGTTGAAGCCGGTATAGATATCATCAATCATCGTCCGGTATACCGGGCTGTTGGTGCGTTCATATGCATCCATTACCGTTTCCCACAGCTGTGCTTCCCACCAGAAATCCGTATAGAGGCCGCTATCCGGCCCGTATGCATGCTCCGGGTGAATCTGATCGCTATTGACAAAGAAGTATTTCGCGGATGAGTCGTAGAACACATTCACCAGCGCGGTCATGGCATCATCGGCATTTGAAGCGGTGAAGGCCTCCGCTTTCGAACCCGCACCAGGAGTGAGCAGAGACAGGACCAGCACGGCAGGCAAAGCGGCCGAACAAAGTTTTTTCCAGTGGATCACGTTCATTGCCCCTTTCAATATCAGTGGGATACTTTCAGATGATCGAGATTCAGATAGTTCGTACTTCCCTTACCGGTATCATAGATTAATGAAATTGTGTTGCTGCCGCTGTTCAGGGTGACATTCGGTATAGTAACAGTGTTATAGGAATCCCAGCTCCCTGTTCTGTTGAACACCACATTATTGACAACCCCTGCCCCGTTTACATACAGATAACGCCCTGCGTTACCCGCTCCGCCGGAATAACGGAAGGTCTCCAGCTGATCCTTCTTCCAGGCCATTCCTCCACCGAAGTGATCGTTCCATGCGGTTTGAATATCCGTCCATAGTTCCAATACAGCCGTTTTGTACTCCTCTTCACCGGTAGCCTGGAACGCCCGCAGCAACGCAAGCGCGGTCCAGGCCATATCATCATAATAATTGTGGAGAAAGGTCCCGCCATTATAAGTACGAAGACTGCGGCTATACTCCCGGATTTGCAAGGCTAATTCAGGGTCATGAGTACGCTCATAAGCATCTATAAGAACATCGAGCACATGAGCATGCCACCAATAATAGAAGTTGTCATCCGGCCGGTAGTACTCTCGCGGAAACCACTGATTCATAATTCCGGTTTTTTCATTGTAAAAATGCTTCTTCAGGCTCCGCTGGGCCTCGTCCGCACGCGCCGGCCAATCCGCCTTTGTTACCGCTTCAGCGGAAATGTCCATCAGATCACCTCATATATCAGGATGATGGGTATACCAATCGGACTAACAATGCTGGTATTACTTAGCTGCCAGTTATCCTGCTTAGCTCAGCCATCCGTTCCAGCAGCTTGATGCCGCTAAGCTGGGAGCTGAGCTGGACAATACCGGCAGGCGGGCGGCTCCAGTCTGTACCAAACAAGGCGCCATCCGCCCCCTTCCCGCTCTCCCAAAGGCGTTCTGCATTTCTGTGCAGAAAAGACACAGCTTCACTTACTTCCGGATCAGCCTTCACCCATTCCGCAGCATAGCGGACCAGAATTCCCTTGAACAGCCCTCCGTCCCCATTCCCTTCATCCGGCAAAATACCGGACTGCGGATCAGCCAGCTCCTTAACAGCAGCACTGAAGGTCTGCCGGGCGTCTTCAAGGTAAGCGGCCTGCCCCTTAATCCGGTATAGCTCGATGGCCGCACCGATATATACCCCTTGATTGTAGGTGTATTTCCAATCCTTATCGGTTGAGCCGTCACCCGCACGGTTCATACCATCCCAGACAAAACCAGTCTCCGGGTTGACGAGATGGTGCTTTTGCCAATGGAAAATATTCTCTGCCCATTCCAGATCCTGCGGATCGGCGAAGGACTGATACAGGTCTCTCTGACCCGCGCGGACAGCCGCTGTATGGAATGAGGTATTTCTTTTGAGGTATTCAGCAGGATAACCTCCCTATTTTTATGTTTTTATTAAGCGCTTACATTAAATGGTATATTGGTATGAAATTAATATGTCAATCAGTATTTTAAATGAAATGATATATCAATAACAGTGACAGAATCCGAATCATCAAGCATAACTAAACCACAAAAAAACCCATCCGGTAGAATGGGTCTTCTGGCTAATGCCGTTTGTTCCGGACCGCAGATCCGGTTGAGCTGCCGGGGATCAGCTTCGCTTCCAGCATTACTTTATGGGGTACAGAATGCCCGTTCATTAGACTCAGCACATTCTCTACAGCGATCCGCCCCATCTCCTCCTCATTCTGGCGCATATGAGTGAAGGAATAGCCGCCTCCGAGATGTGTCGGCGGACTGTCGAAGCAAATAATCGAAATGTCCTCAGGTATTCGCAGCCCCAGGCGTTCCACTGCTGTTTTGGCGAGCAGGGCAATATTGTACTCTATGGCAAACAGGGCGGTAATCGAAGGATGACTCTCCAGATGAGAGATCAGGCGCGCTATATCCCTTTCAATATTATCCGGGTTAAAAAACTTAGGAAGTGTCGAAGTTAGGTCGCTGACCCACAGCTCTTTGTCCACCATAATCCCCCGCTGGGCGTGAGCCTGAATGAAGCCTTCGATCCGGTCTTCGACGGCCGTTGTATCCACCGGCGGAGGGGATAGAAACGAGATATGCGTATGCCCCAGATCGAACAAATATTCGGTGGCTTCCAGCGCAGCCTGAAGATTATCCGAGCTGATTGATGCCGCGGCAACCCCCTTCAAATGACGGTCTACCAGTACCAGCGGGAATTGCCCAATGACCAGCTTGAGAATCTCAGCATTGAAATATTCGCCCTGTGCCGGGAAAATAATAAGTCCATCCACGCCCAGGTTGAGCAGCTTCTGGATGGATTGCTCCTCATTCTCGGGAATTCCGAAGGTTCTCCGCAAGACCAGAAAACAGTCGTTATCACGCGAGGCCTGTTCCATACCGTAGATCAGCCCGGTCCCGTAACTGTTGCCGAAGTCCGTTATGATCAGCCCTATGGTTTTCTCCTCCGTGTTAATTGCAGTGCCCCGGCTGCCTGATCCTACCGGGAATTCCTGAGGTTCAGCAGGATCAGCCACAAAAGACCCCCTGCCCGGCTTGCGGACGATCAAATGCTCTGCTGCCAGCAGCTCCAGTGCTTTTTTACTGGTGATCCGGCTTACATTATAGGTTTCGGCAAGCTCTTTTTCGGAAGGAACACGTTCACCAAGCCTATAGGCTTGAGTCAATATGCTTTCCTTCACTTCATCAAATATTTTCTCATACATCGGCTTGGAAGAAGTCGGTTCGTTCATGACCTTCACAATCTCCTGACTCTGATTTTTCGTGATTATACATAATAATATATCATGATATATTAAGATTGTCGACGTATGCATAGTATTTCTGACAAGGGGAGCTCTAGTTTAGCCAGTATCCGTCAAGGATGTGTATGCCCTCGGGACATCGTGTGACAAGCTCGTATGCACAGCAAAAAAAAGCAGACCCCTTTTTGAGGGATCTACTTTTGGGAACTTGTACAACGATTAATAAATTAAGCTTCGATAATTTCCACCGAAGTCATTTTGTCGCGTCCTTGGAACGCATCCACCTTGTCCATACCTTCTACAACTTTACCGAATACAGTGTGTACGCCGTCAAGGTGTGGTTGTGGAGCATAGGCAATGTAGAATTGGCTTCCGCCAGTGTTTTTGCCGGCATGCGCCATAGCCAGTGAACCGCGTTCATGCTTGTTCGGGTTGATCTCACAGTTGATGGTGTAACCTGGACCGCCGGAGCCTGTACCATTTGGGCAACCGCCTTGAGCTACGAAGCCAGGGATCACACGGTGGAAGACCAGACCGTTGTAGAAGCCGTCTTTTGCCAGCTTTTCAAAGTTGGCAACCGTGTTAGGTGCATCATTTTCAAACAGATCGATCAGCACGACGCCGCCATTTTCAAGAGTAATTTTCGCTTGCTTTGCCATATGTAAATACCCCTTTCGAAATTACAGATGTGAACACTTTTATTAGTTTACTATGAAATCACGCACAAAGCAAAGCAGACGGAAGAGAAATCCGCCTGCTGTATTGCTGCTACACATTCTCCGAAGTAATAACTTACTTCATCACCGTCTGCTTCGCAATGCGAGCCGGGATCACATCATTGGCAATAATGTCCTGATGAGACTCGCGCCGCACCACAAGATCACTTTGCCCGTTCTGCACGAATACTACTGCCGGACGGCGAATCCGGTTATAGTTGCTGGCCATCGAGTAGTTATAGGCACCGGTGCAGGCTACGGCGAGCAGGTCCCCGCTCTCGACCTTCGGCAATTCCACATCCCAGATCAGCATATCACCACTTTCGCAGCATTTGCCGGCAATGGATACTGTTTCTTCGTTAGGTTCAGCCGCACGGTTGGCCAGCAGCGCCTCATATTTGGATTCATAGAGTGCCGGACGCGGATTATCAGTCATTCCCCCGTCAACGGCAACATATTTACGCACACCTGGAATCTCTTTGTTCGTGCCAACAGTGTAGAGCGTAGTTCCGGCATCGCCCACAATACTGCGGCCGGGTTCTACCCAGATTTGTGGCAGCGACTCGCCAATTCCGGCAAAATGCGTCTTCACCGCACCCGTGATCGCTGCGACATATTCAGACACCTTCAGCGGTGTATCACCTTCCACATAACGAATCCCGAAGCCGCCGCCCAGATTGACTACCGGGAACGATACACCAAGTTCTTCCTTTACCTTCCGTGTAAATTCAGCAATCCGCTCTACCGCAAGCTCGAAACCTTCCGTTTCAAAAATCTGCGAACCGATATGGGAGTGAACACCCAGCAGGTGAAGATTGTTTTTCTCCGAAGCCAGTCTTACCGCTTCCTGAGCAGAGCCATTGCCAATATCGAAACCAAATTTGGAATCAGTCTGGCCGGTGGAAGCATACGCGTGATGGGCATGAGCCTCCACACCCGGGGTCACCCGCAATAGGATATTAACAGTGACTTCCTTGCGCTGGGCAATGGCCTGTAGCATGCTTAGCTCCACGAGATTGTCGACCACGAAGCAGCCAATTCCGGCATCAATCGCCATCTCCATTTCATCCGGCGTTTTGTTGTTACCGTGGAAATGGATACGTTCTGCCGGAAATCCGGCCTGAAGCGCAGTATACAACTCCCCATCCGATACAACATCCAGAGATAGTCCTTCTTCGTCGGCCAAGCGGCACATCGCCATAACCGAGAAGGCTTTGCTGGCATAAGCAACCTGAAATCCGAGCCCGGATGCGGTAAAAGCCTCCATGTATTCGCGGCACCGGCGCCGGACCAATTGCTCGTCCACTATATATAGCGGGGTACCATACTCCGCCTTCAATTCTGTCACATCACATCCGCCGATCTCCAGATGATTGGCATCATTAATTCGGCTCGTCCCGTGTAAAAACATTTGTGCAGTCCTCCAATTTCTGTGGAAAGTCTTGTTCCACCCTGTCTATTTAGTGTATTCAGTATAACAGACAAAGGGAACACCATTGAATGGACTAATTTGCAGTTGATTTGTATTTTACTACGACTCGTCCTTTTTCTTCTGAACAGGCGCCATCCGTGTATTGTCTCTGGTTTTGTTGAAGGAAGGCCTTGTTTTGGCGCTGAGTACAGGCTGACGCAGAAGAATCGCGCCCATAGCCTTTGCATTAAACGGTATAAATGGCCACATATACGAAGAATTGTAGGAACGGTGCGTAGTCAGCAGAATCACCAGCAGCGTAGAGCCGATCATAAAGCCCGGCACCTGGAACGCGGCCACGGCGAGCAGCAGCGCAAGCCTGACAATCCGGTTGGCCAGCCCCAGTTCATAACTCGGTGTGGCAAACATACCAATCGATGCGACAGCCATATACAGCACCACCTCATTGACGAAGAGGCCAGTATGAACGGCAATGTCACCCACCAGGATGGCAGCAATGAGGCCCATCGCTGAGCCGAGTGGAGTCGGGGTGTGCACAGCGGCCATACGTAGCAGATCGACCCCAAGCTCGACGAGAAGAAACTGGGCAAGGAGCGGGATTTTGGCCGTTTTCTGCGGTCCGATGAAATCAAGCATTGCCGGTTTCAGCTCAGGGTGAATTACGAGCAGCATCCAGAGCGGCAGCAGGAACATTGAGGCGAAAATCCCAATAAAGCGCACCCAGCGCAGATATGTCCCCATAAATGGGGTCTGCCGGTTCTCCTCAGCGTGCTGACACAGATCAAAAAAGGTTGTCGGCAGAACCATCACGCTTGGTGAAGTATCGACAAAAACCACCACCCTGCCTTCCAGCAGATGGGATGCGACAACGTCCGGACGCTCTGAATAGCGGACCATCGGGTAGGGATTCCATCCCCCGTCCACGATAGCTTCCTCCAGCTGTTTGTCAGCAAGCGGGATACCATCAATATTCACACTTTTAATTTTGTCGGTAACAGCCTTTACCTGGGTTTTATCAACAATATCATCAATATAAGCCACACAGACATCCGTACGTGTGCGGCGTCCCACCTGGTGTATCTCATACTTCAGACCTGGATCGCGAACCCGTCTTCTGACCAGAGCGACATTGCTCAGGAGTGTCTCTGTGAATCCGTCCCTGGATCCGCGTACCACCCGTTCAATAGAGGGTTCATCGGGATTGCGCGAAGGATAGGAACGGGTGTCCATGATGATAACTTTATTCTCACCTTCAAGAAAAAAAACACTCATTCCTGAAAGGACCTTGTTGATGCTCTCGCTTAATAATTCCCCTTTCTCCACCTGCACATGAGGAATGTATTCCGTCATAAAGCTGGCCAGGACATCCGCGGAAATATTCTCAGGGGTAAGATACGTCAAGCGCTTCAGGATTTCATCGATGATTGTATCTTTGGCGAATCCGCTGATGCACAGCAGTGCCGCCTTGCGCCCGCCAAAGGTCATCTCCCGGAACACCACATCAAAGGATGAACCCAGACCCATCACTTCGGTCAGTGTTTTTTTGGTATCCTCCAGCCTAAGCGGGATTGTATCATCACCCTGCCAGTAAGTGATAGACTGCTCGAGAGAATCGGACAGCTCCGCATCGCGTTTCTCCTGCAGGGGATCCCCGTTCTTCTTGTCCTTCGCCTTATCCTCATTATTCTTCTTTGCAGTTTTTCCTTTTGGATCGGATTGGCTCGCCTGGACTTTCCCTGCTGATCCTTCCCCGGACTGCTTGGAGGCGGATTCATCATCCGATCCCGTCTCTGGTTCGTCGTCCTCTGACTCCTCGTCGTCCCCGAACAATCGGGCAAAAAAGCCCTTTTTGCTGCTCTCCGGTTCCGCTGATCCCAATTCCTCCGATGCCTCAGCATCCTGTGCGCCGTCTCCGGCTGAGCTTTTATCGGCAGTGGTGCTGCCTTGTGCGGAATCATCGGTTGTGGAAGGTTCCTCGCTTTTTGCCGTTCCTTCTTGATCCGGTGTGCCTGCCCCATCCGATGACTCGAGATCATGGTCGCTATATCCGCTCGCCCCGGCGTCCACTCCAATGTCCACATCGCTGTCCACATTGCTGCCCTTGGGACGGCTGGCTTCATCATCTGTCTTTCCAGCAATAACGGGTGGACTGTCAGCCGACTGATCCCCTGTTCCAAGCTCACCAGAGATTTCAGTGCCCTGTCTACCTGTCTCTTCGTCTGCCTTTGTATCACCGCCGGCACGTGTCCCGGTGTCCGCTTCACCTCCCGAATCACTTTTCCCTACTGTATCTGCAGTAGCTTCCGCAGTTCTAGAAGTTCCAGAAGCTCCGGATTCCGCTTGGGTCGCATCCGTATCCCCGGTCTCCTCGTTGTCTCCAAACAATGAGGCCAGAAATCCCTTTCCGCCGTTCCCTGTCTCTTCTGTATCAGGTTCTTCCGCAGCTCCAGTATCCTGAGTCTGGCAGACCCCGGGAGATGAAGCATCTGCGTCGGCCTTGTCTTTTGTTGCTGAACCCTTTGTATCACCAGTCCGGGCTGCATCACCCGCATCCGTTTGTGGGGAGTTTCCATCAGCGGTACCCAGCTCTTCCGATGCTTCCATCTTGGTTGTCCCTGCCTCTGCTTCACTCCCGTCTTCTCTATCCGCCCCTGGCTCGGTTCCGGCAGAAGCAGCAGATTGATCATCTGTACTTGAAGCCTCCCCGGATTGCCCCCTGGCATCCTCGCGGTCCTTTCCAGACTCCTGTTCCTTGTCATGCGGCTCATCCATGTAATATCCGCTGTGAACATACCTTACCACGCCATAACCCCCTTTTACTGTTGGTACACAAACCAATCGAACAAAGAGCCTGCAACCTTGCCGCAGACCATTGCCATGAGCAGCCCGAAGAGCAGATGAGTCATATGCAGACGTTTGGCCAGTATAGGCAGCACATTCAGCACCTCGGTCAGGGCTGCAGCCAGCATACCGACAAATACCCCGTCAAACAGACCTACCGCAAGCTCCGCCAATGGGCCGGCGGCAATCCGCCAATTCCAGAAATCAGACATGGTGCCAAGCAGCGCCCCTCCCACCATAGCTCCTTCATACCAATGCACTTTATCGTAGGAGGAGGTCAGCTGAGCCAGCCGGGGTACCATATCCAGCACGATGAAAAGAGCGATTACCCCGCCGCCTACAGCAATACCTCCGGCAATGCCAAGCAGCAGATTCAGAGCCAGCGTAAGCTGTGCGGTCATGTTCATTCCTCCGAGTGCCCGGAGGCTTCATCTCCACGGCGTTTTAGTTTGCTGTACTCTTCGTTAACTACATAATGGTCGATATTTTTCTGATAGAGGAACATCTCCACTTCAAGCGGGGTGGGTTCCTCGTTCCACTTTTTCTTAAAGAGATGATTGAAAAAAATCACCATGCCAAACCCGATGCCCAGCGAATAGGCAACCTGAAACACATACGGATGTTCATCCCTGCGGCCTGTCAGCATCTCAACAATCCTGACCTGCACCTCCAGCATGCTGACATCGGCATGGAAATTCATAATCGTAAGCGCCGAGCCGAAGAACAGCAGCAGCCAGACCAGGACAAACAAGGCAATGGAGGGTTTACGCGATTCCACTGGCCCCTCAATCTGTACTAAGGTCCTCCCCTCGCCTATCGGCTGGATATCTGCTCCCGGCAGAAGGTCATGAATCTTTGGAATGACCGTCAGCAGGTCAATCAGGATCAGATTACCGTCACTTTGCGCTGGGTCCAGCAGCAGGAGCGAATACAGCGGCTCTCTCCACTCCGGTTCGGTTATCAAATAAGCCACATCCCGCAGCAGAACACCTTTGCCTTTGGGTACCGTCACCCGGTTTTTGAGCTGTATGTAAATTGCAGGAGCCGGATGGGCAGTCATGCGCGGACACCTCCTGAAGGATCTGATGTGAAGCGGCAATGAGCAAGAATAACGGTAGTATGGGAGAAAAGGCTTATTTTTACTCTTGGTCTGCACAAAACTATGGTTAGACTTCATCGTAAGCAGGGGAACACAATCACTCACTCCCCTGCTTCATCCTTCCTGTACAAGTGGAAACGGCTGCGCCGCCCCTATAAGGATGGCATCCTTTTCAGCGAGAAAGAAATAGAGAATTTATAGCGTGAAACATATCGATAAATAAAAAAAAGACTGCCCTATCCTCACAGGACAGTACAGCCGTCATAGATTTATTGGGAAAAAAGCGAGGATACGTAACAGCCCCTTGCATAGCTTCAGTGTACAGTGCCCGCTTCATTATCTTCAGACTCTACAGTGTCGTACCATTCATTCACTTCACGGGTGATCTGTTCGCCGCCGCCCGCTTTCCATGAAGCCACAAAATCATCAAAAGCTGCCAGAGGCTGGTCTCCGTATATGATTGCACTAAACGCTTCATTCTCCAGATTGCTCAGATAGTCTTGCCTCGATTTCATGGTTTCCGTTGCGGGTCCGGTGAACATGTCTTTATGGGATTTATCCTTCTGCTGTAAAAGCAATTTGGCCGCTGCCGGAGTGCTTTTGCCGTAATTGACCGCGATATCCTTCTCCAGCCGGGTAGACGGCTCCTTGCCATCCGCAAGATTGAGCATCGCCTGGAGCTGGGCGTAAGGGACACGGGCTCCGTCGCGGACCAGCAGATAACGGATGCTGTTCACGTAGCCGCCGGAAATTTTGTCACTGGGCAGCATCTTGCCGCTGGCGCTCAGCTCATAGTCATAACCTGCAAACAGCCCATTCTCCAGCCCGCTCCCCGGCTCAGGAGCTGCAAAGTTGTCGAACAGATAATTCTCATAGGTAAAAAAGGCTTCCGGGTGCTTCATGGCTTTGCTGATCAATGTAACCCCGTTGGAGAAAGGTGTGCCATGGCGCATGACGGTTCCATCCGGTCCGGCGGGAATGACGCCTGGTGTCCAAACTGCACCCGGCACATGCTGCAGTGTATCCTTCAATGGCCAGCCGCTCATCCAGTAAGGGCCGGGGATAATTCCCGCTGTGCCGGCAACAGCAGGTTCCGCAGTCTTGTTCTCATCCCAGAGCGCCGCCTCGTGAGGAATGTAGCCCTTGCTGTGCCATTCTCTCAGCTTCGCAAGCCCCTTCGCGATCGCCGGGTTCACAGAGCCGTACTCCAGCTTACCGCCCCGGCCGGTGTTCCATTGATCCGGAAGAGCGCCATACGCGCCGAAGATCCAGGAAGGGTCGCCCATCCATGTACTCATCGTCGATTTGAAGCCGATGCTTAGCGGAGTAACCTGATCGGGGGCCAAGCCGTCCGGATTATGTGTTTTGAAGGCCTCCATGACCTTCTCAAGCTCTTCCATGGTAGCGGGTACCTGCAGATGCAGTTTATCCAGCCAATCCTGGCGGTACCACAAAATATAATCATGATTATATGCATAATCGAGAACAGGCAGACCCATTTTCCGGCCTCCGCGGCTGTAAGGATTCCACACGTCGGGGTCCTGGGCCATCGCTTTCTTCCAGGTCGACGAGGCATAGGTATCGAAGAGCTCTCCTACCTCAGCATACAGCCCGGAATCAATCAGATCCTGTGCAATCGCGGTATCTGCTGTACCGATGGTCACAACATCAGGCATTTCCTGGCCTGATGACAATGCAAGGCGCAGCTTGGTCCCGAATGCACCATTGGTGTCGGTAATGGACCAGAGTGTCTGGATCTTAATGCCGAACATCTCCTTGGCCCAGCGTGTGGCTACATTTTGCTCGATGGATTCCCCGTTCTTGAATTTCAGCTGCGGGTCAACTCCCCATACAGTAGTGACCGTAACTTCAGGGTCATACTTGTCCTTGTAGGCATTGTCGTTCGCAACCACCGCAGGGGAGATAACGTCTGAATTGGGATTCGGCGGGATAACCCCGGCATCCTTGTCCTTACAGCCTGCGAGACTGACTGCCAGCATGCCACTCAGGAACAGTACCAGCAACCTGTTTTTTCTGTCCGCACCCATCATTATCCCCCTCTCTTGATTAACCCGTTCTTCTCTATCCTTCTCGAAATTCATTTGGGGTCATCCCGTAGTGCTTTTTGAACATTTTGCTGAAATACTGCGGGTTCTGGTAGCCCAGCTCCGTCGTAATCTCATAGACTTTCTTGTTCGTATGCTTCAGCAAGTACAGGGCACGTTCCATCCGCATGCGGATGATATAATCCCCGAGTGCTTCTCCCGTCTCGGCTTTATAGATTTTGGACAGATATACCGGATGGAGATAGACTTGGTCAGCTATTGTCTTCACGGACAATTCATAGCCTGACGGACTTCCGACCAGCGCATGCACCTGTTTGATGATATGGCTTTTCGTGTATTGATCACTCTCCGAGAGTTCTGCCTGAAGTCTGTCCAGCCGTTCAAACGCCCATCCCCGAAGCCTCCCGCTGGATGAGCTAAGATCCTGAGCCAGCAGCGGGTCCAGGACAAGCTCGTCAATCTGATGCATGAACTGGCCGCTTTTGTGGGCAATGTACATAAATGCGCTAGTAATAGACAGGAATACCTCATACAGATGTTCTCTGGAAAATGAGGTATGCTCCATGTCGCGGAACACATCCTCAAGCTTGCTGCGGACAGCTTCCCACTGCTTCGATTCCAGCAGATGAATCAGGGTGGGCGGCCGGTACAGGCTGTCCAGCGGTTTGAAAGCCAGCGGCTCCGGTGCATGCCGATCCTTGAGAAACACTACTGAACCGGAATCCACAGGCGAAGCCAATACCATGGACCCGAGTCCGCTGCGGTATGCGGCCGTCATTCCGTCCGGGAAGACAAACCAGTCCGTAACGGTCAGCGAGATCTCCCCCTTCAGATAGTTGCTGACGGCTCCCTGAAAACGCGTAATTGACTCTTGTAACCATTCATGACGTTTGGCTTCGTGATTATCTGTCATTAAAAGCTCGCGCCCAGTTTCATCGTTCGGTTCCACGAGCAGCACCAGGCAATCATGAGGGGCTTTGCAGAACCACACACGGAAATGGCTGTGAAAGAGCTCCTCGGCAATGTTGCCGATAGCATATTCCATGAGAGAGATGGAAGCAGGGTCCATCGTCAAGTAATGCCTTCCAAGCTGGATGAGCAGCAGTACGGCCTCAGCTCCGGGCTCAAAACCGATTTCATAGGCCCCCAGCTTCTGGACAAGCGCCCGTTCAGACATTTGTTTCCCAAGCAGCAGATCGTGCATCAGCTTGCCGCGGAGCACGCTGAAATCCCCTTTCCGGGTATACATCAGCTGATGATACTTATCATGGGCTTCCCATTCATCCTTCAAAGACTCTATGGCAGTAGAGACACTCAGCATGAATTCCTCATCGCTTACAGGCTTAAGGATATAGTCGATAGCTTGAAGCTGGATCGCTTTCTTGGCATAGCCAAAGTCGGAATACCCCGTAAGGAGAATACAGCGGAGATTCGGCCAGCGGGCGGTTGCCGCCTCTATCAGCTGCAGCCCGTCCATCCCGGGCATAGAAATATCTGTAACGATAATATCAATCGATTGCCGCTCCAGAATCTCCAGCGCTTCCGTTGCAGATGCGGCCTGGTATATCTCCCGCACCCCAAGTACCTCCCAGGGGATGGTTCGGGCCAGACTTTCGGTTACATACGTTTCATCATCCACCAGCAGCAGTTCAATCATTCTTGTCCCTCCTTAAGTGCCTTCTCGGAAGGATCTGCGGGCAGCAGCCAGTACAGCGTGGCCTGCAGACCCCCCAGCGGTGATGGTGCGAAGGCAATGCCCGCCTGTTCACCAAAGCGCAGACGCATCCGCTGATGGACATTCCAGAGCCCGCAGCCCATCTCTTCATCCATCGCCCGGCCCAGCTTTTCCTCTAGTAAAGCGATCTCTAGCGGGGTCATGCCTAATCCATCATCCTCAACCGTCAACATCATTGTCCTGCCCTGGCACACACCTGTAATCCGTACCTGCCCTGCCCGTGCCGCCGGCTCTATGCCATGCAGCACTGCATTCTCCACCAAGGGCTGAAGCATAAGCGGAGGAATCTCCACTCTGCGCATTTGCGGTGGAATATGGATGGTGTATTTCAGGCGGCTCATTCTCATGTTCTGAATCTCCAGATAATGTGTCACGAACTCCACCTCTTCGGGCAGCGGGACCATCTCCCGCTCCTGCCGGGTGGTGTATCTGTAATAACGGGACAAATGATGGGACATCCCCACTACCGCTTTCATATTGTCCAGCTTCGCCATGCTTGTAATGAAAGAGAAGCAATTGTAGAAAAAATGGGGATTAATCTGTGACTGCAGCTGCTTCAGCCGGGCCTCCCGCACATGGATCTTTTCCATCAGCACCTTTTCAATCAGTTCCTGTATCTGCTCCACCATGCTGTTGAACCGGATCGAGAGGAAGCTGAACTCGTTTCTGCCCTTGATCCCCATCCGGACCGAATAATCTCCCTGTTTGAGCTTCTGAAATCCGCCTACCAGCTGTCTGACGGGCACCTGCACCTGTACGTACAATAAATAGGCGGTAAGACAGCTCATTAGCAGCAAAGCGCTGACTGAGAAATAAAACAGCCGGTTGGAGGTATGGATGGGCTGCAGAATTTCAGACAGTGGCATATAGTCGATAAGGGTCCATCCCATCTTGGAGGAATAGACAATATTAACACTATAAGACTTCTGTCCTATTTCCAGTGTCCGGTTCCCGCTACCCGTCAGCTCTTCCGGTCCCAGCTGCTTCACCAGCTGATCCGCCAGAACCCGGTCGGCACTGCGGTTATATATCAGCCCTGTACCCTGTTTATAATAGAACGGGTCTCTTCGGCCATCGCTCTTGAATTGATCCAGCATATCCTCAATATTCCGGCTGTCGAACTCCACTTTCATAATGGTCTCTGCCCTTCCGGGAGAGAACTGCGGCATAGAGGGTGTGTAGGAAAACCAGGAGAACAGGAAGCGCTCTTCGCCCTGATCCTTGATGGTATTCACCTGCCAGCCGGTTTTGACCTCATTCCTGAGCTCATCGTCACTATACGGCAGCGCATCATTCTCCGTTACCATCCGGCGGACTGAAGGGGAATAAAGCGACAGCTTACTGTTCCAATTGGAGGAGCTTTCCTGAATGCTGATTTTGGTCTGTATGCGCTTAACAAGCTGAATCGCCTTTAGATTCAAGTTTTCTTGTTCCGGTGCCATATCCTTCAGCGTCAAAATATCCGGATCGTGAATAAGCAGGATCGGCCAGGAGGACAGCAGCTCCATCTGGGACTCCACCTGATTCTGAAAAAAGCGGAGCTGGGTATTATTCGAGGTGTTCAGCTCACTGCGCAGCACATCGGTGGTCGTTTTGTTGGAGAAGAAATATAGAAGCGTGATCGGGATGAGCATAATGACCATAATCCCTACGATTTTGCTGAACAAGTTATATCTGTACATCTGTTTCACATCCCGCACCTGAGTCGATAGCTCTTATTGTACAAAGTTTCTTCAGGGACGCAAAGGGAATCACTGGAATACACGCATGTTCGGAACCTTAGCGAAACTTTCCGGCATTGAATGCAGTCTATATTAACAGTTATTAACAAAAGGGGAGGGTGACCGCAATGAATCGAGCTCTAAAAACAACAATTCGCCTGGGAATGACGGCTTCTGTACTGATAGCTCTAACACTTCCGCCTACAGCTCACGCTGCCGACAAGGTCCAAGTATATGAGACTTATCAGGATGAAGTGAAGGGAATCGAGCTGTACTCTGTCAGCCAGTTAAATGGCGATCATTTCGATGCTGCAGTTATTGCCAGACAGGCGGATGGGAGCTATGCCAAATGGCAGGAGCCTTTCCATTCCTTTGTTCAGGATGGCAGCGGGCTGCTAAGGTTGTCGGGTTATGATGATCCGGAGCAAAGCTATGTATATGATGTGAAAAAAGAAACCATTATCCGCAAAACCCCCTACACGGTTTCTCCTGACGGCAAGTGGGGATACCTTGAACGCTCCCGTTATCTCTTCGTCCCGGGGGTTAAGCCCTATAGCGGTTACGTTGCCAAGATTCGGGACTATTACCTGAAAAACATGCAAACCCGTGCTGTCTCGATCTACAATTCCACCGAAAGAAGGTTTGACGCCTTCTGGCTGAATGGACATACCCTGCTGGAGAATGGCTATCTTGAGACGGCGAAGCAGAATGTGATCAGAACCTATGATCCAGCCACTGGTGAGCGGAAAGAATTGCTGAAAGGCTCACTATATAACTGGAACCAGGCAAAAGGCATACTGCTATACGTCAAGAACGAGCCCCAGCGCCTGCCATGGATCTATGACCTGAAGACCGGCACATCAAGACTGCTGGACGGCAATAGCGAAATGAAGGCTTTGTTCCCGTATACCACTCCCCCGCTGGTGTCGAAGCTTCCGCAGGAATTAGCAGTGAATGAATTGCCTGTTATCCAGGTACCGGTATTACAGGAGAATGAGTACTTCGTTAATGTGGATGGTACAAGTGTCGGAATTCCTGCGGCATTTGCCAAAGAGGGGGTAACCTGGCTACCCGTTAAGCCTCTGGCCGCTGCTCTTGGCTGGGATCTCCGGCTGCAGCCGCAAAAGTCATCCTATAAAGCAGCGGATTACCGGTATGAGCTGACTGGCAGCAGTGCAAGTCTAGTGCTTACACCCTCGAACAGCTTCATTACCGGAGGCAGAATGTATTTGACCCGTGAACAACTGAAGCAGTTGGGCTATAGCTCCATTGTACTTACTCCTAATTTGGACTACTGATTGCCAACCGCCAGCAAACTGTCTACTGTTCTTAACAGAGCTTCTACCTTGTTTATTCCATAAATAAGAGGCCTCCCGGCTGTGTGGCTGGGAGGCCTCTTGTTGTACATCAGGGCCCTGGGGTCACTCCCCTCAGGCGGTGCGCTTAGTAGTGGATAATTCAAGATTTGCCGGTACCACCTGCCGGCTCTGCTGATTCGAGATGAAGAACAAGGCCGTCCAGATGAGCGCAAAGCCGGCGATTTGCGGCAGCGTGACGATCTGGTGGTAGACAATCCAGTTAATCAGGATACCTGTCATTGGAAAACTGAGCTCAGCAAGCGTAGCAAAGGAGGCTTTGGTGGTGTTTAGGCCTTTGTAATAGAGCAGCATACTGAGTAGTCCCGGCAGCAGCGCCTGCAGAAGAAGATTAATTGCAATCGCTGACGATGCACCCAAGCCGCCATGGATCTGCCAAGGGGCTCCTTCCATACTCGTAATGACGAACAGTAACGGCAGCGCCAGAATGAAGCGCAATGAAGTGACCGTTTCGTATTTCATCGAGCCCAGCAGATATCTTCCCATCACCGTAGATCCGCCCCATAAGGCGGCGGCTCCCAGCGCCATCAGACTGCTCACCCCGACGAAGTTGTTCACATGGCCGAAAGGAATGGTCCAGCCGAAGGTCAGCAGATACGTTCCGGCCAGAGCAACGAAGATCAGCGGCCCGAAATTTTTGGGCAGGCGCTCCTTCAGAATAATGGCAGCCAGGCCAATGGCGAACAGCGGCTGTAACTTTTGCAGCAGAAGGACCGCATTCAGATCGCCTGTGGACAAGGCCTTGGTGAAGAGTATCGTAGCCACGGCTGAGCCGCCCCAAGATACAATAAGCAGCGCAACAGCCTGGCGTAGACGGACCGACTTAAGCTCAGCGCGGTGGCGCCACAGCACAGGGGCTGCGGCCAAAAAAAGCACGACATGCTCCAGCAGCACAATCTGTGAAGAAGTCAGTGATTTAAGCAGAATAATGCGGAACAGCGGATCGACGCCCCATAGTGCAGCACCCAGAACAACCAGCCAGAATCCGCTGCGCAGCGGCGCTGTGCGGACTCCTGAAGATGAAGCGGTAACTTGACTCATCATACATTCTCCTTGTCGATACAAACCCTCGATAAGAGACCAAAACCCCCAAAAACGTCTGAAAAGGACGTTCTTCGGGGGTTGTTTAGGGCAAAAACACAAGTAGAAACGGCTATACCGTCCTTAACGAACAGTACCCATTGCAGCACCTGCTATCTTTGTCTTATGATCCTCTCTCATCCGGACTTTACCGTCGGCTCTGGATTGTCACCAGATCAGTTCTTTCCTCAATAACTGAGAAAAGAAGTCGCGGGCTTCGTTCGCTTTGAACAACACCGCCGGTCAGGAATTTCACCTTACCCCGAGAATCTTGTATTCCGTTATATTTTTCACAATTACAGGATAACCCCGTTTGCTCGTTTCGTCTAGCCCTTTATGAAAATATTCACATTTTTTTCATTAGACACATCATTTCTGAAGCTCTGGAATCATCTCATTATTTGGAAGAAATGAGGATGTGAATCATATATACTATAAATGTGTGCATTTTATCCAAATTTTTCTTCGGGAAAGAGAGGCCGTTATGAAAAGACCTGTTGCTCTGAATCTGCTCTATTCTGTTCTTGTCCTGATTGCCCTGGCATTTGCCGGATTTATCGGCTATTTCTTTGCTGCATTAGCTCTTGGGCTGGCCTTTTACGCACCGCTTGTGGTGGTGGTTGCCTGCGGCCTGGCTCTTTATTCCGTGATGGCTATTTTTGATTTGCTTTCCAGCCGGGTCCGGAACCTGTCTCTTGCCGTCTTCGCCGGACTTTGCCTGCTGGCCACAGCCGGTTATGAGCTGAACAAAGCTTACGTGAACAGCTTCGCTGTGGTAGATGACCACGAGGTGAATCTCAGTCAGTATAAACCGTTCGGTGTCAACAGCAAGGCCGCAGTTCTGGGTAAGGCCGCAACCTACCACATCAGTGACCAGCTTCCGCATCTGGACGGAGCAACGGCTCTATATCCGCTCTATTCCGCTTTTGTGCAGGCGGTATACCCGGAAGACAATTATGATCCATATGAAATTAATGATGATGACATTATTCTGTGCTCTTCCACCGCCTTTGCCTACAAACGGCTGATTGCCGGGGACACTGACATAATTTTTGCCGCTGCCCCTTCTCTCGCCCAGCAGAAGGAGGCCAAACGGGCGGGCAAGGAACTGAAGCTTACGCCGATCGGACGCGAAGCGTTTGTCTTTTTTGTCAACAAGCGCAATCCGGTGTCTTCCCTGAGTACCGAGCAAATCAAGGACATCTATGCCGGCAAACTGAAGAACTGGAAAGAGGTGGGCGGCAAAAATGACCGGATCCGTGCCTTTCAGCGGGATCAGGGCAGCGGCAGCCAGACAATGCTTGAGAAAATCATGGATAACCGCACACTGATGACTCCACCTCAGGAAGATGTGATGGATTTGATGAGCGGCATCATCAGTCAAACCTCAGATTACCGCAACTTCAAAAATGCGCTTGGCTTTAGCTTTTTGTTCTATGCGTCCGAAATGAACAAGAATGACCGCATCAAACTGCTTGCCATCGATGGTGTGAAGCCTGATAAAGAGGGAATCAGGAGTGGAAAGTATCCAATGACTACAGAGTTCTATGCCGTAACCGCAGGCAGTGTGAATCCCAATGTGAAGCCGTTTCTGGACTGGATACAATCAGCAGAAGGACAGGAACTGGTGGAGAAGACAGGTTATACCTCATTAAAATAACAACAAGATGTTATTGTTCAAAGTGCTTTCTCTATGTCAGATAAAAAAGAAAGCACCGCCGTTTCCATCTGCTCTAAACCTGGTTGTTCTATCGGAAAATGCCCGGCTCCTTCTAAAATCACACATTCTTTTTTACCCTTTAACCGTTTATAAAAAGGTTCACTTACGATAAATGGCGTCATTGGATCTAATTCAGGATGAATAAGTAATAATGGACAAACATCAAAATTTTCGGGTTCAATCATGGATTTCATATTTAAAAAGCTTCTTAGAAACCGCAGAGTAACTTTTGTCCCGGCCGCTCGAGGATCTTTCATAATCAGTTGGGTCAATTCGGGATCATTTGTAATTAATTCCATTCTTGATACTTTTGTAACAGAAATTCGTAACGAATCCAAGACCAAAGGAAAAGCATCCATTGCGAATTTACCCAAACGACTAATCGCCTTATTCGGGGCAATTTGGTCACGAACGTTCGGGTTACTTGTGTCCACAAAGGTTGTTACAACTAACCCTCCAACTTGATTGCTCTTTGAAGCCACATGATAAGCCAGCATGCCTCCAATGCTGGCTCCTAATAACACTATCGTTTTACCATCCCGTTTGATTTCCTGTTCGATCAACTCCGTAAGTATTTCAATCCAATGTAGGTAATCCATGGATTGTAACGACTCAGTGTTGCTTAGCCCAAAAGGAGGGAGGTCAGGAGATACAACATCATATCCATGCTTTTGTAGCATCCGTGCATAGGGTGCCAATAATCTGCCATTCCCGCCTGCACCATGAATTAAAATAACTTTAATTTTTGAATCCGGAGCGTACATACGATCCAGATGGATATGACAATCGTTCCAATCCCACCACTCTTCAGACGGTAGGTTATTTTCATCTATTCGCAATTCTTCAGGAAAAAATTTCTGATATTGCTTCCAATATATTTCGGATTCATTGTATGTTAAATGATTAGTGGTAGTATTCATCTATTCGCCGGTCTTCCCGGAGAACACCTTCGGCCAATTAGCCTGTGCAGAAAATAACCGCCGCCGTTTCTCTGCATCCGGGTCCAGCACCACCTGCGTTTCCCCGTCAAAAATAACAGTGGCCCGCGAGTCCGCTCTATACGGTGGCCATTCCAGGCCAGGAATCGATGGATCCCCCTGGTGTGCGAATGCCGTCCAGGTCTTCTGCATCGTGTCGGACAACTTATGCATATCTGGAGTCACAGTCAAGCCATATTGCTTGAGCAGATGCAGGTTGCCGAACACATACAGAATTTCGGCACCATGAACAGCCTTCTCCAGCAGCGGATGGCCTTGAACCGTCCAGTCAAACCGGTACATCCACACAGGCGCCGCCGCAGACTGGGTCTCCGCAAAGGCAATTGAACTGCCCCAGAAAAAGAGGTCGGTCAGGAGCTCCGCCTGCCCTTCCCAGGACTTCGGATAATCGACGGCAAGCTCCGCCAGATCGTCAATCCCCATAAGCATTTCCAGTGCTTTGAGCGATTGCTCGAAGCTCTCCCCCGGACGTTCTTCCCGGAAAAACAGATTTCCCTCGTGCAGATTGGTACCGATCAGCAGCGGAATTCCTTGTGCCGACCCACCCGCTATAGCTTCAGCAGGATCAGCAGGCACCGTCATAGGCTCGATAACCGGCTGGAAAAACATGCTGAGCGCTTCACCGGACAGCTTGTAAGTCATCCGCGCCGCCGCTTCCAGGATCTGCTCCGCCGGAAGGTTATCCAATACCTCCAAATCACTTCCTGGCGTAAGCCCCAGCTCAGCCAGCAGAGCCGCTGCAATCTCTTGGCCCTGCTCCGGCTGCAGCGTCTGCCCGGCCCCGCTCTCCATAATAGCCCCTGCGAACAGCCCCTGCGCGGCGGGCATTGCCAGCAGCGCAGCAATGCTCATGCTGCCCGCTGATTCTCCAAAGACGGTAACACGCTGTGGATCGCCACCGAAAGCGCTTATGTTGCCCTGTACCCACTTCAGGGCCGCAATCTGGTCCAGCAGACCCGCATTTGAAGCAAAATCACTGCCGAATGGGGACATATGTACAAATCCGAACGGCCCCAGCCGGTAATTTATTGTAACCAGAACAACCTTGCCGTTGCGGGCCATCCGCGTACCGTCGAACATCGGCTGACTGCCGGCTCCGGTCACAAAGGTTCCCCCATGAATCCAGACCATCACCGGCAAGCTCTCCCCGGCTTCCGCAGGAGACCATACATTCAGATATAGACAGTCTTCCGAATAGACTGGGGACGTTCCGCCAAACCGTGTACTGCTGGTGCTCACAGGCTGGTGACTTACCGGACTGAATGAAAGGGCCTCCCTGATGTTAACCCACGGCTGAGGCGGCTGAGGCGCGCGAAACCGCAGCTTCCCGACTGGAGGTGCAGCAAAAGGAATCCCGCGCCATACCTTGACCCCCTCCTCCTCGGCTCCCAGCAGTTTTCCGTATAATGTTGTAACCAGTGGTGCTGTCATATCAATCTACCTCTTCCCGTTATTCCTTGTTATCTTCAATCTGTATATAGAGTCCGGAGCGGAAACGGAACCACTGGAAGACATGGGTAACTACCACCTTCAGTACGGCATATCCCGGCACCGCCAGAATGATTCCGAGCACACCGAACATTTTACCGGCAAAAATTATGACAAAAATGATGGTAATCGGATGTATCTTCAGCGACTTGCCCATGATCTGCGGAGAGATGAACTTGCCTTCGATCAGTTGAACAGCCGTCCATACGAACACCATTTTCAGCAGCATGAACGGAGACGTCACCAGCGCTACGATCAGGGCCGGAGTAATGGCAATTGCAGGTCCCAGATAAGGTACAACCGCTGTACAGGCAGCGACAATCGCCAGAACCAGCGAATATTCAAGCCCGATAATCAAATATCCGATGTAGAGCAAGGCGCCGATGCAACAGCTGACAATAATCTGTCCCCGGATATAGGATGCCACCTGGCTGTTCATCTCTGACATGACCATGCGGGTCTGAGGCTGCAATACCGTAGGAATAAATCTCATCAAGTAATCCGGCAGCCTTTTGCCGTCGCGCAGCAGATAGAACAGAATAAAGGGGGTAGTTACAAGGGCAAGCACAATCTCCGTCAGCGCTCCTACAAAGTTGCCGACACCGTTCACCGCATTGTTCAGGAAAGAAGTTCCCCACGATGTGACTTTGCTTGTAAGGTCATTGACATCCGTCCCCACATTCTCCTGAATCTGCCCAAACAGCTTGCTGCCGGTCAGGTTGATGAATTCCTGTTGGATCTGATCACTGTATTTAGGAAAATTATCAATCAGGCCTACCAGCTGGGTGCGGATCATCGGGATTACCGTAAGCAGGATCAGGGTTATAATTCCGGCGATGATCAGATACAGAATAACGATACCATAAGGCCGTTTGATCTTGCTCCGCCGCTCTAACCGGTCCACCAGAGGGTTCAACAGATAGTAGGCAATCCCCGATAACAGCAGAGGTGCCGCCACGGTATGCAGCAAGACTGAAATCGGTTTGAAGATAAACGGGATTTTGGCAAACACCAGTATATTTACCCCGATCAGCAGTACGATCAGCAGCGTTACCACAAATCGGTTATTCAGAAAAAACTTTTTAAACTTTTCCGGCCATACCTGCAGCCTCTCCATCACTCACGCCCCCTTAACACAATTGCTTCATCATATGTATGATTATTTGCACTTTGTATTAGCATAGTCAACACGGGGGGAGCAAGTCAAATATCCTTTTAATCAAACTTGAGGTCAGAAATTTGGCCTGCGTTCATATAACCGATCGACTGGTAGACTTTGTTGGAGTCCGGATTTTTGCCGTCTGCGTAGAGTACCGGTGTTAAATCTGCACTCAGCAGGTGGTCACTAAGCGCTGCAACCAATGCGCTCGCATAGCCTTGCTTGCGGTGACTTGCAGGGGTGTACACATCGTTAATGCGTGCATGTCTGGCCGAGCGGTGCGTGATCTTTGCCATGGATACGGGGGTATGATCCTCCATCCACAGGTACAAGTCGCCGGAGGCGGCATCTTCAGCAGCTATCGTCAAAAAATCCTCCGGCCGCAGCATCTCACCAAAAGCATCCTCCATGAACCCGGTCAAAAATCCAGCAATCACGGGAACCTGCTCAACCTTAGCTTTTTCCAGGTATCCATGGACCTCTGCAGGCTTCCGTACCTCCGGACAATGATAAGCCTCCAGCATCATATTCGTATGATAGAGCTTACCCTTTCTGTCACAAAAAGCCTCCGCAAATGTCTTCGCGATCTCCGGCTCGGCAGAAATCCCGGGAAACTCATATAACTGTACCCGTTCTGCGAGCTGCTGCACAAGACGCTCCTGCTGCTCTCTCTCTAGCTCTCCGGACACCCACAGCCAGGGATTATGCCCCTGTGATTGTGTGAATATCAGCTTGCGGTCTGACGTGGTCAGCCGGATCGCTTCAGGATATTCGGTAATCCGGTGGATTAGATTATACCGGACCTCCTCCTTCATGAACGCCTCACTTTGCAGCACTTCGTCTCCCGTCTCAAAGCTCTCAAACATTACCATTCCCCCTTAATTTTCCTTATCATTTCATCATAGACCTCCCTCCAGCAAAAATAAACAGCCCGCCGCCAATTTATTCTGGCAGCAGGCCGTTCGTATCCATTATAGTTTTTGTCAGGCTATCCAGCTTCATCTGAGGCTTTCCCTTTCAGTCTCTTAAACCAGCGGGATCACAAGATTCCGGCCGCAATGAGATGTTATTCTGATCTCAGATCCGGTCAGTTGGATGCCGAGAAGCAGCAGCGGGTCAGTATTTCTAACAGATAGACCGTCTCCTGAAAGTACATCGGCTTCTGTCCCATCTTCATTCCGGGGTTCTTCCATGCCAAGACTGCTCATCAGACACGGCTCCCCATAGAAAGCTGAGACCAGCCAGTGCGTGCCTGGAGCGATGCCCGCCAGCAGAGTCGGGATAGCCGTCCGCGGACGAAGGACATTGGTATTCGTTTGCGGCCGGATCATCACGGCTTCGCGGTAGCCCGCTAGCCCCAATACTCCGCTAACACCATGACTGCTGACAGCTGTCACCGCGTATCCGTCAGCGGAGCGGAGCTCCTGAAATGCCGGCTCCAGGGCCACGGCAAAACCGCCTTCTGCCGCATCCAAGGCCCGCCCCGTCTGCACCCGGTGAATGCGGATATGCCATGGAAGACCGGCAACCACCCAGGTCTGCACCTCCACATTCGCCCAAGGCTTCCAGCGGGAGTACAGGATATTGTCTTCGATCCGTGTCTCTATATTTTGCCGGCGTACCCGGTACAGATTATCCCCTGCCTCGCTAAGTGCCAGCATGGAATCGAACGCGCCTTGGGCAATTCCCCATTCCGAGCGGGGCACACTGAAACCAAAGGCAGTCGAATAAACGAATTTCTCGTATTTAGCGGAAGTGTGTGTATGCTCATTGGTCGATAGATGACCGCTGTTGAAGGCGGCCACATGATCCGTCTCGGGCTGGCGGCAAATGACCAAATGTGCAGGCTGCTGTACAGCTAGCGTTTTCAGTTCAGGAAGCGGCAGCTCTTCAGACAGCCAAAAGGGGTGATTGTCCTCCAGCGCAAGCGGCATGAAGAACTTCAGAGACCAGTAAGGCGAGCCCGGTGAATTATAGTTCTCGGCCATCACCAGGTTCGGATAGGCATAGCCGATGGTCAGCACGCCCTCTTCATTCAGGATATCCTGCTTCAGCCACCAGCGCATGTTGCGAAGAATGAGTCCCTTAATCACCCCGTAGGGCATTGTCTCTACCTCAGCAAAAGCCAGCGCACCCCAAAAAGCAGACTGCGCAAACCGGTACGCCAGACTTCTTCCATACGGAAGAGCCGAGCCGTCCCCGGCAAACCAATGGATGAATTCTTCGGCAAACTTTACGGCCCGCTCTTTGAACACACGGGAACGCTCAGGGTCTTCATCACCCATCAGCTTAGCGTACAGCAGGCCGTAGAAGTGGAGGGCAAATGGAACATAATAATCCATATGCCCGCCGATTCCATCGCTGTACCAGCCATCCGAGAGATAGAAATCATCAATCCGGCGCAGGTTGTTCTCAAGCTGCTGCCCGTCATAAGGCAGTCCGGCTGTTCGAAAGCCCAGATTCACCAGTACGTTGAAGAAGAGCCAATTGCAATCGTGGCAGGGATGTGCATTCATCTGATTCAGCCAGGTGTACAGATTGGCGCGCTCCTGGCTGTTCAGCGGAGTCCAGATCCGCTCCGGGATCAGTGACAGCGCATAGCCGAACGCCGCCATTTCCACAAGCCGCTGGTCATAGTCGGCGACCTCGCCCCAATATTCCTGGTGCCCGGGATCGGTGCCGTTCCTGATGCCATCCAGGATCAGTTCCCACATGTCATCCTCCCCGCCTCCCGCGAGAAAAGGCACAAATCCCCACAGCACACGGGAAAAGCCCTCCATTTCCGCAATATCCGGACCATAATGAACTCCGGTTACGCCCAGCTTCACGCGGGCATGCCCTTCGCTGTAATGTGATTTCAGCGGATGAGCAAGCTGCAGGAAGGCTTCCTGCAGCTCCGATTTGGTGATCAGCGGATTAGCTTTTAATTGCTCCAGCGGATTGGTTTTTGTCCGCTGCAGTTGGCTGTCCATCATTACCACTCCCTAACTGTTTCTTTTACTCCCAATAGTAAGGTCCCTTGCCCGTCAGCCGTGCCAGCCCTTCGACATAGAAGAAGTCCCCATAAATCAAGGGTACGTCAATATTGGTGCCAGCCGGGTAATTGCTTATACCATGGAGAATCAGACCCTCTTCAGCATCATTGTCCCAGGTGCCGTAATTGCGGTATAGCGATTCCAATATCCGGATGGCAGGTTCCCTGTATACCGGTGCCTCCAGTTCGCCAAGCTTGTCCGCGAGGAGGAGCAGCCCGCTTGCGGCGCAGGCTCCTGCCGAGGAATCCCGGAAGTTCCGTGCTTCACCGGGTGCGCGGAAGTCCCAATGCGGCACATGATCTTCCGGCAGGCGTGCCAGGAAAAAATGGGCAACCTTTTGGGCCGTATGCAGGTATTCTGTTTTGCCGGTATGATGGTAAGCAAGCGCCAGGCCGTAAATGGCCCAAGCCGTTCCTCTGGACCAGGCAGACTCCGGCGCATAACCCTGACCGCCAATGCCTTCAATGAACTCCCCGCTCTCCGGATCGAAACGGACAATATGATAGACTGAACCGTCCGGGCGGATGAAATGCTTCACTACCGTATCCATATGCGCTTCAGCAATGTGGCGGTAGCGCGGGTCTCCGGTCACCTCCGCCGCCCAGAAGAGCAGGGGCATATTCATCGCACAGTCAATAATTGCATAACCTCTGTTGTCTTCGCCTTCATACCAGGGGTTCCAGGCACGGATATAGCTGCCTTTCAGGTTGAAGCGGCCCGCCAGGTAATTCGCCGCCTTCAATGCTCGGATCCTGGAGACCTCATTGCCGAGAAGCTTGTAGGAAGCCACACTGGTTAAGGTCCAAATGAAGCCCAAATCATGGTCCAGACGGACATACTCATTCAGCACTTGGTCCAGCTGTTCCTCGCATTGCTCGGCCAAAGCCCGCAAGGACTCATCCCTGCTGTCGTTATACAAAAGCCACAGCTGACCCGGCCAGAAGCCTGCCGTCCACCAGAACGGCTGCTCCAGTACATATTGTCCGCCCCTACTCGCATGAGGGAAGCCTGCGCCGATCCGCAAGCTGTTCTGCTGTGTCTTCTTCAGCGCCTGATGCCATGCTTCTTCTGCCCACGCATGTTTTGTTTCTGCTATCATCTTTAGCCACCGCCATTCATTTATTTGGAATTGATCATGTCTCCATGAACTGAAACTCGAATTCATAGCTTTCCTGCTTGCCTGGTTTCCCCGAGGTGTGGAAATCCATTCCGTACCAGGTCCTGGCCTCGCCAAAATGATTGCTGTAGACATGCTCCGAAATCTCTGGTCTGAGCGCACCGGTATTATAGAGGATACGCAAACCTTTTCCTCCCGTGCCCCGCAGCAGAACACTGCCCTCCTCCAGCACAGGCTGGCAGAAGGTCACTAGCCGTTCCATCAGCGCCGCCGGGGCTTCGGCAAACCGGAAATCGTCTGTCATTGTAAGTGCAGGAAGGATGTCTGAGGTCTGCCAACTGAACGACCGCGTCAGCCGCTCCAGCGGTCTGTACCCGTATGCAGAGGTCAAATCCAGCTTCAGCACACTCTCATCCCCCCCTGCCTCAGCTTCCAGCACCTTGGCACAAGCCCCGGCACCCGGCAGCTGATACTGCCCGTCAATAATAGGCACACTGTGCCCCTGAGAACCGTTGCAATCATAGGTATACCGCTCTGCACCGAAATATCCTGCCGTGTACTCTCCGCTGCCGAGATCAGAGAGATAGACCGTGTCATCCCCCAGCAGAACAAATTGGCCAAGATCATTATGATTGTGCGGCTCGTCGTTATTTCCGCCTTTGGCGGCAAAACCGAATACCCCGGCCGGAGTAATCTTCCGGGTAACCAGCCATTCCGCATCCGGTAAATAGCTGCTGCTGCTGGCCCACTCGCTCCGGCTGTTCACCGGACTGCGCCAGATCAGGTTCCGCACCGCCGGTGCCCAGCGGCTGCAGTGGTCCTCTGTATATGAAGCCCTAATCGAAACAGGCGGCGATTCCACTTCAGAATAGATGGTGCCCAGATAGTGGCTGAGTCCCAAAGACACGCTGACTCTCTGCTGCGAATCGGAGAAGTTGGCTACGACATTACCGCCAAGAAAACATTTCTGCTGGAATGCAGCGATGCTCTTCACCTTCTCGAGCCGGAACCAATCCAGTTCTCCCCGGCTTCTGCGGCGGAGCAGGTCAGCGTAATATACGAAATAGCCAAAGCCGTAATTCCAGTAACCCATCCCTTCCAGACAGGCACCGTCTTGGCCAAAGCCCTGAAGATAATATTCCATGGTCCCCTGTACCTTGAACAGAATATCCGCAAGCGTCTCCGGGTCCTTCAGCATCAGCATCGCTGCCGCACCGACCGATCCCGAGCAGACCGCCGCCCAGTTATGCGTTGCCGTCTCCCAGTGATAAGGCCCGGAGTTCAGATAAGGTCCGAACAACCGTCTCTGTACCTCTTCTTTGATTCTCGTATGTAGTAGAACAGGAAGCCTGTCCCCAAGCAGACAGCTGATCTCACTCAGTGCAAAACCGGTTTCAGCCGAGAACAGATCTATCGTTTCCGGGATACCGCTATTGCCGGTATGGGCTGGCAGACACCATGTGTATTCGTTGCAGATGCTCCATATTATCTCGCAGACCGCATGGATATGGATTTCCTGCTCCGGCTCCAGCAGAGACAGCAGTACTGACGTGTTCAGCATTCTCCTGCGTTCAAAATAGGGCCGTTCATACTCCAGTCTGGATCCGGTGCGGGCAAAAACAGTAAACAAATCATAGGTAAGCTCAGGTACCTTTTCCCCTCTGAGCCTGTTCCCTTCCGCAAGAATTTCTGCGACCTCCTCCGCATATAGCGGTGAATTCCTTACCGTAGACCAGAATCCGGTTGAATCCCCATTAGGATAATACAGCCGGATATCGGCTGGCTCCATATTCTGTACGGTTGCAAGCAGTTCGGATCTTAGCATCTTATGTCGCCTCTCTCTACGGCACACGGTTATCCCCGGTATTCAACGGGCGTTACTCCTGCATGCACCTTAAAAGTCTTGATAAAATAGCTCTGGTTGTCATACCCCAGCTGTTCACAGATCTCGCCAACTGTAAAATTTGTTCCATCCAGCAGTTCCTTGGCTCTTTCCATTTTTAGTTTTGTAACATATTCGATAAAAGTTGTGCCTGTCTCCTTCTTGAACAGCCTGCTGAAATAGCTGGCGTTCAAATGGAGATGATCTGCTACCTCATCCAGACTGATCCGTGTTCCCAGACGAAGAGAAACATATTGGCAGGCCTCGGTGACTTCGGTCCTTTTGCTGCCCCCGGCGCCAGCCCCCTTCGCCGCAACAATGGATTCCAGATGATTATCCAGCCATTCCCGCAGGGATGGCAGTGAATCGATATCCACGATCTCTTTGTGCAGCGTATCCGCCGAATACGCCGGACGGATGAACTGGAGGGAGTGCAGCTTCAGCTTCAGGTCGAGCAGCAGCTTCAGCGTCCAGTCCTTGACCGACTCCGGAGGATACCGCTCTTCCCGGATCAGTGAGATCCACTTGCCGGTCACGGTACGCGCCTGCTCTGCATTCCTGCCCAGCAGTACCTCCCGCAGCTCCACAGCAGCCTGATCATAATGTGCAAACAAATTGCCCGCCGCGGCGGTGCTATTGGCAGACTTACGCGTAACGGTATCCCCTGGCATCAGATAGAAGCGCTGCTCTTCGCCGTTCAGCAGCCCATTCAGCTGCTGCTTAAGTCCTTCCGGTGTTCCGGTGCCCTCTCCGGTAATAAAGGACATGCGGACCTTCAGCACCTTCGACAGGGTAGACTGGATAATCTTCAGCCCGGCTGCGGCTTCCGCATAAATATTGCCCTGCAGACCAGGCCTGTAGGAGAACAGCAGGAACGAAGATTTGTCATTGTAGCCAATATAAAGTCCGCGCGGCTTCATCCCGTCCAGCACTTCATTCATCACATTACTCACAGCAAAATGCAGCGTCTGATCCGAGGAGAAACGGTATTTCACATGCCGGTAATCCTCCAGGTAGGCAATAACAGGCAGGCAGAATTCCCCCTGCTGGAACAGTCCGTATTCAGCAGCCTCAGCCAGCCATTTCTCCGGTGACAGCAACGGCTGATGGATGAAATTCTTGATGCTCCGCTCCTTGCGCAGCTCCTTAGTCTCTCCGAACAGCTGCCGGATGCGGGAGGTCTCCCAGCCCGCACGATTCTCTTCATCCATGGATTCCTTGAATCTGCACAGCAGCTGCACAAGATCCTCCGGGTCCAGCGCATCCTTTAGCAGATAATCCTGCACATTGAGGCGCATCGCCTGCTGGGCATATTGAAATTCATTGTGGCAGGATAAAACCGCGATCCGCACACCCGGCCTCAGCTCTTTGATACGGGCGGACAGCTCAAGTCCATTCATCCGCGGCATGCCGATATCCGTAATCAGAATATCCGGTATCTCCTGCTGTGCATGCTCCCAGGCACTCTCCCCGTTCTCATGCGTACCCATCAGGCGTAAGCCAAGCTCCTCCCAGCAGATACTCTCGGACAACAGCTCGATCACCGGATAATCGTCATCCACAAGCATCACCTTATACATCCCGTATCTCCTCCCTGTGCGGAATATGCATCTCTATCGTGGTCCCGTTGCCGATTTCACTGAGAACATTGATGACAAAATCCTCACCGAACAGCATCCGCATCCGTTCCACTACATTGGACATACCCATCCCGGAGAAAGAACCCTTGGGCTCTTCATTGCCGGGGCTCATCTCCGTTCCTGCGGACTGCATCCGTCCAGCTATACTCTCTAGCCGGGCTTCATTCATCCCTAGGCCGTTATCGGTTACAGACAGGACCGTATAGCTCTCCTCCACATCCGCACGGATACTAATTACGCCCGGCTGCTGGCTGAGCCCATGAATGAGCGCGTTCTCAACCAGCGGCTGAAGAAAAAAGCGCGGGACCTTAATCAGAAACGCCCTAGGATCAATATCCAGCTGTACCCGGGCCTCCTCCTTCTGGCGCAGATTCATCAGGCTGACATAGTGGGAGACCAGATCAATCTCCTCATGCAGAAAAATCTCGTCCTCTTCACGGCTGATTGTCATCCGCAGCAGCATGGACAGGGAGCTGATCATTTTAGCGCTCTCCGGATCACCTCGCTTCATGACCTTCATACGGATCGAGTTCAGCACGTTGAACAGAAAATGAGGGTTGATCTGAGCCTGGAGCATTTTCAGCTCCGCTTTTCGTTTACGGGCCTGGGTGTCTGAGACTTCTGCGATCATTTCCTTGACCCGGTCCAGCATCTGGTCGAACATCAGCCCCAGCCGCCCGATTTCATCATTGCCCCGGACTCCGGAGCGCACCAGCAGGTTCCCGCGCTGCACTGCAGTTGTTACTTTGCCGAGCCTTACCAACGGTTTCGTAAAGGCACGGACAAGCGTAATGAGCAGCAGCAGGAAGACGAAAAAAGAGATCAGCTGGATGACAAACACACGGTTAAATATAGAGCTGATATCCACGATGCTCTCCTTGTAAGGCTGCATTAGTACCAGCCGCCAGCCGTTGAAGGACAGCTGCTGCTGAACAACTAGATATCGCTCCCCGGCAATGGTAACGACCTCTGAAGCCTGTAAAGAATCCACGGCATTTACATACGGAAACGGTTTGCCAATGCTCCCTGCATCTCCACCGGAGACAACATGGTTCTCTCCATCCAGCAGAACCACCTTCTGTCCTGCCGACAGATTGCCAAAAATATCATGAAGCTGATCCTCCATAATGGTCACAACGGCATACCCGTAGATCTCGGTGCTGTCAAGGCGCAGCGTTCGCGCCACCGTCACCTGATACGGATGATCAAACTTGTCGTAGGCTAATTCAGTGGGCTCTACTCCAGCCCAGTAAGACTCCAGCCCCTTCAGTTCTGTCATCTTGCGGAACCAGGGCTTCTTCTTCAACTCGAGCGGATTGTAATCGCTAACAGAATAATTCATATAATATTTATCGTTGGTCAGCAGAATCGTTACATAACTGTTCTGGCCAACGACAGTAAGGGTATCGAGCTGTTCGAGCACCCGGTTCTGGTCCATGAACCTCTGGTATTCGTTACCGCTTACATTGTTGGCTGCGGCAAGCTTAAAATACGCTTTCAATCCGGGATTGGTCTGGACATAATTGGCGATGGTCAGCATCCCTTTCAGGCTGTTCGTCACCGAGCCGTTCACCAGCTGTAAGGAATCTTCTGCATTTGCAATAGCCTGCCGTTTGACGGCCTCCTGGGTTAATGAATTGTAGATCAGCAGCGTGAGCGCCGCAGGAACCAGAATACAGGCAATGGATGCGACAATCAGCTTGTGACGGATCGATTTGGGGGCGAGCTCCCTGAGTCTGCTGAACATAGCGGTGTCCCCCTTCAATATGTACCCCTGAAACAAGCAGAAACGGCTTGGCCCCCAAGTGAAAAAGGACTTCCGTTTCTGCGGGAAAATATATACTCATCTTGTATACATTCTATGAAATGATTATAGCAAATTATTTTTTATTGGCTGCAATTATTTTATTCACACGGTCCTGGGAATTCTTGATGGTCGTATCCACATCCTGATCCCCAAGGATCATCTTCTCATACTCCTCGTTAATGGCTTTGTAGACCTCTGCCTGGTAGGTAGCCGGTGGAATGATCGCTGACGCCTTGGAAGCCACCAGCGTGTCAACCAGTGATTTCTTGTCAACCCTCTCCGGATTCTTGGTACCAGCCAGGATGGTATCGATAATCCCCTGCACCTGATCGCTCGTTACCTTGCTCCAGGCCGGAATATTCTTGCCTTGAACAAGCTGGCCTTCGGTTGTATACCAGCGGACAAATTTATAGGCAGCTTCTTTGTTTTTCGATTTGGCGGCAACGGACACATAATCCGTAGTCACCGGTGTCAGACCCTTTTCATCAGCAGCGTTGTTCTTAGGGAATGGGGCTACGGCTACATTAAAGTTCAAAGGCACCTTTTCTGTACCGCCGATCTCCGTGTTCATCCAGCTTCCGATTAGAATCATGCTCGCAGACTGGTTGAAGAACTGGGTGCGGTAAGCCAGCTTCTGGGAGATCATGTCCGAATAAGGAACGGATGACTTATCTTGTTTTTCCATTCTCATTCTCAGCTCGAGCGTCGCCTTGAAGTTCGGATCATCCAGATTGGAGGTTCCGTCCGCCTTCAGAAACTCGGAGTTCTGCGGCTGGTTCTCCATCTTCAGCTTCAGGAATTCCATCCAGCCACCTGCCTGAGGACCATGGAAGTATGCGCCGTAACGCTTCTCTGCTCCTTCGCCCTTTGTCAGCTTCCGGGCATAGTCGGCAAAATCATCCCAAGTCCAGTCGGTTGGCACGGCAAGTCCTGCTTCATCCAGATTATCCTTGTTTAACAGCACGTACCATGGATTGAATTTGCCCGGCAGCGCATAGACCTTGCCGTCCAAATGAGTATCCACTTTATAATCTTCTTCTACCTTGAAGCCATCCTTGGCGATATACTCATCCAGCGGTTCAGCCATCCCCAGCGCGATGCGCTGGGCATATCCGGCTGCGTCACTGAACATCAGGATATCCATAGGCGCGGAGGAGGCTGCCTCCAGATCCAGTTTTTTGAAGGCTTCCTGGGTATCGCCCTTTTCACTCAGCTGCACCAGCTCAATGATCACCCCCGGATTGGCCGCTTCATAGGCTTCCAGCGTGTGCTTCCAGTTGTAAGCCTCCTCTGTCCCATAAGTATAGAGCCGCAGGTTGGTTTTCTCTGTATTGCCGGCTGCGGCTCCGTTCGTTGCTTTGCCCGCATCTGTGTTCGCCCCGCCATTTGCACTATTATTGCTGTTATTCCCGCCGCAGCCCGCCAGCAGGCTTAACATCAGAACCCCTGCAATCACCCCGGACCAACCTTTTCTTTTCATCATCATTGAACCCTCCCTGGATTATATCAGTGACTCACAAATGAATTATAGAATACGCTTACATTTGGCACATGAAACAATATTTACTTTTATTGAATTATTTTTACTTCTATTAACCTTTTACACCGCCAAGTGCGATGCCCTGGGTGACATTCTTTTGTCCCAGGATAAAGATAATAATCAGTGGCAGGATGGCAGATACCGCCGCCGCCATAATCAGGGAATAGAACTCTCCGCTCATAGAAGTGAACTTCTGGATCGCTATCGGCAGAGTCAGTAATTTGTCGCTCCGGATGAAGATCAGCGGATTCTGATAATCGTTCCAGGTCCAGATGAACCGGAGGATCGCATACGTGGCCACCGCTGGCTTCACCAGAGGTAAGGCGATGGACCAGAAAATGCGCGGATGTCCGGCACCGTCGATTTTGGCTGATTCAATAAACTCCTGGTGCAGGCCCATAAAAAACTGACGCAGCATAAACGTCCCGAGCACACTGAAGGTCCCGAGCAGCACCAGACCCAAATGGCTGTCGAACAGCCCGATGTTGCGGTAAATAATAAACTGTGGAATCAGGATTGCCTGCCCTGGAATCATATACGTTACCAGCACAATCATGAACAGGAAATTGCTGGCCCGGAATTTGATTTTGGAGAACCCATAGGCCGCCATGGCCGAGATTAGACAGGATGCCGCTGTGGTAATCACCGCAACCTTGATCGAATTCCAGTAGTATAAAGTGAACGGATAATCACCAAACCATACCGCTTTGTAGTTCTCTATCGCATTCCATTCCTTCGGAAGCCACTGGATGGGATAGGCGAATACTTCCGACTCCACCTTGAACGAGGTGACCAGCATCCATACAAAAGGCAGCAGGAACAGCACACTGCCGGCAAACATGACCACCGTAACTATGATTTTCAACCCATCGGCGCCTGGACGTTTTTCCATATGCTTAACCCTCACTTCTCTGTCTAGTAATTGACCCATTTCTTCTCTGCCAGCCACTGCCCGAACGTAATCAGCATGACGAACAGGAACAGTACAACGGCAATCGCTGAAGCGTAGCCAACCTTAAGATTGACAAAGGCCGTATCATACAAATACCAGACCATCATCGTCGTAGAACCAATCGGGCCGCCCTGGGTCAGCACCGCGATCACATCGAACACTTTAAACGTGGCAATGATGCCGGTTACAAGCAGGAAGAAGGTCGTGGGCGACAATAGCGGAAAGGTAATCCGTCTGAATTTGGTCCAGGCGTTGGCTCCGTCAATTTCGGCAGCCTCGTACAGATCCTTCGGAATGGACTGCAGCCCGGCGATGTAGATAATCATGTTGAAGCCGATGGAGATCCAGACCGAAATCATCATAATAGAGATTAGGGCAAAATGCGGATCAGCAATCCACTTTGGCGGGTCAGCAATCCCGATAGCCTTCAGCATTTCGTTAATCGGGCCGTATGAAGGCTGGAACAGCACCTGCCATACAATCGCTACGGCGACGGTCATCGATACATAAGGGACGAAGTAAGTGATTTTAAAATAACCCTTCATGTACACATACCGGTCAATCAATATCGCCAGTACCATGGATACCAGCAAATATACCGGTACTGTCAGCAGAAAGATAAAATTGTTGCGCACCGAGCGGATAAACATGTCATCCCGCAGCAGATTGCTGAAGTTCTGCAGCCCTACCCAGCGGATACCGTCAAAGCCTTGCACAAAATTCCAGTCGGCAAAACCTAGTACCAGGGTGGCAATGATCGGTATTAACACCAGAATCGTTACCCCGATCAGCATCGGGCTTACAAAGAGCAGCCCAGACAGCGTTTCTCCCTTTTGCAGCGACCAGCCTTTGCGATTCCGCACAGCCGGCGGCTTTTGCGTTAAAGTCTCCATATTTTGCCCCATGTCTCACACCTCAATGGTTTTGTTATAGATCAATCCCTTTTCTCTGTTCTCATTATAAAAAAAATACCGTCAGCGCTTTGACGGTATTTTGATCTTATTCAGTGTAATTTTTACTTCTTCTTTTTACCCTTGGCACCCTTCTCCGTCTGGGCCTTCAGCCCGCCATCATAGGTGTAGAGGATATGATCCTCCAGTTGTTCCCCTTGGAGCACCTTCCGCACCAGCTTTTTGCCCGCCTTGGGCGTCATCTCCCTATACCAGACTCCCTCCGGATATGAGATCACTATACAGGCGTCCGAGCATCTTCCGTTACACTCGGTTACTGTGGTATGTATCTTACTTGCCGCTCCCTGTTTCTCAATTTCATCCTCAATGGCATCAGCTACTTCTTCGCCTTTATTCTTTCTGCAGCTGCTGCCGCCGCAGATCAGCAGATGATTAACCGTTCCTTGCAGATTCCAGGTCGTCATTAAATGTATACCCCCTTCTGAACACTAATACCCCGCATAAGGATCATTCTAAACTCTAGCCATTCTCCCGATGCCCGTCAATAGCTTACAATCCGGTTTTCCTGGACTGCGGAGGGCAAAGTCTTGGTTACCAGCCTCATCAGATGGGGATAATATCTTTTGCTTGCCCGGTCTTCAAGACCATTACATTGAAGATAAAAGGAGAACAACACTTATGAAAATCCTGTATATTTACGCCGTACTTGGCTTACTGGGCTTGACCATATCGATATCCTTGGATTGGTTAACCGGAACCCCATTATCCATGTCGTTCAGCTTCCTTACCTCGATCTTCAACACTACTACCTTCGAGGAGGTGGCCGTCATTATTATATTCTTCTTACTTCCGTTTATCCAACTAGGGATGGATGCTTACAACAGGAAAAAGAAACTCAGCCAATGAGGCTAACGGTACCAGCCAAACCGTTTGCGCACATGGTGGACAAGGAACAGTAGAAAAGGAATTACCGCGCAGAGAACCGGAAGAATGTATTTCAGAAACGCTCTCCCTTCGTTCAAGTGACTGGCGTAATTTTCAGCGCTCACAAATGAGCTGAACAAGACAATGACTCCAACAGGTACAACCAGTTTCCGGTAATCCTGAACGTTAAACAAATCTGCAGTGATTACTGTCGCGGCGTAACAATAGATCGACATTTTAAAGAAAACACCGATGATCAGGGTCAAAATGACTAAGGCATCCAGACGCTGGATAAAGTTAGCCACGTTTACCAGCGTGATCGTCGTATAAATGGGAAAGGACGCTCTACTATATATATTTTCTCCAAGTACGGATATTTCAATGGCATGGGTGAAAGTGAGCAGCAGCCCGCTTAGGATCACTGCCATGACCCCTGCTCTTTTGGCTTTTCGGGGTTTGTTGAAATGAGGCAGAACCGTTGTCATGCAAACCAGTTCCCCAAACGGAAAAATCCAGATGCTGGGATAAGCAGAGCTTAGCGCATCCCACCAATCGTCGGCTTGAAGGGGAAACAAATGCTTAAAGTCCACCAGTCCGGCAGCGATAACAATAAAATTGCAGAACAGCCCCATGATCATGATGATCCAAAAATAAATTTCCGCTGTCCTGGCGAATACCTCAATCCCCTTGTTCAGGATGTACATGACCGCAATCACCATAATTGCATTGATAACCAGGATCGGAGTCCGGTCGTAAGTAGACGAGATTAACAGATCTCCAGCCTCCCGCAAATTACGGGAGCCGTTGAACATCAGCACCGGAATATACAGCAGACTCAGCGGCCAGCCAATGGCCTTACCCAGTATTTTTTGTGTATAGCCGCTCATGATCAGTCCGGGAAACTGACGATACAGATCGTAGTAGATCAGATAGAGCAGTACTCCTCCTGGCAGGGCCATTAATATGGACAGCCACACCGCATGGCCGCTTTTCAGACCTATAGGAACAACCAGGGCCGTCCCCAGTTCAAACAGCACTATCATGGCAAACAATTGACTGGATCCGATGACTTCTTTTTTCATAAGAAAGCTCACCTATCTTTTCATTGTATCAATCTTTATTTTTCAGGTGACATGAACGGAGCGAGCCGCATTCCTGTACCCCGGATATACGCTTCAACCTTGAGATCAAGTGTTCCTTTGGCAAAGATCTGGTCCCATTCGTTCTCCACAGTTCTCCAAGCATTGGGGTGGGTACGTTTTAATTCATTCCCAAAATTCAAATAATCAACACCCGTCTGCTGTGCCGCTTGGAATGCCTGCTCTATTTCTGCCTTCGTCAGCTTTTCCATAGCCTCCTCCAGCTTGATGATTTCCTCATTTTTGCTCAAGTCCACACTGCTCTTGGTCTCATTAATATTCCCTTCCTCACTGACATTCACATGAAAAACCGGAAATCCCTCCCGCAATTCCACCTTGACCTCGGTTCTGGATAATAACACGTTCACTGCAACTGCTTTTTTCTGTTCTCCCGCATCGATGTCCACATTCGTTTCGATAATTTTATTCAGTATCCAGTCTGTTCCCCTGGCTTCGGGGCCGTCGATCCATGTTTCCAGCTTCCCCTTCTTGAATACGGCCTGGCCTCCCATGGTGATAATCGTCTCTGCTTCCGATTGCTCCAGGTTTGATTTCTTCTTACCTGCTTCAACATTGCCAATCATGCGCAGTCCGCTGACCGTGAAGCCCCCCTCCCCTGTCATTTTATTAATCAGCTCAAAAACGTCAACCCGTTGATTTTCCCCCCACACATTGGAAGTATTTTGAATCTTCTTAGATAATCCGATGGAGGGAATACTCTCCTGCGGTGTGAATACTTTTAGAATGGAAGCAGCACTTGTGTCTCTTGAGATCAGAACAGCCGTATTGAGCCTAAGTTCATGAGATCGCTCGAAGATATCCAATACACCGCTGATCCCGCCTTTTGCGATAGACTCCCCCAGCACCAACAATTGGGTATGGGCAAAAAATAGCTGCCGGCTCGCCTGTTTCGAGGTTTTGCGCAGGGCCCCGAATACGGTATGATCGTTTGACGTATAGATGGTAATTGCGGACGCTCCGTTGTTTGCCCCTTGGCTTGTAGCAGTGGCTGAAGGGTTGACAACCTGGAACGTTACCTTGTATTCACCCGGTTTCGTACCCTGATCTATTCCGATTCCGCTGACAATAGCCAGCTCGTTCAATTCTCTGCTGTTCCAGCAGCCTGTCAGACTCAGGGACAGTCCCAGATATGCAATCAGGCAACCTCTCATTTTAACTTTCATTGGTGTTTACCCTTTTGCCTTTAGCTTCTTTTTTGCGCACATTACTATTATGATTGTTCAGACGCGGCCGGATTTTCATAAAATGAATGGGTGAACGAATTAAGGTGTCCTTCTGCGCCTTAAGGGCAAAAGGAGCTATAGGAGACATATAAGGAACTCCCAATGAGCGCAGGCTGCATAAATGTGCGATCAGGATTAAAGCCAGAATAGCTATGCCATAAAGGCCCATAAAGGCTGCAACAAATACAATGACAAATCGCAGCAGCCTTACTGAGAGTGCCATGTTAAAGGCCGGTGTAGTGAAGCTGGAGATCCCTGTTAAGGAAACAACGATAACCATAGCTGGTGAAACAATTCCCGCCTGGACGGCCGCTTGTCCCAGAACCAAACCTCCAATGATGGAGACAGTCTGACCAATCGTGGAGGGCAACCGAATGCCCGCTTCACGGATAATTTCAAAGGTCACCTCCATCATCAATGCTTCCACAAAGGCCGGAAAAGGCACCCCTTCCCGCTGCGAGGCCAGATTAATCAGCAACGGGGTCGGAATCATCTCCTGATGAAAATTAAGCGCGGCAACAAAGATAGCGGGACCGAACATCGAAATCAGCAAACAGAGAAAACGCAATAGACGGATCAATGTAGAAATATCAAATCGCTGATAGTAATCCTCTACCGTATGAAAAAACATAAAAAACGTTGTAGGTGCAATAAGCACAAAAGGGGTCCCATCTACAAAAATGGCGATTCTCCCATCGAGCAGATTCCCAGCCACGCTGTCAGGCCGTTCTGTATTATACAGCGTGGGAAAAGGGGAATAACCACCTTCTTCAATAAGCTGCTCAATGTACCCCGATTCCAATATGGAATCCACTCTGATTTCTTGTAGCTTTTCTCTTAGATTCTGCAAATTAACTTCGTTTACTATGCCATTAATATACATGATGGCCACACTAGTCTGTGTCACAGCACCCAGTGTCATCGGCTCTACCCACAGATTGGGATTTTTAATTTTGCGGCGGACCAGAGAAATATTAACCCCAATTGTCTCCGTAAAACTCTCCTTGGACCCGCGGATCGATACCTGTGTACTCGCTTCAGACACAGGACGGACCTCGCCTCCGCTAGTGTTGCCGCATATTGCTTCTGCCATGTCTTCGATAAGGATAAGGATATTTCCGGACAAAAGGGCTTCAAAGAGCTCACTCATCGTGGTGACGGACTTCCCTTTACCTGGATTCAACGCTTTTTCTTTCATATATTTATAAATGTCCAGGCTTGTTGTTAACTTCTGCCCTTCCACGTTTACATTCTGAAAAGACATGGCGTGTGAGATGAACTCATTCACGATTTCCTTATCCGTAAGGCCATCCATATATACGGCAGCAATCCGGGGAGCATCATCTATCGTTTGGAAATATCGGATAATCAGATCCAGACTGTTACCGAGACCTTCCCTGATGTTCTCCAAATTGTCGTTAAGGTTCTCTGTAAGCGGGGAGTTTTGATTGCTATTATCCTCCGTTTGCGGCTGTTTCGGTTTGGTTGTACGAGTAGCCATCATCACCACCTCCTGCCCATACTATTCGCCCGCTCCTCTTTTTTTATGCAGCATATGGAATAGACACACGCAGGTACAAGCGGACTAACTTCAAGGATCTATGCATACAAAAAGACTGCCGGCACGAGAATTTCGTACGGACAGCCTCTGGTTATACTATATTCAATAATCTCCAGCCAATTAGTGTTCGTCCACTACGCCAAGCGCCTTGTTCTTTTCCTTGAAGCGTTCATTATGCGAGGAGACATAAGCCACCTTGGGGGCCTCAGGGTCCAAATACAGCTTCGCGCTATTCAGAGCAAGAACCGCATCGGTGAACGTGCCGGCAATTAGCCGGACCTTGCTGCTGTAATCTACGAAATCTCCGGCGGCAAATATACCCGGAAGGTTCGTTTCCAGCCGACCGCTGACATTGGCACACCATTCGCCCATATCAATTCCCCAATCCTTTAGCGGTCCAAAGTCGCTTTTCAGCCCATGATTCACAATCACTGCATCCACTTCAAGCTGCTCGTGTTCGCCCGATTCCATATGGCTGATGGTGACCTGGTCTATCTCCTCCCCATTGCTGCTATGCAGCTGGCTAACCGTGTGGGGCACGCGGACTTGAACCGATGAGGCTTTCATCCGGGCAATATTCTTCTCATGACCGCCAAACTGCTCGCGCCGGTGAACAATCGTTACACTGGCGGCAACCGGCTCCAGCTCATTCGCCCAATCCACCGCCGAATCGCCGCCGCCTGAGATCAGCACCCGCTTGCCGCGGAATGGTTCCAGCTCCTGCACAGTGTAATGAAGGTTCGTCACCTCGTAACGGTCGGCCCCCTCAATCTCCAGCTTCGCCATCTGCAGGATACCGTATCCTATGGTGAGGATGACCGTGCGCGTCCAATGCCGTTCGCCGCCCGCTGATGTCAATATATACGTGCCATCCTCTTGCCGCTCCTGAGCAATGATCTGTTGGCCCAGTACGATGGTAGGATCAAAGGTCCGGGCCTGCTCGGCCAGCTGATCTATCAATTTGCGGCAGAGTATTGGAGTAACTCCCCCCACATCCCAGATCATTTTTTCGGGATAAATGAGCATTCTTCCGCCCAGCTCATCCTTGGCTTCAATCAGCTTCGTCTTCAGGTCGCGCATCCCGCTATAAAATGCTGTATACATACCGGCAGGACCCCCGCCAATAATGGTCACATCGAATAATTCCAGCTCTTTGCTCATGTAATCCCCTCCAGGTGTAATGGTATTTCAACGAATTAAGATCGGGTACGGGCCAGCAGGTAGAGAAAATAAGGTGCTCCAATCACGGCAACCACAATACCAGCCGGAATTTCGGAAGGCTGCAGAATCCAGCGGCCGATGGTATCCGCCGTAAGAACAAGCAGTGATCCCAGCAGCGCCGAAGCGGGCAGCATGAACTGATGCTTCGGCCCCACCAGGCGCCGGGCCAGATGCGGCCCCACCAAGCCTACGAAACCGATTCCCCCGCTCACGGCGACACTGGCCGCTGCTAGACCCACTGCAGCCCCCAGCAGGCGGAATTGCTCCTTCGTTACCGCCGCGCCGAGTCCGGTTGCAGTCTGATCCCCCAGGTTCAATACATTCATGACTCTGGCCTTATAGATCACATAGGGCAGCAGAATGAGTATCCAAGGCAGCAAGGAGAGTACGAACTTCCAGCTGGTCCCCCAGATACTGCCCGCAAGCCACGTAGCGACAAATTGATATTTGTCGGGGTCCAGGCGCAGGGTAAGCACAATCATAGCCGCGCTCATACCTGCCGCAACCGCCACCCCGGTCAGCAGCAGCCGGATCGGAGAGATTCCCTCATGCCGCTTATAGGCAAGCGCATAGATCATGGCTGCCGTACATGCAGCCCCGACAAAAGCTACCAGCGGAAGCATAAATACAGGTGCGGCTGTGGTTGCCGGATAAAAAGAAACCAGCAGCATCACCATGAGTCCCGCTCCGGCATTGATACCAAGAATTCCGGGATCGGCCAGATCATTGCGGAACACACCCTGCATCACCGCACCCGAAACCGCAAGTCCGGCTCCGATCAGAATCGATATCACAATCCGCGGCAGACGAAAATCGAACAGGATGAGCTCCTGTTTGTCTGTGCCACGGCCGAGCAGGGTATGCAGCAGCTGGGACGGGGTCAAATGTATGTATCCTGTGTTCACACTGATCACAAAAACAGCTGCGATCAAGGCTGATAGTACTGCCAGCACTTGAAATCCCCGTCTGCGTCTAACCTCATCAAAACTTATTGCCACCCTTTTACGCACCTTCACAGCTCCCTTCTTTCTTTGCGGGCCAGATACAGAAAGAAAGGCACACCAATCAATGCCAGAATCGCGCCCAGCGGCGTTTCATGCTGCGGAATAATGGTTCTCGCAGTGAGGTCGGCTAGCACAACCAGCAGACTGCCAAGAACAGCGGAGCAAGGAATAATCCACCGGTAGTCCACACCGACAAGATACCTTGTCAAGTGGGGAATAATCAGGCCTATGAACCCTACAGCTCCTACGACCGAAACCGAAGAACCGGCAAGAACCAGAACGATCAGAGCACCTGCCAGCTTCACCAGACCTGTACGTTGCCCGAGACCTTTGGCAATATCCTCACCCAGGCTGAGCATGGTAATGGAACGGGATAGAGCAATTGCCCCGAGAATCGCCACAAATACCCACGGGAACATGATCTTGAGCTGCAACCATTTCGTTCCGGCTATACCTCCCGCATACCAGAAGGCCAGATCTTGTCCGATTTTAAAATATAAAGCCACTCCCTCACTTAAAGCCGAGAGCAGAGCACTCAATGCCGCACCAGCCAGTACAAGGCGTGCTGGCGTAAGTCCGCCTTTAGCCAGGGAACCGATACCATATACGATCGCCGCACCAGCCCCTGCACCTGCAAAAGCATACAGAATCAAACCCATGAACGGCAGATTCGGCATAAAAGCAAATACAAGCGCCAGCGCAAAACCTGCGCCTGAATTAATGCCCATCAGCCCCGAGTCCGCGAGCGGATTGCGGGTCATCCCCTGCATTATGGCTCCAGCTACCGCAAAGCTAGCCCCGATCATCACACCACCAAGCACGCGGGGAAGCCGCAGCTCACGGATAATCTGGTGATCCGTAATTTCCGGATTGAAATGAAAAACAGCGTTCCATACCACCGGCAGCTTAATGTCCGCAGCCCCGAAAGAGACCGAAACCGCAATTCCCAGCGCCAGGGCAATCAGACCGCCAACCAGGATCAGCGTAGCTGCCCAAGGACGCGAACGAAGCTTCACCTCATCCTGCCGCCTAAGTGGACCTGTGCCGGCTGCTGTCTGTTGACTCATAGGTTCCACCTTTTTCTCATGAAATTGATAATCATTATCATTATCATTATCATTATCACATTGTAAAGGAAGAAGCTGTATTTTGGCAATGGACAAATATGATTCGCAGCTTTATACAAAACCAAAACCCCCGGAAATCATCCTGAGGAAGCGACAATTTACCAGGGGTATTGAATGTAGTACTCTTAAAATCTGAAGACGCTTTTATCGGGTATAGTCTTCATATTCATCGCGTCTGCTCGATTTATGATACATGTATTCATCATTCTTCAACTTGTAGAGAGCACCCATCCCGGAAAAAATGAAGAACAACACCAGAATCAGAGAGTACGCATACATGAATTTATCAAGGTAGAAGCACAGGATGATCGCCACAAAGTTCAGCACCAGCAAGGCGACCGCAATTCTAGCCCATATTTTTTTCATAGCAGATCCTCCAGTAAAATCATATTGATTATCCTTATCCATCTCCGCGATGAGTCCGCTATGGATCAATTAGAGAGCGGCTTAACGGCGATTAATAACTTAGATTTGTGGAAAATGTGAACTTGATACGAGTGCATAGGATGGACCTCCGTGTAGCTTGGCGGCAATGTATATGTATACTCTTCCCCGTCAATTACTACCTTCACTTTATCACTCGCCCGATACTGAGAGAGTCGTTCAACAACAGTAGCTTCTTCAGTAGAATAACCCATTACCAACGCGTCCACACTTAGCTGATAGATATTGATTGCAGTGATTAAGAGGAGAAGATAGGCGAAAAGGCTAAATAATGATCCCAGTATTTTTTTCCAGAGGGTATTTAGCAAGGCCTGATTTCTTCTCACCCCTAACGTGTACTCAACCAATAGCAGATAAGAAACTACAATATCAACTGTTAATTCAACCAGCAGTACTCTGCGTTCAAATCCACTGTACTTCACGACAATCCCTAAATCTAATAATAACAACACAACAGCGAAGGCAACTCTTATTATGTTTCTCGTTTTCATTGGCCACAACATTTTATTTAAAGCTCAAAGTATCGTCCATAATTCTGCCCTCCAGGGTTAGCAAATAGTGATATTGCGCAATCCATACTTCATCCATGCTTACATTCAATGTGGTCTGAACAAATTCGATAGGAGAATCACCTACAGTTGATCACAAGAGCAATTCTTTCTCAGGATAACACTACTGTGCTCAAATCATATGTATTAAAAGCCTCAAAAAATTCTTCAGGCTCTTCTTCTCTCCAAGTATCCAACTTCAATCTATTCACGCCTCCACCCCGCCAAAAGAAAGGATATGTATACTAAGTCCCAGTCCCAACTCACCCAACGCCCTGACTGTTTCCGGAGGCAAGTCCATTCCCATCTGGCCGTAATCGGATCTCAGATAAGCATTGAGTCGAACCGTCTCATATTGTTGCTTCAGCTTGCTGATTTGCTCACGATATGGAAGCAGTTTCTGTATTAATAGGGCTAGAGCCTCTTCAGGTGCCACATCTTCAGAAAACTTCTCTGTAATATGCCAGCTGTCAAATGGAGCTTGTCTATTATTTAATTTCGCTAGCAGTTCTCCATTTCTGGTTATGTTGCTTGGAACTGTACTCAGCATATGGCTTATTTCATCAAAATTCAGACTCTTATCGTAGATACTAAAGGTAAATTCACCTTCCATACTGCAAATCCATCCCCCTATGTCATTTATTCATAATCCACATGTATTTACTCCTCCCCTATTTATATCATAAAGTAGTGAACTCCGGTGTAAAGGGAAAAACCTTTGTAGAACAACCGTTAACTATAGTTTTGAACGAACGATTACAATAATATTTCGAAAAGGGCATCCCTGTCGCCATCTCTGGCTGAGGAATACCCTTCATATCATAAATTCCTATGCAATTTGCCCAGCGCCGAAACCTACAACAGCTTCGAAATCACCGTTCCCGACAACAGCTGGCCTAGCGTTTGGTCCAGCGGTAGCGGCTTATTGCCGAGACATGTCCGCACAGCGGTCAGCAGCACGCGTACATCATACTTGCTCGGATGCACAGGAATCACTTCTTTTTCCAGCGCCAGCAGACTGTACACGGCCATCATCGCTGATCTCACGGAATACTCAACAGTAAAGACACAATCGTCAGGCACTTCGGCAAATTGTCCGAGGAAAGCCAGATTCGTACTGCCCTGCGGAACAACCTGCGGACGGTCACCCGTCACACGCGGCATAAACTGGGAAGTGATATATGGCATCATGCAGGGAATGACATTTGTCGTATGCTCCAGAATTTCCGGAATCCGGTCCTTCAGGCCGATATGGTAGCACAGCTCTTCCAGCAGCTCGCGTCCGGTACAATCGCTCATCTTCTTCTTGATATAGTTGCCCTCGGCATCCGGGAATAGGCCATACGCCCATAGTACCTTCACATTCTCCGGCTGATTGATGAAATGCGGCTGCTTCGGTGCAGTCCAGGACATCATCCAGTTGGAATCCTTGATCGTAACAACACCGCCCATACCGGGCAGATCACCGGTCAGCTCGAGCAAATAAGGGAAGACGATCTCATCATCGGTAAACGTCATCGTAAAAGACAGCCATTTCGTCTTGTCAATGTCCCCGCAGAATACTTCCGGATGGCCGAAATCGGGGGATTTGGCGGCAAGCTTTTCCCATAGGCTCCAGCAGCCGCGCTCCGTAACCGAACGGTTGAGAACCGCAGGATGGTCCATATCGCCAAGAGTCGAATTTTCCGTCATCGAGCCGTTCGTTACCATCACCAGATCGGTGCGGGAGGTCGAAATAGTCTTTGGTGTTCCGTTGACCAGAACATGAATGGCCGTAACCGTCTTCTCCCCGCCAGTGATATCCACATCCAGATCGGTGACCTGATGTCCCTTGTCAAAATGAACTCCTTCACTCTCCAGCCACTTCATCAGCGGTAGAATCAGCGAATCGAACTGGTTATATTCCGTATGCAGGATACCCTTCAATTGATTCATCCCGGAGATCAGGTGCATGAAACGTTCCATATAACGTTTGACCTCAACCACACTATGCCAATTCTCGAAGGCGAACATGGACCGCCAGAAATACCAGAAGTTCGTGTCCAGGAAGCTCGGGTCAAAAAACTGCTCAATCGTCACCGCGCCCAGCTTCTCCTCTGTCACCATCACCAGCTTACCGAGCTGAAGCGCGTGGGCCGTAGACAATCCCAGCGAGGAAAAGTCGGCCTTCTGCCCTGCATTCTCTACCAGACGGCAGTGAGATTCGATCGGTTCGGCCAGATTCAGCTCACGGAACTCATCCAGCACCGTCCGGTCAGGGTTGGTCAGCGACGGAATGAAACCGAACAGCTCCATAAAACACTCAAAATGCTCCTCAATTTCGCGTCCGCCCCGGGCACTGTAGCCGTCTTTGGCGTTCCCCGCGCCGTCCATCGAGCCGCCATATACTGCAGATTGCTCCAGAATATGAATGTTCCGGCCGGGCATATGCCCGTCTCGGATCAGAAAAGCCGCCGCTGACAGCGAGCCAATCCCCCCTCCGACCAGATATGCTTTTTTCGAAGCAATGCCTTCCTGTACGAGCGGGTTAATTCTTTGATAGGTTCCCATTTGTCCTCTTCCTTTCATCGAACTGGATAAGTGACTCTAGAACTGACTTCACTATACCCAGCGGAACCTAAGAATTCTATGGACAGCTCACCGCATCTGTACAGGGTTTACACATCTGCAGGAGATTGTGTCATTTTATCGGGGCGGTATGATAGTTCGCCAGACTCCGGGAGATACTGCCGTCCATAATCCGCGCCACTTTGTCCACGATCTGTGCCGGGTCAGTATTCGCTCCTGCCTTGAGCCAATGGATGACCTGCTCCAGGATCGCCAGGGTATAGAAATCAGCAATATCTTGCATAGCCTGCGTACTTACCCGTTCCGGCTCTTTCATGTTCAGCTCCTCTACGACCTGAATCACCACCTCATAGATCACCCCGTACAAAAACCCCTCCAAATGCTCGCGCCCCAGGGAATGGAAGGTGTTCAGGCATATGGTTTTGTTGCTCTGTGTATAGTACAGCACGCTCAGGAACCCCTGCTTCCAACCGGAGCAATTGCGGTATGGCTCTAAGCCTTCAATGATTTCGGTCTGGTAGACCCAGCCAAGCAGCTCATATATATCCTGAAAATGATTATAAAAGGTATGCCGGGTCACCCCGCAATCGCAGGTAAGCTGCTGAATGGTGATTTTGTGGAGCGGTTTAGTGAGCATCAATTTCTTGAGTGAGCGGGCCAACGCATTTTTCGTGACTTGTGAATAGGACATAGCTTCCTTCTGCCCCCTGGATAATAGATTGACCTTGCGGATTATCATACTATGTAAAATATTACTCTTCCTTCCATTACGTATGCAAGAGGCCCGAGGAGCATGTGCAGGATCGTCAGGTCACATGGGAACAGAAAATGGGAGATCTGGTGCTGGGACGGTGAGCTGTGAATAAAAGCACAAAAAAGACGGGCAAACCTCTATCGTTTGTCCGTCATCTCACTTGTCATGCACACAACAATTGCATAGCCATTATTCAGGCCCATCATTTCAGCCACAAGGCACTGCCTTCAGCATAATTTTCTCGGATTAATAATCTCTACTAATTCATTAAGAAGTCCAAAATATTCATTCCGCTGCCCGTATTAGCCTTGTACAGTTCGGTATATCCGCATTCCCGGCAGCTGATAGTGATAAATTTTTTGTTTTGGACATCAAAAAGCTTCGCAAAGTTGCCGCCGGTTGCCTGGAACTGGTCCACGGCATATTCTTTACATCCGCATTTATTGCAAATAAATTGTTTTTTAGCCATGGTGCTCTCTCCTCCAAAGGGTTTCTCTGTTTCGTCTAGAGTATGTGCTGTTACTTATTACATCGGCTGAACACAGACGGAAAATAATCATATTGCCCACAATGATGCTAAAGACGCAGAGGCACACTATGATTTACTTGGTGGTCTAGGCCGTATTTCATTGGCAGATCAGAAGCGAATAACAATATCATATCATCCATAATTTTCCTCATCCAGCAAATCCAATAAATAAGTAAAAAAGACCCACTTGGGGGCTTATGGGTCAGGGTCAGGCTCAGGCAGTTATCTGAAGATCTGAATATTAATTATACTTCTAAAATCCAGTTTTGTTCCGCACCAGTCTTCCGGTAGATCGTTCCCAGCGCCAAGATACATCATGCCCCTGCATATGCAGTCCCCCAGACCATTCATCTATTCCTTGTATCAGAACGCGGTCCGCCCTTCCGTTCTTTATCTGCTTACCCAGCTCAGTCATTGTAACCTGCCGGCTCAGAAACTCAGGAATTTGCCGGAAATCCGTATCATCAACAGCCCCGTCGATGTACATCAGAGGATGATTACCCGCTGTCAAAGCACGCACATACTTGAAGTATTCGATATCCCCCATACCAAGTACATGCAAGGCATCCGTAACTTGACGGAATAACTCCAGCGGCGTATGCGCCCCGGCTTCAAGCGCTTCAAGTGTGGTCTGTTCCACAATTCCCAGGCCATTCTCTACGGAAGGAAGCCGTGATAAATGGGCCATGAAGGCTTCATAGGCAAAAGGCAGGCCGGACGCCGCCAGCTCCGACTTCTTCAGTTCAAGCAGATCAGCCATTTGGGCAGGATCAGCTGAAGCATACGCCTGCCAAAGCTCACTTCCAAGCTCAATTTCCCGCTTTCCGATCGTCCGCCAGGTCCCGGATAACGTTCCAAGCTGTGCCGGAGTAAGCTGTCCCAGACCATGGAACGGTTCGATTCCCGGAAACTCCCCGATGCAGAGCAGACTAAGCTTGGTGCGGCCCGGCATATTCCTATTGAACGTATGCAGCAAATAGGCAAGCATACTCTGGTCAAACAGGTCATGCTCAAACCAAAGTACTACTTCGTCGTACCGGGTATAGTCGCGGAGCTTACGCTCCTGTTCCTCACAGCCCGCTATATACTCATTGGCCGGAATACCGAGAGTTGCCTCCAGCACCAGAGAGCGCTTCGCACGTTCCTCCGGCCGGGAGAGGTCTTCAAATATTGGACCAGAGGAATAAATCTCCCTCCATACCAATACATCCCCTTGAACAATTCCTTGCTTTAGCATGTTACCCACCGTATCGCCATTCACAATATGCAGCATATTTGCGCCCCTTTCGTACAAATGATTGAACACGGAAGCCAGATCGGCAACCGGGAGTGTGCCTTTCAGCTTTTGGCGTGCATCGTGCAGCCTTTTCTTGAGTGTCTGCACCGGAGTCCCGAGATAAGCGGAAATCTCCTGGAGGGAATAGCCGTAGAAATAAAACAGCTGCACCGGGACCCTAAGCTTGGCGGATAACGCGGCCACCGAGTTTTGCAGCACCTGCTCCTCCGCATATCGTTCCGCAACCTCCGCCGCACCCGGCGCATTCTGCAAACCCTGCAGTGTTTCATCCAGAGGAATCGTGGGTTGAAGCTTGCGCCGGAGTACACGCTGACCTTGCCTTACGACAATCGTCTTGAACCAGCCCGGAAAGGCAGCCGGGTCGCGCAGCTTGTGCAAATTCAGAAACGTTTCAAAGCATGCTTCCTGAACTGCATCCTCGGCGAGATGGACGTCTTTCAGCAAGTCGTAAGCGACCGCGTATGCCATCCCCCGGCAATGCACCATCAGCTGTGCGAACGCCTCAGCATCTCCTTGTCTCGCCTTCTCCACCCACTGACGCATGTCCGCCATCCCCTTCACTTTCATGTTCTTATACTATAGGTGCCATAATCACGGGCAAAGGTTACATTGTGCCGGAGAAGTAGAAAATAGATAGAGAAACAAACTGAACTGGCCTGGAATAGTAACCATAGACCCTTTCCCGCTTACAATAAATATCTTGATATATAGTGTAATGAATACACACTGGTGCCGCCACATTTTATTCTTTCTGCAATACAAGAAAGCAGTCCCTTGGAAAGAAGTGGACTGCGTGGCATTAGTAAACGTTCAGTTCAAGTCGTTGTTTATTTAAAAAGAGGGTTTTAAAATTCTTGAATAGAATAATTTATGAGGTAATAAATTTGTACACATAAGGAGATCAATCTATGGCAAAAAATAAATTACTAAGAATGGACAATGTTGGCATCGTTGTAGAATCCCTTGATGACGCAATTCCTTTCTTCGAGGAGATTGGCTTGAAGCTCGAAGGGCGAGCCACTGTCGAAGGGGAATGGGCTGGTCGCGTAACCGGGCTAGGTTCACAGTGTGTAGAGATTGCTATGATGGTTACCCCAGATGGCCACAGCCGAATTGAGCTTTCGCGATTTCTCACTCCACCCACTATATCTGATCACCGGACTGCTCCTGTAAATGCCCTCGGTTATCTGCGTGTCATGTTCACTGTTGAAGACATTGACGAAATGGTATCCAGACTCACTAAGTATGGTGCTCAGCTCGTTGGCGAAGTGGTTCAGTATGAGAACTCGTATCGGCTCTGCTACATTCGTGGAACCGATGGACTTTTAATCGGTTTAGCGGAACAACTCGATAACCAAATCCCATAAGTATAATACATGTTCATTTTTCTATATGTTGTCGTTTAATGCATACTCAGAACAATACATACCTAACAATAGCAACACAAAAAGCCGCCCCTCCCGAGGCGGCCTTCAAACGTTCATTTCACCCGTCACATTCACTACACACACTTAACTCCGGCTCCGCCGCTTCCTTATTCCTGGCCTTTCTCTTGCTTACTGTCTTACCGTAACTCTACTGTGCGATCTGCTCGCGGATATTCGCGAGAATCTTCTTCTCCAGCCTCGACACCTGAACCTGCGAGATGCCGAGGCGGCTGGCGACTTCGGATTGGGTCTGGTCGCGGTAGTAGCGCAGGTAGACGATCAGGCGCTCACGCTCAGTCAAGGCCCCGATGGCCTCGTTCAGCGCCAGCTTGTCGAACCAGCGCTCCTGCGTCTCGTCAGCAATCTGGTCGATCAGCGTGATCGGGTCTCCGTCATTCTCGAAGACGGTCTCGTGGATCGAGGTCGGCGGCTTGTTAGCCTCCTGGGCGAACACGATTTCTTCGGGCGTGACCCCCAGCGCTTCTGCGACTTCCCCGATGGTCGGCAGACGGTCCAGCGTCTTGGACATTTCGTCCTTCATTTTGCGCACCTTGTTGGCCATTTCCTTGAGGGAACGGCTGACCTTGAGGGTGCCGTCGTCCCGGAGGAAACGCTGGATCTCGCCGATAATCATCGGAACGGCATAGGTGGAGAATTTGACCTCGTAGCTGAGGTCGAATTTATCAACGGACTTTAGCAGTCCGATACAGCCAATCTGGAACAAATCGTCAGGCTCATACCCGCGGTTCATAAACCGCTGCACCACCGACCAGACGAGGCGAATATTACAGTTGACCAGCGTATCGCGGGCCAGATTATCTCCGGCTTGACTGAGTGCGATCAGACGTTTGACCTCCGCATCGTCCAAATAGGTCGGCGGAGCTTTTTTTGACTCTGCATCCATGGCTCCAACCCCTAATTGTATAAAGCTTTTTTCGAGACGATGGTTTTCTTCATTGAAATGGAGGTACCGCGCCCCGGTTCACTTGCAACTTCGAATTCATCCATGAAATTCTCCATAATCGTAAAGCCCATACCCGAGCGCTCCAGCTCCGGCTTGGAGGTATACAGCGGCTGCTGGGCCAGCTCCAGATCCTCAATCCCCCGGCCTTTATCCTCAATGGTGAGATGCACGGTTTCATGCTCGATGGAGGCGGAGATGCTGACAACTCCTTCAGGATCACTATCGTACCCGTGGATAATGCAGTTGGTAACAGCCTCCGACACCACCGTCTTCAGGTCATTCAGCTCTTCCATCGTAGGATCAAGCCGGGAGACAAAAGCCGCCACTACCACGCGTGCGAATGATTCGTTCTCCGACAGTGCGGCAAACTGGACGCTCATGAAGTTACCCGCTTCACTTTTTGTCATAACGCAACCTCCAAATCCGAGAGTGCAGCGCTCTCGTCGTCATATAGGGGCATGATTTTGAACAAGCCCGACATTTCCAGCAGCCTTTTTACAGGTGTGGTGGCGTCACAGACGACCATTTTCCCGCCTTTGCTGCGGATGAGCTTGTACCGCCCGAGAATGACGCCTAAACCCGAGCTGTCCATAAACTGCAATTCCTTCAGACTGAGAATCAGATGCTCTACCTGGCCCCGCATGATTGCTTCATCCATATCCATTCGTACATACTCGGCTGCGTGGTGGTCCAGCTCTCCTGACAGCCGTACAATCAGCACACCTCTGTGATGCTCCATCTCCACATGAGAATTCATACCTGCCACTCTCCTCTTCGTTGCTTTGAGAAAACGTCCTGTACATCAGTTCTTTCCCCTACAAGGACAAGGTTTTCTACGCGGGAATTCTATAATCCTGCCTCACGACAAAACTAGAAGAAAACCCCTACGAATCAACAGAAAGCCTGAGTCTAATCTACAAAAAGCAAGAAATTAATCAGCCCTGAACATGGAACCCGTTGTCCGCTTGAACAGTCTCCACCAGCCTGCCTTCGGCACATCTGCGTCTGCCTTCAGCTCATATTCCTTCACTTTAGTTGTTCCCTGATAGACAACCAGCTTGCCTACTGTTTGCCCTGCCTTTACAGGGGCTTTAATGCTGTCCGGCACCACAAGCTCATGACGAATACCCTCCTGGGTAATTCCCTTCTTCAAAAGCACACTATAGGTTTCTTTGGCGACAAGCGGAAGCTGGGTCTTCACGCCTTTCTCAATTTTCACACTGCCGATGGTGTCTCCCGCTTTGTGAATCGTATGGACTTTATATTGGGAAAAGAGGTAATCGAACATCGCGGACACTTCACTGTTGCGTGTCTTGGTATTGGGTTCACCCAGCACCACCGCAACGGCACGCAGTCCATCCCTGGCCGCAGTCGCGGAGAGGCAGAACTTGGCTTCGGACGTGTAACCTGTCTTCAGGCCGTCAGCCCCCGTATAAAAGCGCACCAGCTTGTTCGTGTTCACCAGCCAGAACGGCTTGGACGAGTCCTTGCGCAGGTAATCCTGATAGGAACCGGTGTACTTGATAATCCGCTCATGCTTCAAGAGCTCCTGGCTGATAACAGCAATGTCATGGGCGGAGGAATAGTGGTTCTCGGCCGGCAGACCGTTGCAGTTGGCAAAATGCGTGTCCTTCAGACCAAGCGCCTCGGCCTTTTGATTCATCTGATCGACAAAAGCGCTCTCGGAACCGGCCAATTTCTCAGCCATCGCCACAGATGCGTCATTGCCCGAGGCCATGGCTATACCCTTAAGCATTTCATCCACAGTCATTTCTTCGCCGGGCTCCAGAAAAATCTGCGACCCGCCCATCGACGCGGCATATTCGCTCGTCCGCACCTTGTCGGTCAATTGCAGCCTGCCTTCATCCAGCGCCTCGACGGTCAGCAGCATAGTCATGATTTTGGTAATACTTGCCGGCGGGAGTTTATCGTGGCTGTTCTTTTCATAGATCACGGTGCCGGTATTCGCATCCATCAGAATGGCAGAGCGCGCTCCGGGTGCCAGATCCACAGCAGCGGTGTTCTTACCGGTGTCTTTAGCTTTGGTCTTTTCCTCTGCATACGCGCCTGAAGCTGAGCCCAGAACCGAAGCAGCAACACACAGCACAAGCAGTACATAACGCATTTTCCTCACAATGGTTCCCCTCCTGAACATTAACCTTCATTTCACAGGTACTGTGTTCCAGTCTGGTCAGAAAGGGTGAAAATTATTCCATTTGTGCGTAAAAAATGCCCCACCATTCCAGCAAAAGCCGCTTAGAGAGCCAGTACACCCCGGCGCATAGGGTCAAGGAACTCATCAGTGGAATGAGTTGCAGATGGAGTGAGGATAGTCAAAGGCGCAAAAAGCCACCCGTGACCGGATGGCTTAAGCACTTACTCTACACCTATTAGTACAAATGGCACGAGACCTGGTGACCCGAATCCAGCTCGCGCAGCACAGGCTCGTCCTTGCGGCATTTGTCCATAGCGAAGGGACAGCGCGGATGGAAGGCACAGCCGGATGGCGGTGTCTCCGGGTTCGGCACATCGCCGGTCAGCACAATCCGTGACTTCTTGAGTCCCGGATTCGGCACCGGCACGGCAGACATCAGCGCCTGCGTGTACGGATGCAGCGGCTTCGCGAACAGATCCTTGGTCGGGGCAAGCTCAACGATGCGACCCAGATACATCACCGCGACCCGGTCGCTGATGAACTTCACCACGGACAGATCATGGGAGATGAACATATAGGTCAAACCATATTGCTCCTGCAGATCCTGCATCAGATTGAGTACCTGCGCCTGAATCGACACATCGAGCGCAGAGACTGGCTCGTCGCAGACGATAAACTTCGGGTTCAGCGCCAGCGCCCGGGCAATGCCGATCCGCTGCCGCTGGCCGCCCGAGAATTCATGCGGGAAGCGGTGGGCCTGATATGGCGACAGGCCCACAACTTCCATCAGCTGTTCGACACGGCTTTTCAGCTCGCTGTTCTTCCCCGCTTCATGCGTCCGCAGCGGCTCCTCCAGGATACGCTGCACAGTCCAACGCGGGTCCAGCGAGGCATACGGGTCCTGGAATACCATCTGCATGTCGGTGCGGAACCGGCGAAGCTGCTCGGTATCCAGGCTGCGCACATCCGTACCATTGAACATGATTTCGCCTTCGGTTGGCTCAATCAGCCGCAGGATGGTCCGGCCCGTGGTGGATTTGCCGCAACCGGATTCACCGACTACTGCCAGGGTCTCCCCCTGCTCCACAGATAATGTGATGCCGTCCACCGCTTTTACAGCGCCGACCTGCTTGGCAAAAAAGCCTTTACGGATCGGGTAATGTTTCTTCAGGTTGCGGACTTCCAGAATGGCGCTCATGATACCTCCTCCTGCTGCAGCAGACAACGGCAGCTATGTCCAGCCTCGATTTCAAGCAGCTCCGGGCGTTCCGCCCAGCACCGGTCAACTACCATCGGGCAACGCGGTGCGAACCGGCAGCCAGACGGCAGATTAGCCGGATTCGGCACCTGGCCCGGAATCGAGGTCAACCGGTCACTCTCCCCGGCAAGCTGGGGCAGCGAAGCCAGCAGGCCTTGCGTGTAAGGATGCATCGGCTTGTTATACAGCGTCGCTACATCAGTCTCCTCGACAATCTGACCCGCATACATGATCACGACCCGGTCGCACATCTCCGCGACGACGCCAAGATCATGGGTAATCATCAGAATGGACATGCCCTCCTTCTGCTGGAGCTCGCGCATCAGATCGAGAATCTGTGCCTGAATCGTCACGTCCAGAGCCGTGGTCGGTTCGTCAGCAATCAGCAGCTGCGGGCTACAGACCATCGCCATGGCGATCATGACACGCTGGCGCATCCCGCCGGATAACTGATGGGCATACTGCTGGGCAATTTTTTCCGGACGGGGAATCCCTACCTTGCGCAGCATTTCAACCGCGCGTTCGTCCGCTTCCTTCTTGCTGAGCTTCAGATGAAACCGTGCCGATTCGGATATCTGCCGGCCAATCTTGAACACCGGATTCAGCGAAGTCATCGGCTCCTGAAAAATCATCGCGATCCGGTTGCCCCGGATATTGCGCACTTCCTTCACCGGCATCTCCAGCATATCCCTGCCTTCAAAACGGATCTGTCCGGCAGCAATCCGGCTGATCCGCTTAGGAAGCAGCTGCATAATTGACAGCGAGGTAATGCTTTTGCCGCAGCCGGATTCGCCGACAATGCCTAGCGTCTCCCCTTTGCGTACAGACAGGCTGATGCCGTCAACCGCACGTATGGTACCCGCAGCCGTTACGAACTCGGTGCACAGTCCAGATACTTCAAGCAGTTCTGCCATCTTCATCCCTCCCGGCGGTAGATTTATATACACTGTAGAAGTTGAACTTTGGATTTTAATCGTAACATTAATACTACTCACGGGTTTAGCGTGAAATTTTGCCAGTCAGCTTTACTTTTCGTTCTCATCGACTCCGAGATACTTCAGCGCAGTCAACGCATATACTTTGGCGCATTGGATGATCTGCCAGACTGGCGCTTTTTCATTGAAGTTATGAATGGTGGACAGCTCGGCCGGGCCGTATTGCAGCACAGGAATCTGGTGGGTGCGGAAATGACGCGCATCGCTGGACGCCCATTGCAGGACACCGTAGGCATCCTCGCCGCTTACCTCACAGATGCTCTGAACCAGATCGCTGACAATCGGCTCTTCTGTAGACGTCCAGTTGGCATTGCCCTGGAAGCCGAAGCCTTTGACCTCGGACTCGATCCCCGCTTCAAGCAGCAGCGAACGCGCGCGGTCCAGCACATCCCGGTAATCGACGCCAAAAGGAACCCTCGAATCCACCTGTACCGTGCACCGGTCAGCCACCACGTTGACCTTGGTTCCGCCCTGAATCGTACCGATGTTGACGGTCACATGATCGAACACCTGATAGGCGATGGAGCCGTCCTGCTCACGTTCCTTCACATAATCCTGGGAAATGCGGATGATCTCCATAACCTCCTCCGGAATATCCGGCTTGATGTCCCATAAACGCTGCAGGGCTTCAATCCCCTTGGCCGCTTTGACAATCGCACTCTCGCCCACAACGGGGGCCAAGCTGCCATGTCCAGGCGTGCCTTCCACCGTGAATTCGAACCAGCAGCTGCCTTTTTGCCCGATTGTCGGGTTCAGCGGACCGGAAGGCTCGGCAATAACTGCTGCCGTTCCTGCAACCAGCCCGCGCTCAAGCACCCACGGCACACCAAGGTGACCGCCTGTTTCTTCATCCGGTACCACCAGCAGCGCCAGATCACCTCGCAGCGGAACACCCAGTCTGGACAGCAGCCCCATGCCGAAGATGAGTCCGGCCAATCCGGCTTTCATATCAGAGGCGCCTCTTCCCAGCAGATAGCCATCGATGATGTCGCCGCAGAACGGGTCGAAATCCCAGCGGGACAGATCCCCGGCAGGGACCACATCGGTGTGTCCGCAGAAGATTAGTTTTTTATCGGAAGGCTCATCGGCCCCGGTTTTCAATGTGGAGACAAGGTTCAGCATCGTTTCGGTGGCCGGATGCACCTCTGTGTCTATTCCTGACTGCTTCAGATATTCCATTATAAAGCTGCTTATGTCCCGCGAGTCACCCGGCGGATTCTCGGAGGGAAAACGGATCAGCTGCGAGCACAGCTCCAGCAATTGCTCTTGCTCGGCATCGATCGCGCTCAGCACTTTGCTTTTCCAGTCTGTCATGGGATTTTGTCTCCTTTATGTCCTCGTAATTTGGAAAAAGAGGGACCGCAGCCCGAAAGGCCCGTCCGCTCTTTTTGAAATCTGCTATTCCTGAATCGACAACGGGTAGAAGCGGATGACTTCATCCGGGTAGAATGCATAACCGCTAATCTTGTTACTCATGCCGACAATTCGGTTGTATTCATACAGATAAGCCCAGGGTGCTTCGCTCGTGATGATCTCTTGAGCCTGCTTGTACAGCTCCCCACGTTTGGCTGCATCAGTCTCGGTATTGGCTTGTTCCCACAGCTTGTCTACTTCGGCATTCTGGTAGTTATTGTAGTTGGAGGAGCCTTTGCCGTACATCAGGAAGCCGAGGTGATAACCCGGATCGTTGACAAAAGAAGTCCATTTGGAGATATACGCCGTCAGATTCTTTGTTTTCTGCTGCTCCAGAAACTGGGCGCGGGCCAGCTTGTTGATGTTCATGGTGACACCGATTTTGGCCAGTTCTGCCTGGATCAGCACTGCATCATCTTCCCAGTCATCGAAGCCGGAACCGAGCGTGAAGTCAAAGGTAAATCCTTTTTCGTAGCCTGCTTCCTTAAGCAGTTCCTTGGCTTTGTCCAGATTATGTTCATAGACGTAGCCTGCATCCGTGAAGCCCGGCGTATTGCTGGCTACCGAACTCTTCATTTGTTTGGCTTGTCCATACATGACACCTGTCAGCAGCTCATCGTAAGGAATCGCATAGTTGATGGCCTGGCGGACCTTTTCGTTGTCAAAAGGCTTCACTTTGTTGTTCATTGCAAAATAGAGAATCCGGTTGCTCGCATTGGAGGCTATGGTCAGATCGGTGTTAGCCTTCAGGGTGCCAACATCCTTCGGAGGAATTTCGATCGACATATCCACATCACCTTTGTCCAGCAGCAGTACACGGTTGGAGGCTTCCTTGGTGAACTTCAGCGTCACCTTACCGAGCTTCGGCGCACCCTGCCAGTAGTCTTCGTTCGGGGTGAAGACCGCTTCTGTGGCCGGGTCCCATTTCTCAAGTGTGAACGGGCCGGAGCCGGCAGCATTCGTCTTAAGGTAGTCTGCACCTTGTGCTTCTACGTTCTTCTGGTCCACGATGGAGAAGGTGTACATCGCCATAATTTGCAGGAAATTATGATTGGCATTAGTCAGGGTGATTTCAACGGTGGAATCATTAACGGCGGTAACGGACTTGATCGCAGCCATGCCGTAGAGGAAACTGCCTGAGCTGGACTTCGCCACACGGTCAAAGGAATACACGACCGATGCCGCATCCACCGGATTGCCGCTCTGGAACTTCACTCCGGATTTCAGTTTCATGGTATAGACAGTATTGTCGCTCGACACTTCCCAGCTCTCGGCAAGCATCGGCTGAATGTCTTCGGTGTTGGCGATATTTGCACCATTTTCTGTCTTGATGCCGTAGGTGACAAGCTGGTCATAAGCCGCAAGCACCAGGGTATCGGAAGTCAAATCGTTGGCTTCCGCCGGATCGAGTGTAGTGCCGCCTTCGGAATACGCGACTGTCAGGAAAGGCTTCTCTGCAGCCGCGGGTGCTGCGGTTCCCTCAGCCGCCGAAGTGGCAGCAGGTGTCTTCGGGTTGGCGCTGCTTGCGCAGCCGGCCAGCATGATTGAAAAAGCGACGAGTGTGGACAGCAGTTTTACTCTTTTCATCAATAATTCCTCCCTTTTCTATCCTGGCTACAAACACATTGCTGCTGATTTATCTATACCGGGCTATTCATCGGCGAGAGACGGACTCAGCCGCCAGCGCTCCTCTTATTTGCCCGAACGCAACCGTGGATCAAGGACATCTCGGAAACCATCGCCGAGCAGATTAAAACCAAGAATGGAAGTGGCAATCCCGAGGCCCGGGAAGGTGACCAGCCACCACTGGCCGGAGATAATATACTCTCTGCCTTCGGAGATCATCGCCCCCCACTCGGCAATCGGCGGTTTGACGCCAAGGCCGAGAAAGCTGAGGCTGGAGGCTGTCAGGATGGCGAAGCCCATCCCCAGTGTAGCCTGGACCATCAACGGAGCTAAGGCGTTCGGGAGAATGTGCCGGTACAGGATTACCGAGTTCTTCACTCCGATGGCCCGGCTCGCTTCCACATACTCCTTCTCACGGAGCGAGACGGTCTGGCCGAACATCAGCCGCGCAAACTCCGGGATGCCGACGATGCCGACGGCGATCATCGCACTGGTCAGGCCCGCCCCTATCGAAGCAGCGATCGCCATGGACAGCACCAGCGACGGGAAGGAGAGCAGAACATCCATCAAGCGCATAATTATGGTCCCAGTCCGTCCGCCATAGTAGGCGGCTACCCCGCCAAGCGGGACACCGATCAGAAACGAAATGGCTACGGCGATCAGGCCGGTCCAGATGCTGATACGTGCTCCATAGAGCACCCGGCTGAAAATATCCCGCCCGAAATTGTCCGTTCCGAACCAATGACTGCCGGAAGGTGCCTGCAACTTGTTCGCCATGTCCGTAATATAGGGATCATGCGGCGCAATCCAGGGCGCAATCAGGGCGGTAATGGTCCAGATGAGGATAAAGACAAGTCCGATCGCGGCCAGACGGTTATGCAGAAGCAGAGTGAACAATGTTTTGGGTTTATGAACAGCTGCAGGTAATGAAGGATTGCCCTGTGCTGAGTGTGCTGCCGTGCTCAATGGAAATCTCCTCCTTTTACGGAACATCCGATTATTCATAGCGGATTCGCGGATCTATGAGGCCGTAGATCAGATCAACCGCGAGGTTGATGCCGCAGTAGAGTATGGCGCTGACCAGCGTGAAGGCCTGAATCGGTGCGTAATCCGCAGCCAGTATGGAATCCGTAACATAGCCGCCGATGCCCGGCCAGGAAAAGATCGTCTCCGTGATTACCGCACCGCCCATCAGGTATCCGAACTGCAGTCCGAGAACAGTAAGCGTTGGAATCAGTGCGTTGACCAGCGCATGCTTATAGATAACGGCTGATTCCTTGAGTCCTTTGGCCCGTGCGGTCCGGACGAAGTCCTGATCCACGACCTCCAGCATGCTGGAGCGGGTCATCCGGGCTACGATGGCCATCGTGCCTGTGCTGAGGCAGATCGCCGGAAGCACCAGATGGACGATACTGCTTTTTAACGCGATGATATCTCCAGATAAAAGGCTGTCCAGGACGTAGAGCCCGGTAATATGCGACGGCGGATTGAGGTCACCGCTGATTCGTCCCATCGGGGCAGGCGCCCAGCCAAGAATGGAATAAAAGATATAAATGAACATTAGGCCCAGCCAGAAGATCGGCACACACGCACCAATCAGTGAGAAGACACGTGAGATGTGGTCGAGAATCGACTCCTTGCGGGTTGCGGCAATGATGCCTACTGGAATCGCCACTACAATTGCAATTAGAATGCTCGCAAGCGTCAGTTCCAGGGTCGCCGGGAACCGCGTAGCCAGATCACTCGCTACGGAATGTCCCGTATGATAGGCATAGCCGATATTCCCCTGGAACAGCTGTCCGAAATAGCTGAAGAATTGAATGTACAGGGGTTTGTCCAGTCCCATGTCCTGGCGGATTTTGTTGACCGTCTCCTCTGGGGCCTGTTCTCCGGCCAGCATGATTGCGGGATCACCCGGCAACACCCTGGAGAGAATAAACGTGATCACGATAATGCCGAGCAAGGCCGGAATCATCTGCACCAGTCTTTTTAGTGTGTACGCAAACAATGGTTCAACCCCCTTACGGCTCAGTTACCTTCTTGTGTTCAGCCATTTTGTACTGCAGCCGCAGATTCCATGTCAGGTACCATGCGGTTTCTTGGTTCTCTTTAGTAGTTGTGCTAATTCTACATAGAATTCGAACCCCTCACTACGTCCCGTTTAGCTAAAAAAAAGCACAACCGTTTGTCGATTGTGCACTACAACCCTGATTTTATGTAACCTTATCTGACACAACGTTCCGCTAAAATGCCATTCCAGCTTATTTTTCCTGCAGGTAGTAGTAGATCAAGCACAAATGGCAAACAAATTGCTCGCGCGGATCATTCAGATCAAAGCCCGTAATGGCGCGGATGCGCTCCAACCTGTATTTAACGGAATTGCGGTGGATATAAAGACTGTTCGCCGTCTCGATCAGGCTCCCCCGGCACTCCAGATAATGATAAAAAGTCAGGAGCATGTTGCTGTCATGCTCCTGGTCATACTGCCGAAGCTTTCCCAGCTTACGTTCGAATAAGGCAGCGAAGCCATCTCCACTTAATCCCTCCAGCAGATGGTACACCTCGATCTCTTCGTAGCGGGTCACCCCGCCTGCTCCTTGACCCAGGCGTCTTGCGACGGACAGCGCTTTGCGTGCTTCATTGTAGCTGGTCTGAATATCCCAGAGGTATTCCGAAGTTCCTACTCCCGTCCGGTAGCTGCCCAGGCCTTCTGCTTTGTCGAGCAACCAGCCCTCCAGCGTAGCCGTCCAGGATGCCTCCTTATCTCCGGCCACGCCGAATTTCCGGCCTTCCGGTGCCGGCAGGAACAGCACCGCCCGATTCGAGCGGAATTCCGCATGAGGAGTGACGCCACGTTTGCGTGCCTCCTGCTCCAGCAGCCGGTTCACCGTTTCCTCACTCGGCGCGGTCTCGCCCTCAATCACAGCAACTTCCCATTTATGCTCGGGATTCATGCCTAGCTGGCGCGCCCGCCGCTCCACTTCATGCCTGGAAGGCAAGGGGGGAGTCAGCAGCTCATCGATAAAGTTTCCGCGCAGACGGAACTCTGTATCCTCGGCTACTTTTTTCCGCATCAGCTCCAGAGCGAACACCAGGCGGGCCTGCTCAATCCCGACCTCCTCCATATCATCCAGCTGCTCCTTGTCCACCAGCAGCTTGGCTACCGTCCGCCGGTCTACATGAATGTTCCAGCTCAGCGGCTGCTCCGCCAGCGACCAGTCAAACTGGGACGGCGAAGAAACAATAATATTCCGCTCCGTATCGACTAGCGCTACAGACGCTTTTAAGAATTCAGCCACATTGTCGCTCACCGCCTGAATCCCGCTGTTCTCCAGTACCATCGTGGTCAGCGTCCGGTAGACCTCCTCCGCACGGCGCAGCAGCATGGCTTGACGGCCAAGCAGCAGCTCCATCACAGGCTGAGTGATATCCGTATATGGGATTTCCGGCGGTATCTCCACGATAGGCAGACCGCAGGCATTGCTCGCCTCAATTGCCCCTTGCGGAATTTCCTTGAGGAAACGGGCAGGCTTGATCGCCAGCGCGGCTGCACCCAATTGATCCAGGGTGTAGACCAGCTCGGTCAACAGCGATGGGTCATGGCGGATAGAGTATGCCGTGGTCAGCAGCATCACACCTTCGCTAATCCAGCCCTTCAGGTCAGGAACCTCCATAATATCCACAAAACGGACCACCCGGTCCATCCCCGAAGCGCCGCTGATGATGGTTGCCTTGGACAGAACCGGAAGCTGCATCAGCTCTCTTAAAGTAATCCCCCGAGTATTCAACGTTTCCTTCCCCCTTTTGCTGTCTTCAGTATTTCATGATTTTTCCTCAAATATGCCAAACCTCATTCCCGATAGTTTAGCAGAATTTGTCGAATAACTACAAGGGGGACGGCTTCACCGTCCTCTGCTAGAGGCGGCTTCCATTTCAGCGAGAACTAGAAGGAACCTTTACCTCATTCAATAAAATGCAAAAAAGCAGGTACCTCCCTTTGAATAAGGTGGATACCTGCTTCTTCAAGTCATATAAGGACATGCCGGCTATTACCGCCGGAGAAGCCCCGGCAGCGCAGCGGCAGACGCCGCCGCGCCGAGCGAGAGGATCGGGTCCAGTGCGCGGACCCCAAGCTTCTCCTCAAGCTCCGCCGCCAGCCCGATGGTGGCGAAGCCGGTGCAGGCCAGCACAATGGCCTCCGCTCCGCGGTCCTTAAGCCGCGCAGCTGCGGCCAGTGCACCAGCCCGCCCGCCGGGCGTGTTCAAATCAAGAGTCGTCGTGACTCCGTCCGGACGGTCCATGCCCACATAAGCTTCTCCGAGTATACTTCGTATCAAGGGCGGAACCTCCGTGAGGATGGTCAGCACTCCTACCTTGGTGGAATAAGCCATCGCCACATGTGCCGCGCAGGAACCCGCACCCAGTACTGGCACCCGAACTGCGGCTCTGGCTTCCTCCAGCGCGGGATCTGCCGCGCAGCTGATCCCGATAGCAGTGCAGCCGCTGCGTTCCAGCTCGCGGGCCAGTTCGATTATTTTGGGGACCGATTGTGCTTCTGTCTCCTCATCGAATACCCCCTGGGGCTGCTCCTGAATGCAGCGGCTCACAACGGGCAGCCCGAAGCGGCGCTCAATCAGCTCTCCGTGCAGATGAATCGCTGCTTCCTCCTCCAGTGTGATGACACGTATGATTCCCAGCATCCCTATCCCTCCTGTCCTGAAGCCTCCTGCAGTCTGACCGTCTATTCAATCTTATAGCAGTTCTCCGGCACGCATAATCAGCTTGTCATCCAAGTAGACGTCCGGCTTCATCACTACCGCATCGATGTGTACGCCTGCGGCAACAACTCCGCCGAAGGTATTGTTGCTGCCAAAAGCCACATGGATCGTGCCATAGACCTTCTCGTCCTCCAGGACTACACCGGTAATCCGCGCTTTGTTATTCGTGCCGATTCCGAATTCGCCGAGAAGCCTACCATCCCCTGCACCCAGCATCTCCAGCAGCTTGTCCCCGGCTTCACCATCCGCCGCAGTCAGGCGGCCCTGCTCTACTGTAAGCACCATCGGACTGCTCAGTGCGCCGATCCCGGCAATGGAACCGTCCACCTTGATGCTTCCTGAAGCGGTGCCTTCCAGGGGTGCGATATAGGCTTCGCCCGAAGGAAGATTGCCGGATTCTCCGGGATTCAGATATAGACCTGTACTAAGGATGCCTTCCCGTCCCTCAATGGAGAAGGACAGGCTTAATCCTTCCTTCTCGATACGGACACTGCGGCTGCCGGATAACAGCAGGGCTATCTGCTCCGTCATAACTTTAACCTGTCCATAGTCTGCGGTAATAGCACCTTGGCTGAACATATCATCGGTCATCCCTGGCATCGTGGCCACCCGGGTACCTGCTGCTGCCGCCTGCTTGCGGGCCGCCGTATGGGTCATGGAATGGGTAGTAATGCATACAGCAACATCCGATTTGGCCATTGCTTCGGCAATGGCGGCTGGCGGTTCTTCACCGGACCGGGTCCGTTCCTTCATAACCATCAGCACCGACTCGGCACCGAGCCGTTTGCCCGCCTCATAGACCGATTCGGCAAGCTCACGCTTGTCATCATCCGCCACGACAACAAGCTGCTCATGGCTGCCAAGCCCCAGGCAGTCCTTCAGGACATTCATACTGATTTCGATCCGTTGTTCACTCATGTTCGCTTCCTCCTGATTACACCATTTCAGCGATCAGCTTCCCCATCAGCGCATTGGACAACACGACAGGGACACCAGCTGAAGCCGCCCACTGTCTATGCTGCTCCACATAACCCATACAGTCAAGCACAATCAAATCTGTCTGATCCTTCAGCTTCTCCGCTGCGGCACGGAATTCCGCCTCATTTCCAGTGTATGGAGAGACGGCGGCAAAGGGCAGTGTGCTGCCGGATGCGGCAAATTTCTCGTTCAGGTTCTGCTCCTGTTCGGGAAGGGGCCCTATCAGCCCCAGACGGCGCTTGCGGGTTAAAGCCTCCACCACCGGCGGAATAATCCGGTCCGGTTCAATCAAATGGGCCCTGACTGTCCGGAGACCCGGGAATTCACCGGTGCAGAGCAGCAGAATCGTCGTAATTCCCGCCGCTTCCATGGCATCAATCTTCCCCTGGAGCACCGGCATTATCCGCTCCCTGGAGACAACAGCAGCCGAACCATCGCTCATCCGGGAGGTCAGGACATATTCTCCCTCACGTGGAGCGTAGTTCTCCTTCACTTGCGCCGGAGTGAAGCCGTCCAGTACTCCGGACTGGAGCAGCTCCGCGCGTCCTTCCAGATACTTTTCCAGGATAGGTGCTACATCAGTTCTCGGGGCTTGTCCGATAGTAATCAGTCCAAGTTGTTTCAAACTTATCCCTGCCTCCCTCCTAAGCTCAACCCTTTGGCTAAGAATCGCAGCGCACCACATCAGGCTGTAGGAACCACTGGTTTGCCGGAAGTCTGCAGTACTTTCATGGAGCCGTACAGCTCTATAATTCGCTTGAATTCTGCCATGTTATAGAACGAGCAAAGACCTTGGCTGAATTCCTTGGCCGTCTCAATGGCAAAACGGACCGCCGAAGCGATATCGACCTCATGACTCGCTCCGGTACCACAGCCCGGAACCATGGATTGGGCGGTAATGGCCAGACCGACAACCGGAGCATCTGTTGCCACTGCGGGTTGGAGAATCGAATTAATATGGTAGAGATCATTGCCATATGGAGTGATGTCCTGGGTCGTCACGGGGAAAGTAACGGGAAGCTGGCCTGTCGTCATTTCCAGAAGTCGCAGCAGATCCTCGCTCACTCGCAGGATATAGCCCTCCTTAACGGTAGGCGAAATCGCAATCCCTTTGTGATTGATCACCCGGTTGCCTTTGGTGGTGTCAATGGACAGAACCGCTTCCATCTCCGGCAGCACCTCATGTTCATTCATCTGCAGAATATCGACCGGAGAGTCCATGAAATCCACCGGCTCATGCGGCAGGGTCGGCGCATCCGGGCAAATATGTGTGGTTACCAGCACATCGCCTTGCAGAATATCTCCCTTGGATTGCATATCGGCCAGCTTCAGTGCTGAAGCTACAGCAGCTACTGCTCCATCTGCATCAGAGACAATCCCGATCCGGCCGGGACGCGCCCCGATACCGCCCAGTCTGCCCACAATGCCAAACGTTGGTGCACTGCCGCCTGCTCCTTTGCCATTACTGCCCGGGATTGTGATTTTCACGAATTCTGTGCTTCCTTTATCGCCTTCAACCTTCTTCACTGCTACCTTAACCGCAGGATACGCTGCAAATAGCTGCCTGATCTGCTCGCCATTCACATAAGCGCTGTCCATCGTGTTCAATACCGTTATCGTCTGATGAAGTGCCATTACAATTCCTCCCCGGGTGTGCTTTCTCTCAATCTGTTAGAGTTATACTATCTTAAATTCCAAACGCTCCACAATGTACCGTCCTGCCAAAACTACGATGCTTTTCTTGTCCTTTGCACATAAACCTTACGCGCAGCGTATGCTCTGCTCCAGGGGCCTATTTCATTCAGAGTCTATTAGGTAATAAACGGTTCTTAAACGAAGTAGGAGTACCTATTCAGTGGGGATCATGATAACGTGAACTATACACACCTGCATATGATGCTGCCATATGAATTACAGATCAGGAGGACTTCTTATGCTGCAAGAACAGCTGGTCACGAATATTCAATCCGAGGCTGAGGCCACAGGCTTTTCGGGAACCGTACTCGTCAAAAAAGGTAACCGTGCTGCGGCCTCTGGCGCTTACGGTTACGCCGACAAAGCAGAACAAAGACCAAACCGTCTAGGCACCCGTTTCGGCAATGCTTCCGGCTCCAAGCTGTTCACAGCGATTGCCGTCTGCCAGCTGGTAGAGCAGGGCAAGCTTGCGCACGACAGCAAAGTCATAGATATTCTGGACCAGGCGGATTTCCCCCAGTTCAGCCCTGACATCACCGTTCACCACCTGTTAACCCATAGTTCAGGCATTCCCGATTATTTTGACGAAGAGACGATGGATGATTTCGCTGCTCTGTGGATCACCCGGCCGATGTATCAGCTAAGACAGCTTAAAGACTTCCTGCCCATGTTCCAGGAGCTGCCAATGAAATTCTCGCCAAGCACCAGATTCCATTACAATAATGCGGGGTATATACTGCTCGGTCTGCTCGTGGAGAAGCTTGGCGGGATGCCATTCACGGATTATGTGGAGCAGCATATTTTTGCAGCCTGCGGAATGGCTGACTCGGGTTATTTCTCGCTTGATGCGCTACCCGGCAATACCGCACAGGGCTACCTCGTGAAAGAGGACGGAACCTGGACTACCAATATCTACTCCATCCCCGTAAAAGGAGGCGCGGACGGTGGCGCGTTCGTCACTGCCCCCGATATGCTGCTGCTGTGGGAAGGGCTGCTCGGACAGAAACTGCTGAGTCCGGAGATGACTAACCTGCTGCTTACCCCTCACATCCATGAGGACAAAGAGGAATATTACGGCTACGGGGTATGGATTACGAAGCGCAGTGGAGAGATTTATAAATATCATGTAACGGGCTACGATCCTGGGGTATCCTTCCATTCTGCATACTACCCCGCCAGTGGTACTACAGCCGCCGTCCTCTGCAACCATAGCCGTGGCGCATACAGGATTATGCAGGCCATAGAAAAGTGTCTGGACTCGCAGATGGATATGTGAAGCAGAAAACTTACGGTAAAGAAGACGTGGGGAGCTTAAGGAGCGCGTTATTGAGGGGCGGGCAGATTTCTATGATTAATTCGATTAGAAGGGCTAGCTATCTGATTTCCCAAACAACAAAAATCCGTACAGAACATAGTTGTTCCGTACGGATTTTTGTTAGGTGTATAGGGCTCTGCTGTTGTTCTAGAGCTTAGTGCATGTGGGATTTCGATCTCAACCTAATTAATACCGTGTGACCCCATCCTTGGTCACCAATGCGAAGACCAGCGGTTGCGGGGGAACCGGCTCGGCGGAAATCAGGTAAGCTTCCAGCACTTTGGCTTCCGCTTCCTGCACCTTGTTCACTCCAGCGTCGTTCACATGCAGGACAGCGAGTGTTTCGCCTGCAGCTACAGCATCCCCGACTTTCTTGGACAGCTGAATACCGACCGCCAGATCAATGACCGATTCCTTCGTTTCCCGGCCGGCACCAAGCAGCATGGCAGCGATGCCAATTTGCTCAGCCTGGATGCTCTCCACGTATCCGGCAGTTACTGCCTTCACTTCGATGAAGGTCCGTGCGGACGGCAGTGTATCGGGCGACTCCACCTGGGTAACATCTCCGCCTTGGGCCAGGACGATCTGCTTGAACTTGGCCAGTGCACTGCCATCCTCAATGTGGGACTTCAGGATCGAGCGCGCTTCGGCCTCATCCTTCGCTTTTCCCCCGAGAACCAGCATCTGACTTCCAAGTATCAGGCAGACCTCTTCCAGATCTGTAGGCCCGTGACCTTTAAGGGTTTCGATGCCTTCCTTGATTTCCAAGGCATTGCCGATGCCGTAGCCCAGGGGCTGGTCCATGTCGCTGATGACCGCAACCGTGTTACGACCCAGATGTGTTCCGATATCGACCATGGCCTGGGCCAGAGCAATGGAATCGTCCAGCGTTTTCATGAACGCGCCGCTGCCGGTTTTGACATCGAGTACAATGGCATCAGCGCCGGCGGCGATCTTTTTACTCATGACGGAGCTCGCAATCAGCGGAATGGATTCCACCGTGGCGGTCACATCACGCAGCGCATACAGTTTCTTGTCCGCTGGGGTGATATTACCGGACTGGCCGATGACGGCTGCACCGATCTCGCCAACCTGGGTGAAGAACCGTTCCCGGTCCATCTCCACAGAGAAGCCGCTGATCGACTCCAGCTTGTCGAGAGTGCCGCCGGTATGTCCCAGACCACGGCCGGACATTTTGGCGACTGGTACTCCGGCAGAAGCTACGAGTGGAGCAAGCACCACAGTTGTTTTATCGCCCACGCCGCCTGTAGAATGCTTGTCTACCTTGATGCCCGCAATCGGACTAAGGTCAACCTGGTCGCCTGACATGGCCATTTCCAGGGTCAGATCACCGGTTTCGCGTGCGTTCATCCCCTGAAAGTAGACCGCCATTGCCCAGGCAGAAATTTGATAATCCGGAATTTCACCCTTGCTGTAGCCCTGGATCAGATAAGCAATTTCTTCACGGCTCAGCTCGCCGCCGTCTCTTTTCTTCTGAATCAGATCAACTGCCCGCATTATGCCTGCACCTCACGCACAAAAGCGCGCACCAGGCCGATAAATTTCGGTTTTGTCAGGTTTGCCACCTTCACCACCTGCTCATGCGTCAGCGGCTCCAGCTCATCCCCAATAGCCATATCGGTAATACAGGTAATACCCAGCACCCGCAGCTTGCTGTGGCTGGCAACAATCACTTCCGGCACCGTGGACATGCCAACAGCATCTCCGCCGAGAAGGGCGAGCATTTTGAGCTCAGCAGGTGTTTCGTAGGTTGGGCCGCTGATTCCGGCATAGACGCCTTCCTGTAGCACCAGTGCTTCACCGTCCACACCTTTGACTTCAGCCGCCAGCTTTTTGGCCAGAACGATATATTCAGGGTCATACGCACGGGACATGTCCGGAAAACGAACACCCAGCTCCGGATCATTAGGTCCGATCAGCGGATTATCGCCGGTCATGTTCAGGTGGTCGGTAATCAGCATCAGATCCCCGGCTTTGAATGAACGGTTCATGCCGCCACCCGCATTGGTAATTACCAGTGTACCTACGCCCAGCTTAGCCATTACATATACCGGAAGTACAACTTTGCGCATGGCGTAACCTTCATAGTAATGGAAACGGCCCTGCATAATCATAACGTCTTTGCCTTCCAGCTTCCCGATCACGAACCGACCGGCATGGCCTTCCACCGTCGAACGCGGAAAGTGGGGAATTTCTCCGTAAGGCAAGTAAATGGCATCTTCAATCTGATCGCCCAGATCGCCAAGACCCGAACCTAGAATCAGACCGATCTTTGGAGCATATGCACCCAGTTTGGATTGGATATATTCAACGGCTTCTTTGACCTGCATGCCATAAGGGGTATTTGCGTGTTGTGTCATAAGTAAAATCCTCCCTATATCAATTGTGTATGGTGTAAAGTTCTGTTCAGCAGAGGCCTTAACCTACATCTTCGGAATAAACGCCAGGACCAGCTTCAAAAAGTGCTCGCGCACGCGGTCCGCCGTCTCCATTACCTCCGCATGATTCAGCGGCTGGTCCAGAATACCAGCAGCCATATTAGTGATACAGGAAATACCCAGCACCTCAATGCCGGCATGACGGGCAACAATGGTCTCCGAAACGGTAGACATCCCGACCGCATCCGCACCCTGGCGGCGAAGCATCACGATTTCAGCCGGTGTTTCGTAGTTGGGTCCAAGCAGTCCGGCATATACGCCTTCCTTAAATTCAAAACCCTGTGCTGCCGCAGCTTCTTTAGCCACTGCTATCAGACGGGGGCTGTAGGCTGTAGACATATCAGGGAAGCGCACACCCAGTGCATTGTCATTGGGGCCGGTCAGCGGATTGCGTCCGGTCAGGTTCAGATGATCGGTGATCAACATCAGATCGCCAGGCTTGAAGTCCGTGTTCACACCTCCGGCGGCATTGGTCACCAGCAGGCTGGCTACTCCCAGCTCCTTCATTACACGAACGGGAAAGGCTGTCGTTTCCGGGCCATAGCCCTCATACATATGAAAGCGGCCCTTCATCATGACCACACGGCGTCCTTCGATCATGCCGATCAGCAGTTCACCCTCATGTCCTTCCACCGTTGATACCGGGAAATGAGGAATTTCATGATAGGGAATGACCACCTCGTCGGTGATCAGATCCGCCAGCACGCCAAGACCCGAACCGAGGATGAGGCCGATCTCCGGGGCAACCGGACATTTATCTTTGATATAGATTGCAGCTTCCTGAATATTGCTCTGAGTAACTACGTTCATGATTATATTGCCTCCTAAAGGGTTTGTGGGATTACTTCAATTCCGCCAAAAAGCTTGTCCCGTACTGCGGCGCTTTCGCCCCGAAGTTGTCGGCAATTGTCGCTGCCACATCGGAGAACGTCTGCCGGATGCCGAGGCTGTCCGGGTTCTTGAACCGCGGACTGTAGACCAGCAGCGGTACATATTCGCGCGTATGATCCGTTCCGCTGTGGATCGGGTCATTCCCGTGGTCTGCCGAGAGGATCAGAAGATCGTCTTCCGTTAACGTCGACAGCAGCTCAGGCAGCGCCTGATCAAACACCTCCAAGGCATGACCGTAACCCTCTGGATCCCGGCGGTGGCCGTACAGGGAGTCGAAGTCTACCAGATTGGTGAACAGGAAGCCGTCAAAAGGCTTGCGCAGCTCTGCGATTGTAATTTCGATACCATGCTCATTGCTTTTGGTCGGATAGGAGGCCGTAACCCCTTCACCCGTAAAAATATCATTGATCTTGCCGATGGCAATTACGTCCTTGCCGATATCCTTCAGCGCATTCATTAGGGTTGGCTCCGGTGGTTTCACCGCATAGTCATGACGATTCGGCGTGCGTACGAAGTTCCCCGGTTCGCCCACATAAGGGCGGGCGATTACACGTCCCACCGAGAATTCAGGAGCCATCGTCATCTCACGGGCGATAGCGCAGGCGCGGTACAGCTCTTCCAGCGGGATAATATCCTCATGCGCAGCAAGCTGAAACACACTGTCTGCGGATGTGTATACGATCCACGCGCCTGTCTTCATCTGTTCCTCACCATACTCTACCAGTATCTCCGTTCCGGAGGCTGGTTTGTTGCCAATCACCTTACGGCCGGTAGCGGCTTCAAACTTCTCAATCAATTCAGCAGGGAAGCCGTCAGGGTAAGTATTGAAGGGAATCTCAATCTTGAGTCCCATCAGCTCCCAGTGGCCGGTCATCGTATCCTTACCTACCGAAACCTCCTGCATTTTACCGTAATATCCGGTTGGTGCAGCCACAGGTTCAAGCGGCGGCAGCGGTGCAATATTCGCAAGGCCGAGCTGCTGCAGGTTAGGAAGCTTAAGACCCGGCACCCGTTCCAGAATATGACCCAGCGTATGGGCACCTTTATCTCCAAAGCCTTCGGCATCCGGCGCTTCACCGATACCTACACTATCCAGTACAATAAATCCGATTCGTTTAAATGAGGACATTGCCGTCTTCACTCCTTTAGTAGTATGCAAGACTTGAGCCGCTGATCTTTCAAATGAGTTCCACCTGGTGGAGCCTTAGGTTTCAGTATGATTCCATCATAGCGATCTTACTCACAAAAAGCATCTTTTGCCGACTGCGGACTTGATTATTGTAAGTGATCTCTTAGCTTAAACGTGTTTCCGGTTATCTGGCCCGCGGATGATGGCTCTCATAGACATCCTTCATATTCTTACGCGCAATTCCGCTATAAATCTGTGTAGTAGAGATATCAGAATGTCCCAGCATTTGCTGCACGGAACGCAGATCAGCCCCACCCTCCAGCAGATGCGCTGCAAAAGAATGTCTTAACGTATGCGGAGTGATGTCCTGCTCGATTTGGGCTTCGCGGGCGTATTTCTTAATGATTTTCCAGAATCCCTGACGGGTCAGCCTGCCTCCCAGACTGTTCAGAAACAGGGCTGACTCATCCGTATTGCCGCGAAGCAGCTTGTCCCGCATGCCAGCCGTATACCGGGCTACACATTCAGCGGCCATCTCCCCCATGGGTACGATCCGCTCCTTGCCGGAAGATCCGGTGCAGCGCACATACTTCATATCTGTATGCACATCCTCCACATTCAGCGAGATCAGCTCGGAGACGCGGATACCAGTGGCATAGAGCAGCTCCAGCATTGCCTTATCACGTTTACCCGGGGGAGTGTCTTCACCAGGTGCTTCCAGCAGCCGTTCCATCTCTTCCACACTCAATATCATCGGAGGTTTGCTGCTTGGTTTGATTTTGTCCATATCCAGCGTAGGGTCCAACCCGATCAATCGTTCCTTCAGTAAATAATGAAAAAAAGCCCGGAGTGACACCGTGTTCCGGTTCACCGTTGCGGCTGCGCGCCCTGCTCCCCGCTGTGCTGCGAGATAGAGCATAATATGTGATCTTTTGATCTCCTCCGGCGAGGTAAGGCCCCGCTCTTCGATAAAATCCATAAACTGTGAAATGTCCCGTCCGTAGGACTCAAGTGTGCTTGGCGACAAGCCTTTGTCTTCGGACAAATACTGCATAAACGGCTGCAAATGTGACTTCATCAATCCACGCTCCTGTCTTACTCAGGCTGCTCTTCACGATTCTGCAGCATTTTAGGCATAGGGTTCGCGGCAAGCTTTTAAGGGCAGGCCATGTCAGGTCCCACCCTTGTCTTTTTCGACAGACTCTCAGCTATTTCCTGCTTATGGAGTAGCACTCACTCACCGTACCAGTAATAAAACCGCAATCTCTCCCCCGCGCCCAGTGCTTCGGGACGATGCGGAACCTCTTGGAATGCCCGGACGGCCGTTCCTTCAGGAATTTCATGTTGCTCATAAGGATTGATCCAACTGCTGATCCAGCTCATAGCATAATAGGCAAGGCAGCTCATGGCCACCAGCAGTGTCATAAAATACAGCCGGCGCATGGTCTTCGGCACAGAGACGATCATCGGGATTCCTCCTCAAAGATTTATGGAGCAAGTCAGCCCCACGGACTCGTCCTACACTCTATGCACCGCTGACTCCTAATATGTATGAAGCTCCTTAAATCATTTAAAAAGCCCCCTCCGGTATATCGTACCGGGGAGAGCTTATGCGGTAAATCTTCATCTATAAGCTTATTCGGAAGGCTTGCTGTCCGTGCTATTCTTGTCCTTGCAGCGGTAGCAGATTCCGTGAAAATCAAGTCTATGATCCAGCACGGTAAAATTAAACTCGTTCTCCAGCCGCTCTTCCAGCGGTCCGAGCCAATCTTCACGAATCTCATCCATGGTGCCGCACTGCACACAGATCAGATGATGGTGGTGATGCTTCGCTGTATCAGTCCGCAAGTCATAACGGGCTACGCCATCGCCGAAATTGATCTTCTCCACGACATGAAGTTCACTAAGCAGCTCTAGGGTACGATAGACAGTAGCGAGTCCGATCTCAGGAGCTTTCTCCTTCACCAGCATGAAAACATCTTCTGCACTTAAGTGGTCTTCCTCATTCTCCAGCAGCACTCTTAAAGTCGCTTCCCGTTGGGGTGTCAGCTTATATCCTTGGGATTGTAGCTGTTGCTTAATCTTATCTATCCGGGCTTCCATTGTCTGCCTCCCCCTTGGAAAATTACCGCTCCGGGCAACAAAATCACTTCTTCCATTATAGGGGGAGTCGGTTTGAGAAGTCAAACGCTTTTGGAGCGGAGAGCTCCTCTGAAGCAGCCCGGTAATCCCTGTTATCCTTTGGGGACCAGCATAGGTGTAACCCAGCGCATCATCGATGGGGTGACCCAGGCTTCAAAACCGGAGACACCCAGTACCAGAACCGCCAGCCCCAAAGAGAGCAGTGAATACATCGCGAACGGCCGGGTTACCGGAGAACGCCGCTGGCCCAGCACCCGGCTGCGGATCATCAGCAGCGAAAAAGCAATCGCCGCCGCGCTGCTTACTAACAGCACCGGAATCAGCACGAGATTATGCGGAGCAACCGAGACCAGCGCGAACAGCATGCCATGCCATGAATACTCGCTGACCAGTGTGCCGACGGTAAAGCCGATCAGTACGCCTTTGAGAAAATCCAGGATCAGTATGCCGGGAAGTCCAATCACAGACAAACCGAGAATCCAGATCAGACCGATCCATTTCAGATTCAGCGCAGCAATGTCCCAGTAAGAATCCGGCGCTGCCGGGAGCCCCTGCTGATCGACGGTGATGAAGAAATTCCCCAGGTAATCCCCAAGCTCCTGCTGCTGATCCAGTGTCAGTGCACTCACAATCAAAGCCCCGAAAACGACCCCAACCAAAAACAATACCGCGACAAAAATATAAAGAGGCGTCTGTTCCTTCATCATCAGCCGTAAACTACGCATCGGGACGTTCTCCTTTCCGGTCATATGTTACACCATATGAAGAAACGTCCCGCTCTATGACTTGTCCTTTGCCGTTAGCTCTTCACTACCTTGCCATAAGTCCCGCCCCCGCCAGACGATAGCGCAAGTGTGCCGGAACGGGCTCTCACAATCTGCGACGCCAGATCTGCTCCGGCAACAGCGGCCAATTCCGCCTCACTGGCAGAGTGCAGGATCCTCATCTCGGTGCCAAAAGCCTGCAGCAACAGCTCCAGCTTACGTTTGCCCAGCCCCGGAATAAACTCCAGCGGCACCTGATAATGGTACTCAGGCCGATGTGAAGGAATTATTGGCTCCCCGCGGTCTGCAATCGCCAGAATCCGGTCTAACACACCTTGCACCAGTTTTGGGCTACCGCAATACGGACAACGCTCCGAGGTGGCATATGCCTCGTCAACGATGCTGCCACAGCCGGCACAATAGGTACGGTGATACTTGCCGAGCCGCGGATTCAACCCATAGTTAGCGCTGACCCTGCGCCCTTCCTGGCGCGCCAGCGCGAGCCGCAGCTCAGCGAACGAGGGCTTTTCCATCTCAATCACATTATACTCGCGGCCGATTTTACCAAGTGAATGGGCATCGGAATTGGTCAGGAAGGTGTAGGGGTCAAGCTCGGAAATATAACCTGCCATTCCCGAATCGGCGCTCAGCCCAAGCTCCACCGCAGCAATCCTCTCCAGATCAAACAGTTCGGCCATTCGTTCAGCGGCACACCCGTACAATCCTTTATGGGGGGTGAAAATATGTGCCGGAATGAGTATCCCGCCCCGCCCGCAGATCTCATCCTGCAGCTCCCGGGCCGGAACATACAACCGCTGGGAGCTCAAATTAATGTTGCGCATATGCTTGCTCATCCAGCTGCTGAATGCCTCCATTGCCGCAAGATCCGGCAGGAAAGCCAGGACATGGCACTCTTTACGCCCGGGCTCACGGATTTCGATTTCCGTTCCCAGCACAATCGTCGTTCCCTGGTAAGCGATCCCACCTCCATCCGCTTCGCCCATCTCACCAGAGGCCAGCAGTGTACGGATATCCGCCTGAACTCCCGGCGCATGGCTGTCGATAATACCGATCAGCTCCATTCCTTTACGCTGTGCCGCCTCTTTGGCGATGTTAGCAAAAGTAAGGCTGCTGCTGCCGCTGATTTTGACAGCTTGCCCTTCAGAAGTCCGCCCGATATGCACATGAAGGTCACAATAGAAGCTTTGAAGCTTAGCTCCTAGTGCCATTGGCCTGTAAGCGTATATAAATGCCAGGCGTAGACGGCCATCATGGTTTTGGCGTCGGCAATCCGCCCATCCGCAATGTATTGATACGCTTCCTCCAATGTCAGCTCCGAAACCTCCAGGAACTCATCTTCATCCAGCGACATATCTCCCGTCTGGGCATTGTCCGTGACATACAAGTGGATGATTTCATCAGCAAAACCGGGAGAGGTATAGAACGATTTCAGCAGCTTCAGCTCACCGCTATGAAAACCCGTTTCTTCCTGAAGCTCCCGACCGGCTGCCACCAGCGGATCTTCGCCTTTATCCAGCTTGCCGGCAGGAATTTCCACCTCGGTGCGGTGCATCGGCTGACGGTACTGTTCAACCACCAGCATTTTACCCTTGTTCAGTGCCAGTACAGCTACAGCCCCCGGATGCTTCACGACCTCGCGTGTTGCGGTATTGCCGTCAGGCAGCTTGACAGTATCTACCTGCAGCGAAATGATTTTACCTTCAAAAATCGGCTGTGTGGATAAGGTCTCTTCGTCCAGTGCGGGATTGCGTTTAATTTCAACTTTTTTCATAGATTATATGGTCTCCTTTGGCTTCAATCTGCATAGGGTGTATTATAGCAAACTTAAGAGGAAAGAAGGAATGCAGGCATGTATGACATCCTTGTCCGTTCAAGCTCATCCGCCGTCACAATGGTAGGCAAACCGGAGCAAATCAAGGCTGTGCTGGCCGGGTGGATGAAGCAATATGGACGTGATATGCCGCTGGCCTATATCCTGATGCTGCATTCCGAAGAACGGAAAAATAACGCGAACAAGGCCGGATAATCTCTTGGTCGCCTCTCTGGTGTTCATCAGGGTGAGTAAACATAAGGAGCTGTTCCCGGGGATGGACCGGAGACAGCTCCTTCATGTATGTCACGCAGCAACCTAAGCGGCCTGTGGCTGGATCAGCCTTTTACACTTTCCTTCACAATAGCAACAACGAGTTCGGCCACCTTAACGATATCCTCGGCTTTGATCCGCTCTTTGGTCGTATGGATATTTTGATAGCCGATCGCCAGGTTTACCGTTGGAACCTTCAATCCGTTGAATACATTGGCATCGCTGCCACCGCCGGACGCGAACAATCTTGGGGACAGCCCAAGTGAGGTAATCGCACGTTCCGCCAGCTTCACTACCGGATCATGCTCATTGAAGCTGAATGCCGGATAGATAATTTCACTGCGGAACTCACTTTCCGCACCGTATTCGCGGGCCGTAGTCTCCAGCGCTTCACGCATGGAAGCAATCTGCCGCTCTACCTTTTCCTGCACAATACTGCGCGCTTCGGCATCCAGCTGCACATGGTCACAGACCACATTCGTTGGGCCGCCACCGGCAAATTTGCCGATATTGGCTGTTGTCTCATTATCGATGCGTCCAAGCTTCATCGCCGAGATGGCTTTGCTGGCGACTTGAATCGCGCTGATTCCATCCTCCGGATTCACGCCGGCATGAGCGGATTTGCCAAAGATCTGCATGGTCACCTTCGCCTGGGTCGGCGCAGCGACTGCTATGGCTCCCACTTCACCGTTAGAGTCCAGGGCAAAGCCGAACTCGGCATCCAAGAGGCGTGGGTCCATGTTCCGGGCACCCAGCAGCCCCGACTCTTCACCTGCGGTAATAACAAACTGAATCTGTCCATGTGGCAGTTTGTGCTCCTGAATCACACGAATGGCTTCGAATACAGCAGCGAGTCCAGCCTTGTCATCCGAGCCAAGAATTGTGCTGCCGTCGCTGGTAATCCAGCCGTCTGCGCCCAGGGAAGGCTTAATATTTTTACCGGGAACCACGGTATCCATATGGCAGGTGAACAGCATCTTAGGTGCTGAAGCCCCTTCTACGGCTGGCCAGGTTACGAATAAATTGCCCGCCCCATGACCCGTGCGGTCTTTGGAATCATCTTCAATGGCGGTAAGGCCCAGTGCGCTGAATTTTTCTGTGAGCACATCGGCAATCTGTCGTTCGTTTCCTGTTTCACTATCTACACGGACAAGCTCCATGAATTCCTGAATCAAGCGGTCTTGTGAGATCATTGGACTTCCCTCTCTTTCACGGATACGTTACAATAACAGTATTGTGCTAAACTTTCCATACGCTTCTAACTTAAACTAATTTCAAAGGAGTCACTCATGCAACGTCAAAAATGGTTCCGCATCGTTATCTATGTTATGCTGATCGCCATGATCGCCTCAACCGTGCTCTTCGTCCTTGAGCCCTTCCTGGCCGGCTGATGATCCCATTGGCCCGTTAATAATAGCGTCCGGATGCTCCGGGCGCTATTTGACTTGAGCGTACCTTAGAATGTCCGGCTTAATCAGCTAGCAGCGAATCCGCCTGAAGTACGGCATCAGACGTCTCATAAGGAAAATACTTCAGGAAATAAGGAATCAGTTCTCCGGCTACCTCCCGGAGTTCAAACGGACGCCCGGCGCATTCCTCCAGTGAGGTGATTCCATACTCGGCAATCCCGCACGGAATAATCCCCTGAAATCCCTGTTCCCCGATTCCAGCAGCGATATTAAACGCGAACCCGTGGCTGGTGATAAAGCCTTTGCGGAATTTGCTTTTATTAAACTTAACCCCAATGGCACAGATTTTCTCATCGCCAACCCACACACCCGTATATTCCGGTTTACGGCTGCCTTCAATACCGTAAGCTGCCAAAAAATCAATAATTACAGATTCCAGACGGCGCAGATAACCGTGCAAATCCACCTTGCCATCCACCCCAAGCTTCAGCAGCGGGTATCCAACCAGTTGGCCGGGACCATGATATGTAATATCTCCTCCCCGGTCGATTTCAAACAGCGAAATGCCTTTTTGCTTAAGCTGTCCGGCACTGAGGAGAAGATGTTCAGGATGATGCTGGGAGCCGATGGTATAGGTTGGCGGATGCTGCAAAAGAATCAGCCGCTCTGGCCCTGTTCCGGCATCAATTGCCTGAACAGCTTCCTTTTGCAGGTCCCAGGCCGCCCCGTATTCCATCAGCGGAAGATATGAAACTTCCAATAAGCTTAGATCCGAGCTGCTCATGCTATCAGGTCCCCTTTGTATTAGAGTCTCCTGTTACAGGGATATACCGTTCATTTATTAATACACCTTCGTATCAGGTGTGTAACCCTCCACATTCTCCTTGACACGCTGGAGGAACCGTCCAGAAATAACGCCGTCCAGAATCCGGTGATCCAGTGACAGACAGATATTTGCCATAGAACGTACGGCAATCATATCGTTGATCACAACAGGCTTTTTCACAATGGATTCGAAGGTAAGTATCGCTGCCTGCGGGTAATTGATGATCGGATAGGACAGAATCGAGCCGAATGAACCGGTATTGTTCACTGTAAATGTGCCGCCCTGCATATCCTCCAGACGCAGCTTGCCTTCACGGGTCTTCAAAGCCAGCTCGTCGATTTCGCGGGCAAGCCCAGCAACATTCTTCTGATCAGCTTTTTTGATGACCGGCGTCATCACTGAATCCTCTGTACCGACAGCCAGCGAGATGTTGATGTCGCGTTTGACGATAATTTTGTCAACAGCCCACACCGAGTTCATGATCGGATAATCTTTAATGGCACTTACGACAGCCTTCATCAAGAAGGCCAGATAAGTCAGGTTAATCCCTTCTTTGCGTTTGAACTCATCCTTCAGCTTGTTACGCAGCATGACCAGATTGGTCACATCCACTTCGATCATCGTCCAGGCATGCGGAATCTCGGAGACACTCTGACGCATTCTTGTAGCAATTGTGTTACGGATTGGGGTTACGTCGATCAGATACTCCGAACTGCTGCCCCGTCCGCCCTCTACCTCAATTGTAGGAATACGTGGTGTTTCACTTAGATGCAGGCCAGAATGGCGAACCGGTACCGTTGGATCCTGCACTTCTTCCTGAATCGCCTGTATCGCAGGCTGCTGCGTAACTTCCGCAGCCTGCTGCCCAGCAGAGGCTGCTGGGGCAGCAGACATGCGAGCGGCAGACGCGCCGCCGTTATCAAGGAACGTCAACACATCCTTACGCGTGATGCGGCCGCCAAGGCCAGTTCCCGGCACCCCCGCGAGATCAATGCCGTGCTCCGCGGCAAGGGTCTGCACTGCCGGTGAATACCGGGAGCGCATCGGTGCGGATGCGTCAAACGCAGCGGCAGGCACTAGCGGTCTGCCCGCTGCCGGAGCTTGATTGGGTGCGGCCGGACGGGACGCGGCCTGCGCTTGCGGCGCAGTACCCACGGAAGGAGCGGCCGCTGGTGCGGCCGGTGCGCTCGAAGCCTCAGGAGCAGCTACCGCTATGCGTGCAATCACCTCGCCTACGCTCACGGTCTGGCCTTCTTCTGCCAGTAGCTCCACCAAAGTGCCATCCACGGTTGCAGGCAGCTCCGCATTGACTTTATCCGTAATCAGATCACAGAGCGGTTCGTACTGCTCGATGGAATCCCCTGGCTGCTTCAGCCATTTACCGATCGTCGCCGACACCAGCGACTCCGCCAGCTGCGGCATAATCACATCGGTCAGCTTTGTATTGTCAGACATAATGTCACTCCTTAAAGTTTTGTAAGCATATGCTTACAGATAGTACTTCGTACAAAACCCGGCGGATTCCCTGCGAGCTATGAGATTCAACAAGAAACCAGGTTAGATTCTAAAGTTCACTCTATATTAAGTGGAAAAAGTAAAACTAATTTGCTGTAATCCTGGTTCGATAAGGTTTTAGTGGGATTTTGTACACCTAATTCATACCTATTCATTACATACAGGGTTTTTCAGCCGGATTAGTGGTACTTTTTCCCACTTGGATTACTCCATAAGCTGAATGAGTCCAATTCATGATACTTTTTCCACTAACGATGCTGCTCTTTGTTTTTTCAAGTTTGGGCTAACTGGTATGAAACTTAGTACTGCGCAAGGCGCAGCATTTCCGCTTTCACTTTATCCTTGCTCAGCATGAAGAACTTCTCCATCGGCGGGCTGATGGGCATCGCCGGCACGTCCGGTCCACAGAGACGGAAGATCGGCGCATCCAGTTCGAACAGGCAGTGTTCTGCGATAATTGCCGCCACTTCTCCGCCGATACCTCCGGTCTTGTTGTCCTCATGGACAATTAGAACCTTGCCGGTCTGGCGGGCGGCAGCAATAATGGCCTCGCGGTCCAGCGGCTGCAAGGTGCGCAGATCAAGGATATGCGCAGTAATGCCTTCCTCGCGCTCCAGCTCTTCCGCAGCCTGCATGGCAAAATGAAGCGGCAGACTGTACCCGATTACGGTAATATCGCTGCCTTCACGCAGCAGATTTGCTTCACCGATCGGAACGGTGTAATCCCCTTCCGGCACATCTTCCTTAATCAGCTTATAACACTTTTTGTTCTCGAAGAAGAGGACCGGATCAGGATCACGCACAGCAGCCTTCAACAGCCCTTTGGCGTCATAAGCCGAGTACGGTGCTACGATCTTCAGCCCTGGCGTCCCAAAGAAAATCGATTCCGGGCATTGCGAATGGTACAGTCCGCCGAAGATCCCCCCGCCAATGGGAGCACGGATCACCACCGGACAGCTCCAGTCGTTATTGGAGCGGTAACGGATTTTGGCAGCTTCGCTGATGATCTGGTTGGTTGCCGGAAGCATGAAGTCTGAATACTGCATTTCGGCAATCGGCTTCATCCCGTACATCGCTGCACCGATAGCTACACCGACTATCGCGGATTCTGCGAGTGGCGTATCCAGTACACGTTCTTCCCCGAACTGCTCCTGCAGACCTTTGGTGGTGGTGAAGACCCCGCCCTTAACGCCGACATCCTCACCGAGCACGAACACCGATTCATCGCGTTCCATTTCTTCTTTCATTGCCAGCCGGATGGCATCAATATATTCCATAATCGCCATGGGTTAGGCTCCTCCCTTGAGGTCAGATTCACTGTATACATGCAGCAGCGTATCTTCCGGTTTCGGAAACGGCGCATTTTCAGCGTATTCAATGGCTGCCTTCAGCTCCAGATTATATTCTGCAGCCAGATCACGTTCCTGCTCGTCACTCCAGAGTCCAAGATCAATCAAGTAGGTGCGGAAGGCGGCAATGCCGTCTTTTTTCCAGTTGGCATCCACTTCTTCCTTCGTCCGGTAAGCCAGATCATTGTCCGAGGTGGAGTGCGGAGACAAGCGGTACATCATCGCTTCAATCAAGGTCGGGCCTTCACCGGCAAGGGCACGCTCACGCGCTTCCTTCACCACGCGGTACACCTCCAGCGGATCATTGCCGTCTACCTGGATACCCGGGAAGCCGTAGCCCAGCGCACGGTCGCTGACTTTACCCCCAAGCTGCTTATGGGCGGGCACCGAAATTGCATACTGGTTATTCTGGCAAAAAATAATGACCGGCAGCTTATTCACCCCGGCGAAATTGCACGCTTCATGGAAATCCCCCTGGTTGCTGGAGCCTTCCCCGAAGGTGACAAACGAAACGAATTTCTTCTTCTGCATTTTGGCTGCCAGGGCAAAGCCCACGGCATGCGGAACCTGTGTGGTCACCGGACTTGACCCGGTCACAATCCGCAGGCGTTTACTTCCGAAATGGCCCGGCATCTGCCGGCCTCCGCTATTAGGGTCTTCGGCTTTGGCGAACACAGACAGCATCAATTCACGGGTTGTCATACCCACAGTCAGCACAAAGGCATAGTCACGGTAATAAGGTAAAAAATAGTCATTCTCCCGGTCCAGCGCAAAAGCTGCTGCTACCTGGGCCGCCTCTTGGCCGATCCCGGAGACATGAAAGTTGATCTTCCCGGCGCGCTGAAGCAGCAGGCTGCGTTCATCGTACTTCCGCCCGAGCTGCATATATCTGTACATATCGATGACCTGGCCGTCACTGAGTCCAAGCGGCTTATGTCTATTAACGGTTTCTACAGTACCTTGGGATTCCATATGAGGTACCTCCTAAAAGTTTGTTAAGCGATGCTTCCTTGATTGATTTTCTTCGTACAACTTGCATCAGGAGGCATACACTCAAGCTAATCTGTGCCTGATCTTAAAACCAGGTACTAAATCATACTCCAGTCCATTATAATCCCTTTTCCTCTAAAAAGAAAAGCCACGAAAAGCCGGTTTGGAGCTGTTTTAGCGCAAATGGCGCCTTGAGCTCCGCCCGGCATTCCCGTGGGGGCATTCATCGTTTCCTAGAATCCGATTGCTCTTCCATCCACAGCGAGCATAGCTTCGCCAATGATCTCGGAAAGCGTCGGATGGGCATGTATCGCTTCCCCGACTTCCCAAGGTGTGGCATCCAGCAGTTGTGCCAATGCCGCTTCCCCGATTAGATCCGTAACATGGGGACCGATCATCTGCACACCGAGGATATCTCCGCTGCTCCGGTCGGCAACGACTTTGACGAAGCCGTCCTTCATCCCGTAGACAATCGCTTTTCCGATGGCCGAAAACGGGAACTTACCAGTGACCACATCCGTTCCAAGCGCCTTGGCCTCTTTTTCCGTATACCCTACGCTAGCCACTTCAGGACGCGTGTAGACACAGCGCGGAACCAGGTGCTGGTGATAGGGATGAAGCGTCTCCCCCGCCAGATGGTTCACTGCGCGTATTCCCTCATGACTTGCAGCATGGGCCAGCTGGAGTCCGCCGATGCAATCGCCGATCGCATAGATATGCGGTTCATTAGTCTGCATGTTGCCATTAACTTCAATTACACCTTTATCAAAATGGATATCAGTATTCTCCATACCAATATTCTCAATATTGGCCACTCTGCCTACAGATACCAGAAGCTTCTCCGCCATCAGGGTCTGGCTCTGTTCACCCTTGCGGGCTTCAATGGTAACCCCGGATTCCGATACCACACAAGTTTCAGCATCTACAGTTGTCCCGGTCAGCACTTTAACGCCGCGTTTCTTCAACAGCCGCAGCAGTTCGCGGGCGATCTCCTCGTCTTCAAGAGGCAGCAATTGGCCTGCCGCTTCGACCACAGTGACCTGCACGCCAAAATCAACCAGCATCGAAGCCCATTCCACACCGATGACTCCGCCGCCCACAATAATGATCGAGGCTGGCAGTTCTTCCAGTGTCAACGCTTCTTCGCTGCTCAGTATAACCTTGCCGTCCGGCTTCAGACCGGGCAGCACGCGTGGTCGCGAGCCGGTTGCCACAATGAGATTGCCGGAAACCACAGTCTCCATCTCGCCATTCTCCAGCTCCACGGCCACGGCCCCGCTGCGCGGAGAGAAAATCGAAGGGCCAATAATGCGTCCTTTTCCCTTCAGCACCTGGATTTTATTTTTACGCATCAGAAACTGCACACCCTGATGCAGCTGCTCAACCACAGCTTCCTTGCGGGCCTGCACCTTCGGGAATACCAGTTGCACTCCCGTAGTCTCGATGCCATAACTCTCACTCTCTTGTATTTCAGCGTATACCTCGGCACTGCGCAGCAGGGATTTGCTCGGAATGCAGCCGCGGTGCAGACACGTTCCGCCCAGTTTGTCCATTTCAATGACAACGACAGATTTCCCGAGCTGGGCTGCGCGGATCGCCGCCACATAACCTCCGGTACCTCCGCCAAGAATGGCCACGTCACATGAAATCGTCATATATGTATCCTCCATTCATTACTCGTAAGTTCTAAATTAACCTATTACATTGTACTCTCTTTTATCCCCATAACAAAGCTTACAAACGTCATATATACATGGACTTTTACCCGTTGAAGCGTTATCATATGGGTGAATTCAATGGGATACAAGTGGAAAAGGAGGAAATCATGAAACTGCTCACCACACGCTTCATTGCCATCCTGATTCTGGTGATTCCCGGCCTCCTCGCGATGACAGGCTTCCTGATGATGAAAGACGATATTTTCAACTATATTTCCATGCATGGCGACGATAAGGCATCTCCTGTTTTTGCCTGGCTGCATTTTGGCGGAGGGCTGCTGCTGTTCCTGGCCGGAATGAGCTTTCTTGGCGGCTGGATTCTGACCCGTGACCGGAAGCGCAATTACGTCGGCCCCCGTTTCAAGGAGAAGCAAAAGACCCAGCAGCCCCCCTCACCGGATGCCTCCAGCTAAAAGGCAGTAATCATTGGCGAAAATAATCCGTTCCCCTTATAAAGAGCAAAGGCAGTTCCGAAAAATTCCGGGACTGCCTTTTTATAACCTACCCCGTCGCGGAATCCGAAGATCCCCGCACCAGATCACTGTACAAACCGCCCTGTTGCAGCAGTTCTGTATGAGATCCCTGCTGCAGCAGCCGTCCGCCCTGAAGCACCAGAATACGGTCTGCCGCACGGATCGTCCCCAGACGGTGGGCGATCACGAAGCTGGTCCGGCCTTTCATCAGCGCCTGTAGCCCCTCCTGAATCTTAATCTCCGTTATTGTGTCGATACTGCTTGTTGCTTCATCAAGCACCAGCATGGACGGATTGGCAAGAATCGCGCGGGCGATAGCCAGCAGCTGCTTTTGTCCCTGGCTGATCCCCGTACCGTCCACGGACAGCATCCGTTCGTAGCCGCCTTTCATCCGCATAATAAAAGAATGGGCATTCGCTAGCTTCGCTGCTTCCTCCACTTCCTCGTCGCTGGCATCCAGCCGGCCGTAGCGGATATTGTCACGGATTGTTCCCTTGAACAAGAAAGAATCCTGCAGTACAAAAGCCATGTGGCTGCGCAAGCTCTCACGCCGGATCGAAGACAGGTCCCTGCCATCCAGCGTAATGCTGCCCTTGTCAGGATCATAGAAGCGGGACAGCAAGCCGATCAGCGTGGTCTTACCTGCTCCGGTTGGACCCACTAGTGCAATCATCTCACCGGGCTTAGCCTCGAAGCTGATATCCTGAAGCGTTTCGGCTCCGTCATCATACGAGAAGGACACTCCGGAGAATTTCACCGCACCTTCCACGTGATCCAGCGTTCCCGCTGTGCCTTCATCCTTGGCTTCGGCTCCTTCATCCAGCACCTCAAATACCCGTTCCGCACCGGCAATCGCCGACAGCAGCGTGTTCCACTGGTTCGCCAGATCATTCAGCGGGCGCGTGAATTGGCGCGTGTATTCCACGAATGCGATAATAACGCCTACGGTAACTAAATCCCGGATAGCCAGCAGACCGCCGACTCCGGCTACAATGGCAAAGCTCAGATTGTTCAAGCCATTCATCAGTTTGGGGATGAAGCCCGAAATCGCCTGAGCCCAGTAGCCCGACAGCATGATCCGGGTATTGCGCTCACGGAAGCCCGCAATGACCCGCTCCTCCTGTGAAAAAGCCTTGATGATTCTCTGTCCGGACAACGTCTCCTCAATAAATCCGTTAAGCTCGCCCATATTGCGCTGGCGTTCCTTGAACAGCGGACCGGTCCGCCGTGTAATCCAGCGCATGCCGAGGATCATCAGCGGTACTACGATGAAGGTCAGCAACGTGAGCAGCGGGCTTAGCCACAGCATCACACCCACTGTGCCCAGCAGAGTCAGTACACTTGAGAAAATCTGAATCGCCGAGCTGTTCAACGTGGAACTGATATTCTCAATATCATTGGTCAGACGGCTCATGATTTCACCCTGCTGCCTGCGGTTGAAGAACGAAATCGGCAGCCGGTGCAGGTGCGCGAACAGATCGGTCCGCATCCGGAATACGGTCTCCTGGGCAATCTCGATCATCCAGATGTTCTGCAGCCAGGAGGTCAGGGAATTAAGCAGATATACGGCGGCAAGCGTGATCAGGAAAAATCCCCAGCTTCTGCCTCCGTTCCCTTCAAGATAGTGGTCCACCGCTCTGCTGATCAAATAAGGTCCGAGTAGAGCAAGACCCGAGCTAAGAAACACCATCGCCAGTACAAGCGCCAGCTTGGCCTTGCGTTTCGCCAGATAGCTCCAGATTCTCCGTAGTGTGGCCGACCAGTTCTTGGCTTTTGCCTTAGGTTTACGTCCTCCCGGCGAACCGAAGCTTGCCGCGTCACCTAGTCCGACATTGAGCTTAGGGTGGCGAAAAGGGTCAAGTAAAGCTTTGAACATGCTGCGCCACCTCCCTGTCTTGGGATTCATTGATCTTCCGGTACAGCTCCGAATCCTTCATCAGCTCATCATGTGTCCCCTTCGCAATCAGTCTGCCTTCATCCAGCAGTAATATAAGGTCAGCAGAGACAGTCGAGCTGATTTTTTGTGTGATAAGAAATGTGGTACAGGACATGTTTTTCAGTTCCGCCAGCAGCCGGCCTTCGGTTACCGCATCCAGTGCACTGGTACTGTCATCCAGAATCAGAACCGCGGGTTTTCTAACTAGCGCTCTGGCAATCGTCAGCCGCTGCTTCTGCCCCCCGGAGAGATTGACACCACGCTGACCCAGCATGGTGTCATAGCCGTGCGGCAATTCTTTTACCGTATCATGTATTTGCGCGGCTCCAGCTGCCCGTTCAATCTCCTCCTGGGTGGCATCCGGCTTGCCCCAGACAATGTTCTCCCGCACCGATCCGGTAAACAGCAGGACCTCCTGGGGTACATATCCGATGGCTCCGCGCAGTCTGGTCATTCCCATCTCTGAACTTGACGTCCCGTCAATCCGGATGACACCGCTGTTCTGCTCATACAAACGGGGAATCAAACCTACCAGAGATGATTTGCCTGAGCCGGTTGCTCCCATAATTGCCACCCGTTCTCCCGGCTGCACCGTAAACGAAATATCCTCCAGCACAGCAATATCACTCTCCGGATAACGGAAGCTAACGTGCTGGAACTCAACTTTACCTTGAATAGGCGCGGTCTTTATTATAGCTGCCGCCACTGCATCTTTAGCTTCCAGGTGATCTGCCGACATAACTTCCTGAATCCGTTGCGAAGAAGCCTTGGCCCGGGAAAAGGTCGCCATTATCCAGGATAGTGCTGACAAGGCTCCGATCGTACGCAGGGAGTAGTTAATTACTGCTACAGTCTGTCCAAGGGTTGCATCTCCAGCGGAAATCTCGATACGTCCGAACCACAGTACCAGCATAATTCCCACATTCACAATCAGCATAATAAGCGGAGCCGAGGTCTCCGTCAGACGCAGCGCAGCATTAGTGGAGGTCATCAGTTCCCTGCTGAATGAAGCGAAACGGTAAGTCTCATGGCTCATACGCACAAACACCCGAATCAACCGGATACCGGTAAGGTTCTCCTGAATTACACTGTTGACTCCATCCAGCCGGATCTGCACGCTACGGAACAATACCGCCGCCTTCCTCATCACCCAGAACAGAAACACAATAAGTACCGGAAGGGTAACTGCCAGAAGCAGCCCCAGCTTCACATGTACGACTAATGCCATCACCACACTTCCCACAACAACGAGCGGCACACGAGTCATGAAGCGGAGTCCCATAAAAATCGTATCCTGCAACTGCGACACATCCGCCGTAAGACGGGTGATTAGAGATGATGTGGGGAAACGGCTGAATACGGCATAGGCAAAGGACTGAACCTTCTCATATAACTTATCCCGCAGATCAAAGGCAAATCCCTGGCTGGCATGAGACGCAAAAAAAGAGCTGAGCACGCCCGCAATAAACGCCACAACTGCGCTTACTACCAGCACACCGCCCCATAGCCAGACGACCCGGTTGTCCTGTTCCCTGATTCCGTCATCAATAATTTTGGAGATCAGCAGGGGCTGGGACAGCTCCACCGCCAGTTCGATCACCATCATCACAAGCGCAGCGATTGCAGCTACTCTGTATTTGTTGAGATAGGAAAAAATGATATTCATCAGCGTTACCCCATTTGTCTATTCGTAGAGCGCTTCACGCAGGCGGGTGGACATCGATGAAGATTGTCCCTTCAAAATCACCCGGCGCAGCGCCTTGTTGCTTCGGTTCATTTCAACCAGCTCGCCCAGCATCTCTGTCAGCAAGCTTAACGTATCCGGTGATAGCTCCCCCTTTTCTTGCAAAGCGGCTATCTTCTCTTTGTAACCTTCCATGTGATCCGTCAATTGTAAGCCTTCTTTCTATAAACGTTCTTCTGAATAAATACACATAACCGCGATCATTATAACATTCTTTAGCCATTACCCGAAATGTTTTCACTGGCTACATTTACTGAGAATATGCTACTCTAATAAAGTCGCATTTTTATAGATGAGGATTCATCAGGCTGATTAACGAAAGGATAGATGGACGTGGCACAGTTGTTTTTCAAGTATGGGGCAATGAACAGCGGCAAATCCATTGAGATACTCAAGGTTGCACATAATTACGAGGAGCAGGGCAAGTCGGTGCTCATCTTCACTCCATCCCTTGACGACCGGGACGAAGTCGGATATATATCCTCCCGTATCGGCCTGCGGAAGCAAGCCATAGCGATCGATGAGAATACGGATATATACAGCATTGTCAGCAGCAATTTGCCCAAACCCCATTGTGTACTTATTGATGAATGCCAGTTTTTGACGAAGGATTGCATCCTCCAGCTGGTTAGGATTGTGGACGAGCTGAATATTCCGGTCATGGCATTTGGGCTTAAAAATGATTTCCAGAACAATCTGTTCGAAGGCAGCAAATATATGCTGATCTATGCAGACAAAATTGAAGAAATGAAAACAATCTGCTGGTTCTGCGAACGCAAAGCCACGATGGCGCTGCGCGTCGAGAACGGCAAGCCTGTATACAGCGGCAAGCAGATTCAGATCGGCGGCAATGAAGCCTACTACCCGGTATGCCGTAAATGCCACAAGAATCCGCCGCTCTAAAAGAAACGAAAAAGCACACACTCTACGGCAATGGCCGGCCTTCGCATAGTGTGTGCTTTTTGTATGGAGATCGAAAGTCTTACGTTAATGGATAGCCTGTGCTGCAAGGTACTCATCTTCCTTGCGGACATAGAGATCATGCTGAACGGAAGCTTTGCCGCCATATTGGGCGCGCTGGACCGTAGCCTGCATTCCTCCATTGATTTTGGAACGATGGGGAATGCCAGCCTCAGTAAGGCGGCCTTTGGCTCTGAAATATTGGGCCTGATCAAAAGTCGTGAACACCAGCGTGCGTTCTCTTGGAATGAAGAAATGCAGTATGCCTTTGAATAAACCCATCTGCAGCTTCCTCCTCTCATTCACACTGTCTTCCTTGCATCTTATACCTTATTCAAGTAGCGTTCGTTAAGAACATTCAGATGATGAAGCTCATGCCCAATGATGACACATGCTATTGCTCTGACGGAAATCGGATGATTACTGGCTGTCCCCATACGGGTCCAGGCTTCCTCAGGCAGGCTCTCCAGCAGAGCAATGGTAGACATACGAACCAGCTTGTAGTGCTGTACCATTTCACTCAGCGTGAACCGGTCAAACTCCCCTGCCGCCGCATAATCATTCTCCTCATACCCAGGCAGCGGAGCCTTTTCTCCCCTGGCAATAGCAAGCAGACGGTAGGACATAATGCGGTCATTGTCAGTCAGATGCCCCAGCAGCTGCTTAACACTCCATTTCCCTTCAGCATAACGGTAGTTCCCCTGCTCCTCGCTCAGCCCTATCAGCAGCTCATACACCTGAATGGATTGTTCGTTCAGAATATCCACAAGATCCCCTTCTGGAGGCACCAATGCAATGTACCGGGCCGGAAATTCGCTGTACTCTTTTTGTTCAGGACGCTGGTTCATAATTAACCCTCTCTCATGAAGAAATATTTACCGGGAAGTGTCAAATGCTGTTGTTGTATTTTAGTTCATTATGTATAATATTTGCAAGAATAGAAGTTGAGTGAACCTGATCTCCGGGAGTGTAAGCATGCTGGAATTTTTGCTGTATATGGTGTTTTCGGTATTGGAAAGCTCCGCTTTATTTTATCTGGGATTCAAGATTTTCAAGATTGACCTCTACCCCAAAGAAATTGTTTTCGCTGGATTAATCATGGCGGTTTTCTCCTATTTCATCCGGGTTAACAATGGCTTTGCAGAATTAGATGTCTTAACGCAATATGCCCTTGTTTTTTGCTTTTTCTGGCTGTTATTTCGTATTCATATTTTTTATTCAGCAATTATGACCGGTATGTCATATCTGCTATACATGTTATTTCAATCCACTTTTTATTTATTATTGAATTCCACCCCTATATTTAACTTGCATGTTCTGGGGATCTCTATAGGAATATACTTTTTACAGTTGGTTTCTGCATTATCAGCCTTCGCTTTTGGTTTTTATATCGGTAAAAAAAGAATGGGCTTTGACTTTATTCCCGATAAACCGAATGAGAAAATCATCATTGGCAGCCATGAGAAAATACTATTTTCATTAAGCTTCCCTTCCATAATCGTGGTGGCACTGATGATTTATTTCTTTGAGAGTTACTCCCAATTTTTCATTGTAGTCCCCTTGTTTTATGTGGTGCTGCTATTCGGATATCTCAACTTTTCAATAAAAAAGAACCGCGGTGAAGAATTTTGAACAGCCTGGCCATTAAGATTTCTGCCGCAATCAAACGCGCAAATCCTGAAGAAACCTCTTCTCTTGAAGTCATGCAATATGCATTGAACATCATTCTGAATACCCTTATCACGTTCTTTGCTGCCATGGCCATTGGCCTGTTCTTCAATAATTTACTGGCAACCTTTATTTTTTATTTAAGTTTTTCCGTGTTACGCATCTGCTCTGGCGGTTTCCACTTACCCACGGCCTGGGCTTGCAATATTGTTACCGCTTTATTATGTTCGCTCACACCACTGCTCAATCCGGTTGGACAAGCCCTTTGGATCATTAACGCTGTAAGTTTAGTGATAATGCTTGTATTCTCACCAAATCCGGATAAGCATGCCCAAATTCCCCCTAGCTGGTTCCCTGCATTAAAGTTGATTTCTATAGTAATGGTTAGTTTGAATTTTCTAATTGGTTCGTCTGTCATCGGATTGGCCTTTATAGTCCAGTCCTTAACAGTAATCCCTTGGAAAAGGAGGTTATGAGATGAAAGCATCAATGGCCAAACATGCTTCTGCAGCGCTTGAAGCTTCTGCCCGTTTCTTTGCATCTGTTATGAAGATTGGATTACACAGTCCAGAAGCACCTAAAGAATTGCGGAAGTAATTTACAAGGATGGGGAGAACATGCGGGTCTTGTTAAACGACGGGTTCTCCCGGGATATCCGGGAAGAAGATATATTGTATTTCTCCAGCTATAAGAATACAATATTCGTCCATACGAAAGAAGGCGAGTTTGTTCTCCCTACCACACTTTCCGATCTTTTGGCTGCTTATAAGGGCAAAGGCTTCGAGCGTCTTGACCGCAGCAATGTAGTTAGTCTAAGTAATATTGAAAGTTATGATTCGGAACGTAAGATTGTTACGTTTCAAGAGGGAGAACAATTCGCTACAGTATCAGAACCAAATGAAACAAGGCTCAAACGATTTTTAGCCTCACGCAAAGATACCTCTGAATCATAACATCATACTCAATAAGGCATCATCAGCCATCCCGACAACCTCTGGTTTCGAGATGGTTTTTATTTTCACCAAAAAAATATATATTATCCCATATGATGCATCAGTTGTAAAGGACTATTCACAGGGCGAATGACAGGAGACGGGTTACCTTCCAAATGGTACCATTTAAATAGATTCGCAGTATTTTCTCAATCTACCAAAATAACCGATGGAGGAATCTAATGGATTATTATTTTCATCCTTCTCCGCGCCCCTCATCCCTGGAGCTATTATCTGACGAACAACTGTTGAACATCTACGAATTGGCCGTGGAGGCCAAAGCCTCACTTGATTTCATTGAGATCATCGAAACCGTTCTGACCGCGAGAAACATGGGTGACTTTGACCGTTCAGAAGATTGACCGTTAATTGTTCAGTACTACTACATATATCTTATGAACACATGATGTATGATCTGCAACAGACAGCAAAAAAGCCAGCCTCACTATTCAGTGGAGCTGGCTTTTTTGTGGGATAAAATGGAAAAAGACTACTCGATAAACTCCGTCTTGAAGACATTCTCCAGCTTGCCGCCCAATCTTTTTTTCAGGGGAACCTTAATATCCCGGCCCAGCTCCTTGAAAAAAGTATCCACATCACACTTCACGTTCTGTGCCATGGCAATAACCGTTCCGTCACTCACAATATTCTGGTTCACTTCAAGAGGTACATCCACTTCAATATCATACTTCTTGGTCAATGTTTTGATATATCTGGCAAAGATCTCAAGCAGCTCTTCATTGTTGAAATTCTCAATCGCGGCTTTTCCCTTGCTGGTAAATTTCATATTAACTCTCATTAGGATTTCCCCTTTTCTGTCATACCATTTTTTGTTGTTTGCTATATGGTTCAAGATGAATAGATGGCTGCAAGAAAGGGCAACATTATTCATTATTGAAAACGGATGAGTCAGCTGTTATTTGAAGGCTCCGTTAACCTGCTGCACTTTAAATTGGGTAAATTCCTTAAGGGCTTGAATGACCTGATCCTGCTCGTCTTCCTTCAGCTCGTAGATACATTCCCGGAGCCACTCTCCGAACATGTACGCCTGTCTGCCTTTTCGGGGCTGCTTGCGCAGGGAGTCTAGACTGCCTTCAAATTTATCGTTCAGTACATCGTTAAGATTATATTTCTCAATTTTTTCTATTACCATTCCTGCCCCATATTCCGTTTCATAAACGATCACCTCGTTTGAGTCGAACGAAACATAGGAGGTTTCCTTGCCTTCCTTCGCCCGGAATTCCTTCAGCTTGTTGAAAGCTGTCTCATAGATGTAATCCTGGGACTGATTGTGCTGAGGATGCTTATATTCCTGCTTGAGGGTCTTGATATATTCTAGGTCAGGCATATAATCCGCCAGATGGTACATCCGGTTCTTGAGATCTGCTCCAAGCGCCTCAATAATCTTATCCAGATTATCTTTTAGCGGAATACTCTCGCCTCGTTCAATCTTGCTGAGCTGGGAATAGCTGATGCCGCTCTTCTCCTCCAGCCCTCTTAAGGTCAGCCCACGGGTTTTTCTGAAGTGCCGGATGAAGTTCCCCAGCTCATCGGGATAGTTATCGAAATCGTTCATAGGAGTCACCTCTACCTATATCATAACACAACATAACACTTTGTGTTTCATTATAACAATTAATACCTGAAAAACTTTGGCTGGCGAAGCCAATTTTACTTATTTTCCCTTGTCGTATTACCGATATAGCTTTTATATGGAAAATAATTCTTTCATTTAGGAGGAAATCCTCATGGCATTGATCTCATCTATATCTAGTAACACTAGTCCTATTCAAAATAACAGCCATCAAGCCATTTCAAATTCCAGAGACAAAGAAATTCAAGGCTTGATGGACCAGAAATCAAGAATCAACGAGCAAATTGAAGCTGTAAAATCCAATGAGAATATGGATAAAAAACTAAAGCAAGAACGGGTACAGGCCCTGAAAACATCCATACAGGAAATTGATGCACAAATCGCCCAGATAAAAGCCGAGGAAATGCAGGAAAAGATAGAGAATAGCAAGCCCAATAAGGCCGAAATAAAAAAGCCTGAAACGGAACCCACATCGGATATTACCGCTGAATCCATGCATGTCCTACTGCAGAATCATATCACTTATGACCGGCTGGGCAAGCTGGTGGGCCTTAGCAAGAAGGTGGAAGGTGAAATCAAGCCTTTGGAGGGTGAGGTGAAGCTGGAGGAAGTCCGATTATCCAACAACCCAACCCATGATGCCGGAAGAGCCACTATGCTGGAAAATGCGGAACGCACAGTCCTTCAAACCAAAAGAGACAGGGTCCAGGATATCAAATCTACTGTTCGTAGCATCGACAGCAAAATTGGAGATGCAGTATCCGAACTGAAAGACAACGGCAATACGGCAGCAACAAGAAAAGATCTCCCCAGGTCGCTTTTACATCCCGAAGGTACAGAGAAGGAGGATCAGGACCATTCTTCAGCAAGCCAAAAGAAAACAGACACCGCTGAGGCCCCAGCCACCGGCGTATCGGGTCAGCTAAACGATAAATCCTCTGGATCACGTTCGATCGATATTCGGGTTTAGGCTCCTAGGACTAGGATAATAAATACATATATTTAAATTTGAATATTTTTAAATTAAATATAATTCCATTTATTAATAAATTTCCCTCTATTTCAACAATATATGATAGAATATTCATAGGTGAAATTACCTATATTATTATTTGCTGGAGGAATATAAAATGTCCGGTTCTAACCTAAGAACAGCACAACCAACGAATTCAACTCAAATGAAATTTTGCTTACACTGCGGGGAGAAAATACCTCTAAAAGCAGTCGTGTGTAATAAGTGCGGACTGCAAGTAGAAGAGTTGAAAGGATCAGCCTCTCAACCCCATATTGTTATTAATAATTCTAATTTGAACAACAACGTAAACAACAATGCAGGGTCGGGTAGAAGAAAAAGCAAATGGGTTTCCGTTCTTCTCTGTTTCTTCCTTGGTGTCTTTGGAGTACATAGATTTTATGAAGGCAAAATTGGGACTGGGATCCTTTATCTATTTACTGGAGGGTTGATGGGAATCGGAGCTTTAGTTGATTTCATCATTCTTTTATTTAAACCAGATCCTTATTTTGTATAAAACAAAAGGACTGACTCTACATGGGGAGTGTTAACAAAAGGAGGTTATGGGTGAAAATCCACAACCTCCTTTTGTTTTCCGGATTTTCATCACAAAGGGGAATAAAAAAATTCTGAAGTGCACAGCGATTGGAACAACGGTCCGTTCGTGCAGCGTCCTAACCGAGCGCAAATGTCCATCCTACTCCAAAACAAGGGGCGTCCCAACCATTTCATGGCTTATGGGACACCCCCGTTTCATGAATAATAATCAGATTTCAATACCCCGTCACGTATCCTGCCCCTTACCCTTTCAAGACACCTTATGCTCAATCCGCAGCTTGTCGGCTACCATGGCAATAAATTCCGAGTTAGTCGGCTTGGATTTGGAGATATTAATGGTATAGCCGAACAGGTGGGAGATGCTGTCGATGTTGCCACGGGTCCAGGCCACCTCGATGGCGTGTCGAATGGCGCGTTCTACACGAGACGGTGTTGTCTTGAATTTTTCGGCTATTGCCGGGTACAAGGTCTTGGTGATGGCTCCCAGGATCTCAATGTTGTTATATACCATGGTAATGGCTTCACGCAGATACTGATAACCCTTGATATGCGCAGGTACGCCAATTTCATGAATGATCGAGGTAATGTTGGCATCCAGGTTCTTGCCCTTGGAGAGCGGCACTACGTTGCTTCCTCTGGAGCCCGAATAATTGGACATGCTGGATGAAGTGCTCATGCTGCCCTGTGTACCGGCGAGTTGCCGCACACGGTTGGCGAGAACCTCCATATCGAATGGCTTCAAAATATAATAAGATGCGCCTAGCTGCACAGCACGCTGAGTGATGTTCTCCTGACCGAAGGCGGTCAGCATAATGACCTTTGGTTCCGGCTTCAGATCCATATCGCGCAGGCGCTCCAGGACACCCAATCCGTCCAAATGAGGCATGATGATATCAAGAATAAGGACATCGGGAATTTTGCGTGCTTCGCTCAGCATTTGAAGTACTTCTTCCCCATTATAGGCGATGCCCGTCACGGTCATATCTTCTTGTTCCGTAATGTACTCGGCAAGCAAATTCGTAAACTCCCTGTTGTCATCGGCCAACAACACTTCAATGTTCTGCACTGGCTGCTTCCTCCTTATTTATATCTGCTATTCGAAAATAATCATTTATCTTCGCTCCCTTACAATTTCGACATACTGATTCAATATCCTTCTGTCGAAAATTATTTTTCTTTATTTTTTTTTAGAGTTGGATTATAATTAATAATTTTATTTCATGGTTCGATCTTGTTCGCTGGTCTTCGACAAAAAAATCTTAAGGCTAAACCGCCTTAAGATCATAGGGAAAAGTGTGTTCTTGCAGGGCTGCACCGGAATCCTGAAGCATCCATTCGATAAAACAGCCATAGCCTGATTTGGGATCATTGACGAATACATGGGTTACCGCACCGACCAAACGCCCATTCTGTACAATAGGACTGCCGCTCATACCTTGAACAATGCCGCCCGTCTTATCAATCAGTCGGGGATCGGTAATACGAAGCACCATGCCTTTGGTCGCTGGAGTATCCTGACGTGCAACATGAATAATCTCTACATTAAATCGTTCCACCTGCTGTCCATCCACAACCGTCAGAATTTGCGCCGGACCTTCCTTCACTTCATTACTCATAGCCACCGGAATCGGTTCCTTGTATAGGCTGTGCTCCGGGTTGCGGGTCATTTTACCGAAGATTCCAAAATCCGTATTACTCTCCACATTCCCGAGGACCTGACTCTCCTTAAGAAAATGGGCCCGTTTCTCACCTGGATCGCCATCCTGGCTCTTGGATATAGAGGTCACGCTGGATTGCACAATATGTCCGCTGCCAACGACAATAGGAGTCCCGGTGTTCATATCGGTAATAACATGGCCCAGTGCACCATACACTCCCTGCTCCGGTGCATAAAAGGTCAGAGTCCCGACACCCGCCGCAGAATCGCGGATATAGAGGCCCAAGCGCCAAACCTTGTCATTACGGTCATATGCCGGTGTCAGCTTAGCTGTATGCTCTTTACCGGCACGTTTGTACACAATCGTAAGGGGCTGATGGGATTTGCCTGCATGCTCCACTAGCCTGGAAACCTTGGACACCTCGTCCAGCTTCACCCCATTGATGGAGATCATCAAATCCCCGGGCAGTAAACCACTGTTCTCACCAGGAGAAAGCTTGGACTGCTTTGACACTTCAATTAAATGATGTCCTACAACAAGCACGCCTGCTGACTTTACTTTTACACCAATCGTTTGCCCCCCCGGGATCACCTTGAGATCACGGGTTTCCCCCAAAACGGTCTTGTCAGCCTGCGCTGCAGCATAGCTCTGATGAGGTCCCGTTATGCCTGATAAGCTGAGAAAGAAGGCAAATAAAAGGCCGGGCATTAATTTCCTGAGGTTCGGCTTCAATGGCTGTCACGCTCCCTTTTGCTTCTTTCGCTTGACGAAAAAGGTGGTCGCCAATTGCGTACCTATAAGATAACCTTGCCCCCAGGCTTTTATTACTGTCAATCATTGTCCCGCTTACCCTGCAGCCGCCTTGCTGGCCTCGGCCAGTCCGAGCATTTCCTGTGCGTGGTGCAAGGTTTTTTCGGTAATTTCCACACCGCCCAGCATTCTGGCCAGCTCCATGACCCGGCCTTCTAAGGGCAGCGATTCCACTTCGGTCATCGTGCGCCCGTCTTCAACTTTCTTGCGGATCAGATACTGATGATCAGCCATGCACGCTACCTGAGGCAGATGGGTAATGGAGAACACCTGACAGGTGGCTGAAAGCTTGTACAGCTTGTCAGCGATTGATTGGGCTGCTCTTCCGCTGACCCCGGTATCCACTTCGTCAAAAATGAGTACAGGGATCGCATCGTGCCGGGCAAAAATACTCTTCATCGCCAGCATAATCCGTGACAGCTCACCGCCTGAAGCGATTTTGCCCAGCGGGCGAAGCGGCTCACCTGGATTCGGAGAGATCATGAACTCTGCACTGTCGATGCCTTGGCGGGTCAGCCGGTAGCGGCGGTCCTGGTATTCCACACCACGGGGGTCCTCCAGAATATCCATTTTCACCTGAAGCGAGGTCCGTTCCATCTGCAGGTCTTTCAGTTCACTTTCAACTTGGGTAGCCAAATCTGCTGCACACTGCCGGCGGGCTTCACTGAGCGCCTCCGCTGCTTCCATTAATGTGTTCAGGAGTCCGTTGCGCTTCACGGTCAGCTTCTCAATATATTCATCCTTATTCTCCAGCAAATCGGTCTCCCGGCTAATTTGCTCATAATAAGCCAGAATCTGCTCTACGCTGTCTCCATATTTGCGCCGAAGTCCGGAGATCTGATCCAACCGGTTCTCAATATCCTCGAGCCGTGCCGGGTTGAACTCAATATCCTCACGGTAATCCCGCAGCTGAAAGGCGGCATCCTCCAGCTGGTAATATGAGGATTGAAGCTGGTCCAGGATACCCTTCAGACCTTTCTCATCGTATCGAACCGCATCCTCCAGCCGGGAAATCACATTACCGATGGATTCCAGCCCCTGCCTGTCATACAGCAGCTCGTATGCGCCGGATACCGAATCCATCATTTTCTCGCTGTGGGATAGTTTGACCCTTTCTTCGGCAAGTAATTCATCTTCCCCCGGTTTTAGTCCTGCGGAAGAAATTTCCTCCAGCTGAAAACGGTATAAATCCAGCATCTGATAGGCCTTCTGGCTGGTTTCCTGCAATTCACGGAGTTCTTTTTCCACCTTAGCAAAGGCGGTATATTTCTCTTGATAGTCGGCCTTAAGCGGTCCGATAACAGCTTCGCCGTAAGTATCCAGTAGGCCCAGATGGCGCTCTGCCTTCAGCAGATTCTGATGCTCATGCTGTCCGTGAATATTAACCAGCTGTTCACCGATTTCCCGCAGCATGCTAAGATTTACCATCTGTCCGTTGACACGCGAAGTGCTTTTGCCTTGGGAGGTAATCTCACGGCGGATAATTAAATGCTCCTCAGGATCTGCTGTGATGCCAAGACGCTCCAGCGTCTCCCATACGGGATGTGATACAGGCAGGCTGAATAGCGCTTCCATCTCTGCTTTGTCTGTACCGTAACGGATGGAATCCGCTGAGCCACGGCCTCCGACCACAAGTCCAAGCGCATCGATAATGATTGATTTCCCTGCACCGGTCTCCCCTGTAAGTACATGAAAACCGGGATAAAAATGCACATCCACCGCTTCAACAACGGCAAGATTACGGATCGACAATGTGTCTAACACGAATACTGCACCTCCGAAAAGATGATTGCGACATCTATGATTCTAGGATATATATCCCATGATTTGCGAAATTACGTCTTTGCTGTTCTCTGGCTGACGGCAGATAATCAGGATCGTATCGTCACCGGAAATGGTACCCATAATCTGCGGCCAATCAATATTATCGATCAGGGCAGCGACAGAGTTAGCCGTTCCCGGGAGACATTTCATCACCACAAGGTTCCCGGAGGAATCAATATGCACAAAATTGTCCACCAGCACACGCTTCAGCTTCTGTGTCGGGTTGTAGCGTTGATCTGTAGGCAGGGAATATTTGTATCTCCCATCGTCCATAGGTACTTTTATCAGCAAAAGCTCCTTAATATCCCGCGACACCGTAGCCTGGGTAACCTGAAAACCGGCCTCTCGCAGTGCTTCTACCAAATCGTCTTGCGTCTCAATTTCCTGTTGTGTAATGATCTCACGTATCTTTATGTGCCTGTGACCTTTCATTGTTGCCTCCCGTATGATTAAGTTAACTTTCTAATTGGATTCGCCGTCGTCTTTGCCCAGCCTGATCTCATGGATTACAGAAGTGACGGTATTAACATATAGCACTCCGCTGCAGTCCGGATAAATCAGCAGGTAAGGCAAAAGTGAATCCCGGAGGCTGCTTCCGGTAAAGTCGAGCGTTTTGCGCGGGCGGGATAGAATGACCAAATAGTAGGAATCCTCTTCCTTGCTCGCTACATAATCAATGAACAGCCTGCTGTACATGGAAGCCCCGTCTACATTAAAAGACAGCGGAATCTTCAGCTTGCCTCCGATCACTTCGTAGCCCGCTGCTTCCAGCAAATCAATGGAAGGATGAGGCAAAATGACTTTATTCAGCGGAAGCCTGTCCTTAATGAACGAACGCGGGGAGCTTTGCAGCCATATGTAAATCCGATAAATGATAAATATTGCGACTGCCAGTCCAATTAGCACCATTACGGTTTTATCAGAGCCCGCCAACTTCATCACCTCGGTGATTAATTCGCGTGAAGCCCGCTAAAATCCTGCTTTGGCAGCCGAAATCGCAGCTGAAAGTGATTGTAGCAATTTCATAATAGAGGAAAGATAAGGCTAGACTACCTTATTCCTCAGTATATTGCAAAAAAGCTTTGGTACAGTCAAAAAGAAACTCATCACTTGGATGAGTTTCCAGATTTGCTGACTTTGAAGGTTGCTGCCGCTTCCTGGATCACAGCCTCGGCGATTGCTGCGAAGTTGTCCGGCAGTAGTTCTCCTGAAGGCTGTTCATCGCCGGACTCTATTGCCTCAGGCAGGAGCTTCCAGTGGGCCAAAAACTCGATATTGCCTTCACCTCCAGTGATGGGGGAGAAGGTTAAGCCTTTCAGCCTGTAGCCCAGTTCAGCAGCCATGCCCAGAACGTTCATGAGCACCTCTTTGTGGACAGCCGGTTCGCGGACCACACCTGATTTCCCGACCTTTTCCCGGCCGGCTTCGAACTGCGGCTTGATCAGCGCAGCAATATCTGCAGGGCGTTCAAGAAGCGCCATCAGCGGCGGTAAAATAATTTTGAGAGAAATAAATGATACATCTATGCTGGCAAAATCGGGAACAGGACCTTGAAGGTCGGGTGGGGTCATATAACGGAAATTCGTCTGCTCCATCACACTTACCCGTTCATCATTGCGCAGACTCCAGTCCAGCTGATTATAGCCTACATCAATAGCGTATACGTGGCTTGCTCCGTTCTGGAGTGCGCAATCGGTAAAGCCTCCTGTGGAAGAACCGATATCCAGCATGGTGCGCCCGTTCAGGTCAATACCAAACTGCCGCAGCGCCTTCTCCAGCTTCAGCCCGCCACGGCTGACATAGGGGTGTACCGCACCTTTCACCCTCAGGACGGCGTTACGCAGCACCTTCATCCCGGCCTTCTCAATCCGTTCCTCATTCGCAAGCACCAGCCCGGCCATGATAGCTGCCTTGGCCTTCTCACGGCTATCGTAAAATCCTTGTTCCACTAACAATACGTCAATCCGTTCCTTAGGGTGTTCCATGGTCATCTCCTGATTGTTCTTAGGCTTGCCGCTTCAACTGTCCTGTTCAGGAGGTTGAGGTCGTCTTATAGGCAAATGAGCTCGATGCCTTCATCGTCTTGATCCGGCTGACTACTGCTTCAACAGTCAATCCGGTTTGCTGGCGCTGTTCTTTGATGGAGCCATGCTCTACAAAGATATCCGGCACGCCCATCAAATGAACACGGGCATCATAAATTTCATGCTCCGCATAAAATTCAAGCACCGCGCTGCCCAGACTTCCCGCCTGGCTGGCTTCTTCCAGTACAATCATTCCAGTGCCTGCGTGGGCCAGATCGAGCAGCATGGAGCTGTCAAGCGGCTTCAGGAAGCGGGCGTTGACAACACTCAACTGAATGCCTTCCCGCTTCAGCTGCTCTGCCGCTTCTTCAGCCACCTGAACCATAGGTCCGCAGGCGAGTACAGCGTAGTCATCGCCTGGACGCAGCCGCTCCCAGGAACCGATTGGAAGTACCTGTAGCTCGGTATCCATGTCAACACCGGTGCCGTCAATCCGCGGATACCGGTAAGCGATCGGACCATCATTATATTCAAGAGCTGTCTTCATCATATGGCGCAGCTCGTTCTCATCCTTCGGCATCATCATCACCATATTCGGAATATGGCGCATAAAGGCTATATCATATACCCCTTGATGTGTCTCGCCGTCAGCACCGACAAAGCCTGCACGGTCGATAGCGAACATAACATTGGCGTTATGACGGCAGATATCATGCACAATCTGATCATAGGCCCGCTGCATAAAGGTAGAGTACACTGCATACACAGGTTTCATCCCCTCCATCGCCAAGGCTGCACATAAAGTTGCCGCATGCTGCTCGGCAATGCCGACATCAATCATCCGGTCGGGAAATTCCTTGGCGAACGGGAACAGTCCTGAGCCGCCAGGCATCGCCGGAGTCACTGCGATCAGCCGCTTGTCCTGACGGCCCAGTTCGATTAATGTCTGACCAAATACTTCAGTATACATAGGATTCCCGACAGCTTTTAAGGACTGGCCGGACTCAATTTTATAAGGAGAAATGGCATGTGATTTGTAGAAATCGGTTTCAGCAGGTTTGTACCCCTTGCCCTTAGTAGTCAGAACATGCACCAGTACAGGTCCGGATACATTATCGGCCTGATGAAAGGTATCTATCAGCTTCTCCATGTCATGACCGTCGACCGGTCCAAGGTATGTGAAGCCAAGCTCCTCAAACAGCACACCGGGAACCATCATATATTTAAGACTGTCTTTCACATTCTGGGCAGTCTTGGCGAGCCTTCCACCGATGGCAGGAATCTTCTTCAGCAGTCCTTCGACTTCATCCTTTGCTCGCAGGTAGTGGCGGTCCGAACGGATTTTGCTCAAATAGTTGTGCATTGCCCCCACATTCGGCGCAATCGACATTTCATTGTCATTGAGGATAACCATCAACTTGCGGCGTTCGTGGCCGATGTGGTTAAGTGCTTCAAACGCCATCCCGCCGGTCAGCGCTCCGTCCCCGATGACAGCGATAACCTTGTTGTCTTCGCCTTTCAGATCACGGGCCATGGCCATACCCATTGCCGCTGACAGCGAAGTACTGCTGTGCCCGGCTTCCCAGACATCATGTTCACTTTCCGAACGCTTAACAAAGCCGCACAATCCGTCTTTTTTGCGCAGCGTGTCAAAACGGTCCTGGCGGCCGGTCAATATCTTATGGACATATGCCTGGTGGCCTACGTCATATATCATTTTGTCCCGGGGACTATCATAACAGTAGTGCAGGGCCAGTGTGAGCTCCACTACCCCCAGATTGGAGCCGAGGTGCCCGCCTGTTGCAGTAAGTTTCTCGATCAGAAACCGGCGGATCTCCTCCGCAAGAGTAGCCAGCTCCTCGACTGACAAAGATTTAAGTTGCTGAGGATCATTTATTTGTGGAAGCAGCACGAGTATTCCCCGCTTTCCTAGATGTTGTAAAATATATATAAACCCCATTATAACACAAACGAAACGGCTGTCGAAATACAGCCGTCCCGGAATTCATGCTAGTGATCACGCTTCATCAGGTATTCCGCGATGTCCAAGAGGCGGGTACTGTCGTGAAAACCGCCTTCAAGTACTGCACTGCGGGCGGCCGCTGTCAGCCGCCGGACCTCTTCGCGGGAAGCGTCCAGCCCGATAAAGTACGGGTAAGTCACCTTCTGTTGCTTAACGTCGCTGCCTGTTTTTTTGCCGAGCTTGCCTTCGTCCCCGACCAGATCAAGAATATCATCCTGAATCTGAAAGGCCAGTCCGATATGGGTTCCGAAATCACGCAATGCTTCAAGCTGTCTGCTGTCTGCTCCTGCAATTCGTCCGCCTGCCACAAGGGAGAATATGATCAGATCCCCTGTCTTATGTTGGTGGATATACTGAAGCTGCTGCAGATCGGTAAGCCCCTGTTCGCCCTCCATATCGGCAATTTGTCCTCCGACCATGCCCCGCGGGCCTGCCATTTCTGCCAGATCCTCTACAACTGAAAGGGCTCTGTCCGCTGAAATGCCATGTCTCCGTGAAGCCTGGACAACGCTGTAAAAGGCATGTGTCAGCAGCGCGTCTCCGGCCAGAATCGCCGTAGCCTCGCCAAACACCTTGTGGTTGGTCAGTTTGCCGCGACGGTAATCGTCATTATCCATTGCGGGCAGATCATCGTGGATCAGCGAATAGGTATGTACCATCTCGATTGCAGCTGCTACCGGCAGAGCCGCTTCACGGCTGCCTCCCAGTGCCTCGCAGGCTGCGACTACCAGCAGTGGACGGAGACGTTTGCCCCCGGCTTGCAGAGAATAGTTCATCGCATCCTTCAGACTGCCGGGCACCTTCCAATGCTCAGGCAAGGTCGCCTCCAGCTCCTTCACAACCAGGCCGCTGATCTCCGTAATATATTTACTCAACGGCTGACGCTGCAGATTCCCCGTAGGCTCTGCCGCCTGCTTGGGTTCAAAGCGATTCATCGCCGTCACCTTCCAGCCGGGCACCGAACGGTTTTTTGCGCAGTTCTCCGTCCATCTCGGTGATCATTTCGATTTTGCGCTCCACCTGCTCCAGCTTACTTCCGCACAGCTGCGAGAGCTTCATGCCCTGCTGAAACAAATCGATTGCCTTTTCCAGGGGAACGTCGCCGTGCTCGAGCTCACGCACGATTTCTTCCAGCCGCTCCATGGCTCCTTCAAAGTCCAATTCAGCTTCCTTCGCCATTTGTTATGCCATCCTCCTTCATTCCCCATACCTGGCAGCTTAGCTGTCCGTCGTTCAGCTTTATGTTGACCATGTCGCCGAGCTCTACTTCGTTCAGCGATTTGATTAAGTGCTCTTCCTGCTCGTCATAGACGAGACTGTACCCTCGCGACATCACCTTAAGCGGACTGAGCGCATCGAGATGGCGCAGCTCGGCAGCGAAGCGCGAGCGCTTCTCCTGCAGGCGCACCTGCATGGCACCCGCAAGCTCGCGGGTGATGCTCTCGGTGCGCCGCCGCGCAGCGCTGACACTCGCCTGCGGGTGGAAGCGCTGCAGGCTGTGATGCAGCACGGCCTGGCGCTCCCGCGCTCGGCCGTGCCGTTCTCTCGCTGCGCGGAGCAGGCCCCCGCGCAGCATGTCCAGCCGCTGCGCGTGCTGGGCCAGCTGGCGGCGTGGGCCGACCAGCTCCAGCGAGCGCTGCAGCGAGGCCAGGCGCTCGCCGCCGCGCTGCGAGCGGCGCAACAGTCCCTGGCGCAGGCGCTGCTGCGCTGTGCGGAGCTGTGCCGCCAGCTCCGCGGCATGCGGTACGGCCAGCTCAGCCGCCGCCGTCGGGGTTGCCGCCCGAAGATCGGCGGCGAAGTCGGCGATCGTGAAATCGGTCTCATGGCCTACGGCCGAGATGACCGGAATACGTGAGGCTGCAATCGCTCGGGCTACAGCCTCCTCATTGAAGGCCCATAGCTCTTCCAGGGAGCCGCCCCCGCGTCCGACAATGAGCACATCGGCTTCGCCCATAGCGTTCAGGTTCTCAATCGCCTTCACAATGGAAGACCCTGCACCATTCCCCTGTACCAGGACTGGATACAGTACAACTGCAACCTGCGGAAACCGCCGCTGCAGCGTGATGATAATGTCCCGCACGGCCGCACCTGTCGGGGAAGTCACTACCCCGATGCAGTGGGGAAACCGAGGGAGCGGCCGTTTGCGTGCCGCCGCAAACAGGCCTTCCAGCTCCAGCTTATTCTTCAGCTGTTCATATGCCAGATACAAACTGCCGATACCATCGGGCTGCATATGTGTGGCATAGAACTGGTACTGCCCGTCCCGTTCGTAGACGGTCACATTCCCTCTTGCGATTACCTTGGTCCCTTCCTTCGGTACAAAGGGCAGCCGCTGGTTATGGGAAGCAAACATGATGGACTTGATCCGGCTGCTCTCATCCTTAAGTGTAAAATACATATGACCGCTGCCGTGGTGGGTGAAATTCGAGATTTCCCCGCGAACCCATACATCAGAGAGCACTACATCCGAATCGAGCTTCATGCGGATATAACGGTTAAGCTCTTTAATCGAATAAATCTGCCGATCTGCCGCCATGGGCGCTACCTATTCCTTATCCAGGCCGCGGCGGCGTTTGGCTGCAGTAAGCGTATTGGCCATCAGCATGGTAATGGTCATCGGTCCTACGCCACCAGGTACAGGAGTAATGTATCCGGCAACTTCCTTCGCGCTTTCATAGTCCACATCTCCGGCGAGCTTGCCGTTATCCAAACGGTTCATTCCGACATCGATAACCACCGCGCCCGGCTTTACAAAAGAGCCGTCAATGAAGTTGGCCCGGCCAATAGCAACAACCAGAATATCTGCCTGACGGCTAAGTTCAGCCATGTTTGCGGTCCGCGAATGACACATCGTTACTGTAGCATTCTCGCGCTGAAGCAGCAGGGATACCGGTTTGCCGACAATGTTGCTCCGTCCGATTACAACAGCATGCTTGCCGGACATTCCGGTGCCTGTGCGCTTGATCAGTTCGATCACACCCGCAGGCGTGCAGGGCAAGAGGCTGTCATCTCCGATAACCAGATTGCCGACGTTAATCGGATGGAAACCGTCCACATCTTTGTCCACAGCAATGGCATTAATTACAGCCTTCTCGTCAATGTGATTTGGAAGCGGAAGCTGCACCAGAATCCCGTCAATTTCATCCCTGCGGTTCAGTTCAGCTACAAGCGCCAGCAAATCTTCCTGACTTGTCGCAGCATCCAGTCTGTGCACTTCGGAATGGAATCCCAGTTCAGTACTGGATTTTTCTTTATTGCGCACATAGACCTGAGATGCAGCATCTTCACCAACGAGTACAACAGCAAGACCAGGCTTTACGCCCCGTTCGGCTAATGAGGCAACTTCCCGGGCAATGTCGATACGAATTTCGTCAGATACTTGTTTACCGCTGATAATTGCTGCTGTCATGTAATTCTCTCCCCTTTTATCTGCTTTGAAAGTTTGGATGAAGCGTGAAACCAGTACATTCTTATATTTCGATAAAAACAGCTTTTACAGATCCGTCTTAAGCGTATCAATCTCCTGAATCATCTTGCCAAGCACACCATTAACGAACTTCCCGGAATCATCAGTGCCAAAATGTTTGGCCAGATCAATGGCTTCATTGACAGAAACCTTAGCCGGCACATCGTTTGCAAAGACCATCTCATACGTGGCAAGACGGAGAATCTGGCGGTCTACCCGTGAGAGCCGGCTCATCTGCCAGCCCTTCAGATAATGCTCCAGCATATCGTCAATGGCCATCTTGTGTTCCCATACACCGTTAACATGCGCTACAACATAAGCTTTCAGCTCGATTTCGTCTGTAATTACACGTTCGGTCTCATTTTCTTCCGAAGCTTCGGCTATCAGCATTTCCACCGCTTCCGCACTTTCCACTTCATTCATTTCCATCTGATACAGGCTTTGGACAATAATTTCTCTTGCTAAACGTCTTTTCATGTGTTCCTCCTACAAACATATCTTGTTTGCTTATATTGGGTGTATCGTTGTTTCTTCCTGCAACTATTGTAAGCTTAATGGAGCAGGTTCTATCCTCTAAGAGAGCAGCAACTGCAAAAAAACCGCGCAGCCCTTCCTCCGGCATCAGGCAACTCATACTACGGGTTCCAGGCTCCGGAAGAAAAACTATCGCGGTTCATTTGAAAGGACGCCAGCGTCCGGACAACCGCCCTACCAGCTCCTGCCACTGAAACAGCGGGGGCTGAGCGGTGTCCTTTCTTTTGCCAAGCGTATATCCTATGAACACAACCAGTGCAAAGAACAGCATATCCCAAAAACCGCTAATCAAATAAATCAACCCGAGAACGACACCGAAGGTGACTCCGGCAATTCTACCCCCGTGACTTTCCCATACTGCTTTCCACAACATAAGGGAAACTCACCTCTATTCCACTCGACTTTTGAAGCTTGGAGACTGTGTGAGGTTAGCAATGTATACCGAGACGTCCGCTACAGGAATACCGGTCGTTTCCTGCACAAAATCATGCACCTGGCGCTGAACCTCGGTAGTCAGCAACGGAAGGGAATGCTCCCCGTCCACAACTGCGCGGATCATAATCTCAAGACCCGCCTGTGAGACCCGGATTCGCGACTTCAAATCTCTGATTCCCTTGACTTTGCCGGCAGCCTTCAGGCTCAGGTTCTCAATCGTTTCCATGGAGATTTGAATATCACCATACTCTGTGCGCTGATCGACCGAAGGCAAGGATGCCCGGTCACGCCGCAGTGAAATGTAGAAGAAACGGATGCTGAGCAGGAACAAAATGACAGCAACAGCTATGGCAGCTATATATGCCTCAGGTCTGTCCAGCATTTCAAAGGAGTCCGGAATAGCACCGCTTAACAGGAGGATGGCAATTACAGATAATATTCCGATGCATAAGCTGTAGAGGAACAGCAGGAGCCTGTCCAAAATTTTTGCCACGAGTCTCATAACCTCCTCAAATTAGAGTAAACCCTCGACGGTGCTGTCGGGGGTTTATGGAAGAAAGCTGGCTTTATTTCACGCGGAGAACCGCGTCCGTTTCTTCGTTCTTGTCTACAGCAGTGTTGCTGCGGAACTGAACATCATGAATATGCACATTCACTTCAACTACGGTCAGACCAGTCATGGTCTCGATCGAACGTTTCACGTTGCGCTGAATTTCTGCAGCCACTTCCGGGAGACGGTTGCCGTACTCGATAATCACGGACACATCCACTGCAGCTTCGCGTTGCCCAACCTCTACCTTTACACCTTTGGAGAGGTTCTTGCGGCCTAGAAGTTCAACGATGCCTCCGGCAAAACCGCCGCTCATACCTGCCACACCTTTAACTTCCACAGTTGCCAAACCTGCGATTACCTCAATCACTTCTGGAGCGATCTGGATTTCACCGATTTCCGTACGTTCGTATTCTGTCGGCAATGTACTCATTGTGGACTCACACCTTTCAAAGAAAAAGTTGTTCAATATTTCAAGCGCAAAGCACGTCTCTTATTAAACATACTATATCATTTGGCGAACTTTATGACAAACAAAGCAAAGCCGTCCTAAATTTCATAATCCTCCAGGAATTTAATATCAAAATTACCGTCCAAAAACACCGGATGCTCCAGCAATTTCTGGTGGAATGAAATCGTTGTATGTATGCCTTCCACAGCAAATTCAGAGAGCGCCCGCTTCATCTTGGCGATGGCTTCCTGGCGGGTCGGAGCCCATACAATGAGCTTGGCAATCATTGAGTCATAAAAAGGGGAGATCGTATACCCCGGGTATGCTGCGCTGTCCACCCGTACACCTAAACCTCCCGGCGGGAGATAAAAACCGATTTTGCCCGGTGAAGGCATGAAGTTCTTCTCCGGATCTTCCGCATTGATCCGGCATTCAATGGACCAGCCATTGATGTGAATGTCTTCCTGGGTAAAGGACAAAGGGTTGCCTTCCGCAACAGAAATCATCTCTTTGATCAGGTCGACACCCGTGACCATCTCTGTTACCGGATGCTCAACCTGAATCCGGGTGTTCATTTCCATGAAATAAAATTGGCCATCCGGTCCAAGCAGGAATTCGAGTGTACCCGCACCCGAGTAATTCACGGCTTGAGCGGCACGTACGGCAGCCTGGCCCATGGCATCGCGGATATCCTGAGTCAGAACCGAGCAAGGTGCTTCTTCAATCAGTTTCTGACGCCGGCGCTGGACAGAACAGTCCCGTTCACCCAAATGCACCACATTGCCATGGTTGTCGGCAATAATCTGAATCTCCACATGCTTCATACCTGTCAGGAATTTCTCCAGGTAAACCCCGGCATTGCCGAAGGCCTTTTGCGCTTCCTGCTGGGCAGCTGTAATCTGCTTCACCAGGGATTCCTCATCCTCGGCTATGCGGATGCCCTTGCCTCCGCCGCCTGCAGTAGCTTTGACGATAATCGGGTAGCCGATATCACGGCCCAGCATGACTGCCTCCTCTACATCACCCACAAGCCCGTCAGAGCCCGGAATAATCGGAACGCCCGCCAGTTTCATCGTTTCCTTGGCCACAGCCTTGTCACCCATGCGGGTGATGGCATCCGGCGAAGGTCCGATAAAAGTGATGTTGCAGGATTCACAAATCTCTGCGAAATCCGCATTCTCGGCCAAAAATCCGTAACCGGGATGAATGGCGTCGCATTCCGTCAATGTAGCTACACTCATAATATTGGTAAAGTTCAGATAGCTGTCCTTGGCTGGCATCGGGCCAATGCAGTACGCTTCATCAGCCAGCCGGACATGCAATGAATCCCGGTCAGGCTCCGAGTAAACCGCAACGGTGGATATGCCCAGTTCACGGCAAGCTCTGATAATGCGGACCGCGATTTCACCGCGGTTGGCAATCAACACTTTTTGAATGTTCATGCGTTTCCTCCCAAAGTTTAACGAAGCTTGCTAGCTCCTCATGATTCTCGCGGCTGTTATTCCGGTTTCACCAGGAACAGAGGCTGACCATATTCAACAAGCTGGCCATTCTCCGCGAGGACAGACACGATTTCGCCTCTGACTTCCGCCTCCAGCTCATTCATCAGCTTCATGGCTTCAATGATGCAGACCGTTGATTTTTCACTAACCCGGTCGCCCACATTGACAAAGGATGGGGTTTCTGGAGAAGCCGCACTATAAAAGGTCCCTACCATCGGAGAGACAATTTTATGCAGTGTGCCTTCTGTAGAGACCGGCTGCTGAGATGCTGCCGGAATTTCGGTCACTACCGCAGGTGCAGCATACTGCTGGCTTTGCGGCTGAGGGGCTGGCGTAAAAGGATAGGCATAAGGAGTCGCCTGAATCGCCATACCATCCGCTTCAGAGCGATCCGGTTTGCGGATAGCAAGCTTCATTCCTTCGCTTTCAATCTCCAGTTCGTGTACGGAGGAGGTTTGGTCCAGCAATTTAATCAGTTCCTTAATCTCGCTTAACTTGAACATTCAATAGTTCACTCCTTCAGCTTTCTCTCGAAGCCACAAGCAAAAAAGGCTTCTCCGTTCTTCTCAGGAAGCGTATGCTTCAAATGACATGCAGTTTTACCCGAAACGCTTTCAGATACCCGCTTCTTGCAAGAAATATAAAAAAGAAAAACAATGTGCCACTTATTCTTCTTATATTCCAAGATAACTTTATGTATTATATCACAAACGCTAGAAATGGAAAGAGCCCGGGGTAACCCGAGCTCTTTCGGCATTTTCTGTTGTTTTTCTCAAGCGGATATTATTGCTCGGATACATACTGGACTCTAATCTTATCCTGTGTGACACTCAGTTCCTTCATAACAAGGTCTACAATTCCAACCGCCTGCTTCACATCAAGCTTGTCACTGAGGACAACAACGGTATAGGTATCGCCGGATTCCTCTTTGACAATGGCTTCACCGTACTTTTGCTGCAGCTGATCCTCAATGCTGGTAATTTTGGATTTCTTTTCCTCCAGCTTATTCAGTTGCTCATTGGCTGCCGCATTCTCGGCAGGTGTCTTATCCATGTTATTGATTGTGGCGAGCAGATCGTTCTGGTCTTTCAGATTCTTCTGCTCGCGTTCATACAGATAGTTGGTGAATAGGCTGCTGGCTGAAACACTTTGTGAAGCTACTTCGTCCAGGATTGCAGCGTCGCCTTTTGCTGGATTCTTCTCCGTATTGGCGGCTGCGCTGTCTTTGCCTGTTTTCGTGTTATTTTTGTCTATTTTGGAGGGACTTGCAGTAGGGTCTGAAGTCGGAGCCGGTGTCTTATCGGCTTCTGCTGTAATCGTTTTTTCTGAGGAAATGCCGGCATCAGCGGCTGTGCTGTCCTTATCGGTTACTGCATTGGCAGCCTTGTCTTTATCATTCGATGTGGCCGCCTTACTACTGTCATCTGTAACGGCAGCTGTGCTGCTGTCTTCCTTCACTGTGGCATTGCCTGCATCCCCGGTTACCCCTTGCGTAGATACTTCGTTGATAACCAGTCCGCTGTCCAGAGCAGGAGACTGGGCTCCGTCGGCTCCGCTTTTAATATTATCCACCTGCATACTGCCAGCCGTTTCCTTGGGAACAGCGGCACCCGAGTCTTCCGTAAATAAATAGTATGCGGAGAGAACCACCATCAAACTGAGCATGGAAACCAACCAAATTGTCTGTCGTTTGCCCTTCATTTATAATTCCTCCTAAAAGTTTTGTTAGCATTTACTCCCTGGGTTTTCTTCGTACAAAACTCACTCCGGAAGCATACGCTTAGTTTTGTTAGCATGAACTACAGTACGAATGAATCGGCTATTCCTGCTTGCGCGGAACTACGGATATGCGATAACCTGGCACGTTCAGGCCTTTTTCTATCGCCTCTTCAATCAGACCCCTGACAATTTTGTTCTCTGCACCTTTGGCGACAACCAGCACACCACGCACCTGGGGTTTGATCCGCTTGGTAATAATCGGGGTTTCATCGCCTGACTGGCTGTAGGTAACGATTTCGCCATCCCTTGTATACTGTGTGGTGTGACGTTTACCGCCGCTGGCATCTGTTTCTTCGCTCTGCTGCTGGGAATCGTTCATATTGCGCTGTACTACGATTTCCTCTGTAGAATCCACGGTAACCATGATATCCACTGTGCCGACACCGACGATTTTCTCCAGAATCTCTTTGGTGCGGTTCTCCATCGCCTGTTCAATGCTGTCAAAAGAATCGGAGGCTGCTCCATTCCCCTGCTGCAGGGTCGCCTGTGAACTTTCGATTGGCGGCGGCTCACGCCCCGTATTCTCGCTGTCCAGCTTCTTCACATTCACAAAGGAGTTGAACAGCATAATTGCCGCGCCGAGCAGCCCGAGAATAATCAGCCAGCGGAAAGTGTGACTCCGCTTCGGACTGCCAGAACCACCGCCTCCAGCCCATTGCTCAAGTTTTTTCAGCCAGTTGCCCATCTCTTATCCTCCCTGCAGTCGCGTGATTGGTTAGGTTTACAGCTTTGCTTCCCCGGTAATGCTCTTCTGCACATGAATGACTTCCCGGCTCAGATTCCAGTTCTGCTCCAACAGCTTGATGATCGACTCAGCCTGGTCTTGGTCCAACCCGCTTCCCGGTGTGGCACTGCTGCCCTCCGGTATGTCAGGTGAGGATGTCGCGGATGCGGCGGCGGAAGTCTTATCGGAATCAGAGCCCAGATTAACCTGTACCGGCTCTACTGGTGTAATAACAATCGACTCCGAGGGTGAGCCTGTTGTTGTGCCCGTCGCCGCCCCGCTGCCTGTTCCTGAGCCAGAGAATGCAGCTGGAAAGGATACGTTCACCGAAGCTATCACCGGTACAGCTTCACCCTGAGTGGTATCAGAGGCTTTTCCCATCCCCAGCGTCACTGTAACCTTGGCACCCTGCACACCGGTGATCCCGGCAATCTGGTTTCGCATCTGCCCGGCAACCTCTTCAGCAGCCAGCTTCAGGCTCTGCTCCTGCGCTCCTGCCGCCAGCACCCGGCCCTCTGCCAGAATCTTCTCCAAAGAACCCGCACCTTTCCCTGCTCCCGAGAACACTCCGCCTTTCTTCTCCTGCTGATTCATGGCCAGGCTAAGCTCTCCGGTGACATCTCCCTTCAGCAGGGCCACAATAGGGCTAAGTAGGGTCAGCAGCACCAGAAGGCTAAGCACCAGCCTGGCATACCGCTCCATGGATTTGCTAGGCAGCAGCATTTCCACAAAAGCAGCCAACAGCACCACCAGAATAAGTTCCCTAAGCCAACCGCCCAACCAGGTCATTGTCTTTCCTCCCAACAGTTTGTACCTCACCTCATCATGACGGTGACATTTCCGGCGGTCAGCATGATTGTGACAGCCAGGAAGAACATGAGCGATACGGCGGCCAGCGCCGCGAACACGTAGATCATGCTCTTGCCGATCGTCTGCAGACAAGTAACAATCGGCGTCTCGCCCAAGGGCTGCATTACGGCCGCAGCCACGTTGTAGATGAGGGCGAGCACGAGTATTTTAATGGCCGGAAATGCGCAAAGGAACAAAATGATAATGACACCCGAAAGCCCGATGGCGTTCTTCACCAGAAGCGATGCAGAAATCACCGTATCGGTGGCATCTGCGAACATTTTGCCGATGACCGGCACAAAGTTTCCTGTAATGTATTTGGCGGCGCGGAGGGTTACTCCGTCCGTCACCGAACTGGTAATCCCTCTGACGGAGATGACTCCAAGGAATACGGTCAGCAGTACGCCCAGCAGTCCGGCACCGACATTTCGCAGCAGATTGGCAAGCTGGGTTAACTTGTATTTCTCCGACATCGCACTCACCAGATGCAGCACCGCGGAGAAAAAGAACAGCGGGAAAATCACGGTATGAATGAGCGTGCTTACGGTATGAATCATGAATACAATCAGCGGATGGGTGACGGAGACGGTCACGATATTCCCCATGGATGCCAGCAGTGCGAACAGCAACGGGATCATGGCCATCATGAAGTCAGACATGTGGTCGATAGCATCCTTTGCATATCCTATAGCTACGTTGAAACTGTTCACAGCAATGACCAGTACAACCATGTAACAGAGCATATAGGCGATTTTGCTAACCGATTTGCGTTCAAAAGCGGTCTGCAGCGTTTCGAGAATCATGCTGAGTACGCTGATCATAACGATCGTTACCAGCAGCTTGCCATTGAAAAGCACCTCATGCCACATGTAAGAGGTCAGGCCGGACATTACGCTTTTGAAGCTTAGGCCGTTATCTCCAGGCAGCAGCATATCCATCAGCGAAGGTGTTTTGCCTTCCGGAAAAAATCCCCCATAGTCCTTCATCAGCTGATTCCAGTACGACTCCACCTCACCCGTAGGCAGATTCTGCACCTGTCCCTTTACCCAGTGGTCTACCGCGGAGGAACCTCCCTGAGTTGTGGGCTGCGGCGAAGGTGATGGTGTAGTTTGGGCTGCGAAGGCTATTCCTGAGCCCCACAGCAGCAGCAATAAGCAGGGCAGAAGGAGCAGGATTGTTTTTAGTTTTGGTGGCCGAAAAACATTGCGCGCACGCATATCCTTTCCCCCGCTCTGCTTCTAACTTCTTCTGTCGTCAAGGTGTTTGCTCATGCCGGCAGAAGCTTCATTACCGTCTCGATAATAATGCTGATAATCGGAACAGCCAGCACCATAATCAGCACCTTACCGGCCAGCTCTATCTTGGAAGCAATGGATTCCTGCCCGGCGTCGCGCACAATCTGCGCTCCAAACTCTGCGATATAGGAAATCCCTATAATTTTGAATACAGTTTTGATGTAGATCATTTCCATACCCGAGGACTCCGCCACCCGCTCCAGCGTCCCCAGAATCGTTCCAATCTTGCCGATCAGGAACAGGAAGATCAGAATGCCTGCGGCAGTGGTCAGCAGGAAGGCGAACATCGGCTTTTGTTCCTTGAGTACGAGTATCAGGACCGTCGACAAGAGCCCAATTCCTACCACTTGAATAATTTCCATAACCTTGGCCTATTGAAAAAGAAAAATCGTTTTGATTTCCTGGAGCAGGCCGTCCAGCATACGTATGACCATAAATAACACGATGATGAAGCCGACAATGGTAACCCAGTGGGCGATGTCTTCCTTGCCCATCTGCTTTAGCACCGTGTGGATCATGGCGATAATGATGCCGATGCCGGCAATTTGGAAGATTGCGTTGACTTCAATATTCATTCCTGGCACCTCGCTAAAAGATCAATATGACGATCAATGCTCCAAGCAGCAGACCCAGGCTTTTGCTCATTTTTTCATATCTGCCCTGATCTTCTCTGGCCACTGTCTCCTCCTGCTTCAACTGCTGCAAAGCCAGCGCGATGTGAGTGCTCTGATTCGATCTGTCGCTCGTGCCCAGCGTGCAGCTGAGCTGACGGAGTATCTCCTTCTCCGTGCCTTTCAACGAAGCCGCCCTCCAGTGCTCCTCCATCGCCATGGAGATCGCTTCTTCGGCGCTGCGGTCCAGCGGGGGGCTCATCTCCACGGCCGCAGTGATGAAAAAAGCTCTCAGCGGCTCCTTCGACTGCATCCCGATCCGGCGCAGTGCTTCCGGCAGCGGGGTATAGCCATATTGAATCTCGGTCTCCAGCCGCTGCAGGGCTGCGATCAGGCCTCTGATGTGCCGTGGCCTGTCTGCATACTGTGCAGCCCGCTTGAAGCCGGCCAGCGTGCCTGCCAGGACAATAAGCACTGCTCCGAACAGCTTAAGCATGGCGTTCACCGCCCAGTGTTTCCCCAGGCGAGACCAATAGCAGGCTGCGCTTCTGCCCGTCCAATATCCGGAAGGTTAATCCCGCTTCTGCCCGGTGCAGGATGACATACCGCTCGAACATCCGGTGCTCCAAGAGTGCACCCAGGCCAGGCCGCCGGGCCAGCTCAGATACTTCCTTGCCGTGGGCAGAAGCGACGACCGAAATGCCCGCGTGAAGCGCTTCGGTCACGGCGTCGGCATCCTCGAGGCGGCCGATCTCATCGGCGATCAGCACATCGGGCGAGAGCGACCGGATCATCATCATCATCCCTTCGGCTTTGGGGCAACCGTCGAGGATATCCGTCCGGGGACCGACATCAAAAGCGGGAATGCCGCGGCGGCTGCCGGCGATTTCGGAGCGTTCATCTACGATGCCGACCTTCAGGCCGGGCCGGCTGCCCTCTCGCATGTTCTTTCCACCTGCTGAGATCTGTCTGGCAAGATCGCGCAGCAGAGTGGTTTTGCCATGCTGTGGCGGCGAGAGAATCAGCGTATGCAGGATCCGCTGCCGTCCCTTGTCGAGCAGGTAAGGCAGAATGCCGTCGGCAATGCCCAGCACCTCCCGTGCAATCCGCACATTAAAACCGGTAATGTCCCGCAGATGCTCCACACCCCCGCCGCTCAGCACGGTCCGTCCGGCCAATCCAATCCGGTGTCCCCCGGGAATCGTAATGAACCCCTTGCGAAGCTCCTCTTCCATTGTATAGAGCGAATGATTGCTGATCAGGTCCAGCAGCCTGTGCGCATCTTCACGGTCCGGCTTGTACGCTTCTTCGGGGTTCAGCGTCAGGCTTCCGCCTGGGCCGAGAAAATGGTATTTGCCCCCGGAATAATTGATTTCCAGCGGGCGCCCTTCGCGGACGCGGATCTCTTCCACTTTTTCGAGCAGCGGAGCCGGCAAGCCTCTCAGCAGTGCTCTTACTTTTTCAGGAAACAATAGCAGCCATTCATTAGCCATACAGAGTACCCCCAAGTTGTCCTCTTCTTTAAATAGCTTTAATCCATACTTATGCTTGTACGCGTGCTTTATGACTATCATCTATCATTTTTTTAGAATTCCGATTAAGAGAAAGGCTACCCCGCAGCCAATCCAGCCAAGCTTGCCCCAAGACAACTCCTGTGCCATCCCCGTCAGTCCGACTGCCGTAGTCAGAATCAGAATAGTCGGCCCTACAAGAGCCAATCCGGAATTGACCGCCAGTGCCTTGTCCACCTGGTTCAGCTTCAGCATGATCAGGGCCGCCATTATTTCCACACTACCTGAGAGCAGCCGCAGCGCTGCCATCCAGCTCACATACTTGTCCATTCCTTTTCACTCCTTTCAAAAAAATCATATCTTAGGATTCTTACGATATTTCGTGCTGTAATCCATGGATATGCGGGACGGGCCCGCTTTAGACAAGAAGAAATGAACGATTATACCAATCAAAGTGTGAAAGAAATCATAGTGCCCCCCTCTATAAAAAAATATCATCAGTATGATAAAATATATTTTGCACGTTTCAAACATGTTAATTTGGAAAATAGAAGTACTCGTTGTTGGACAGACTATCTAGACACCGGAAGAAGAGGGGATTCATGTCATGCAAGTTCGCAATGTTGTAGTGCCGCTCGTTTCAGGGCCCGTAGCCAAGCAAGTCAAAGAAGTCGCCATTATTATTTTCTCGGCCTTTCTGTTAGCGAGCGGGCTGCGCCTGTTCCTCATTCCGCATCAGCTGCTGAGTGGCGGAGTTGCGGGAACGGCATCCGTCATCGGTTATCTAAGCCATCCAAAGTACATTTCGCTGTATTATTTCGCCATCAATCTGCCCATCCTGATTTGGGGTTTTGTCGCTGTAGGAAAAAAATACATCTGCTATAGTCTGCTGTCGGTCGTGTCGACTACATGGTTTCTCAACATTATTCCGTTAATCAAGCTGACCAAAGATCCTATTCTGGCGAGTATCTTTGGCGGAGTTATCATCGCAGGGGGGGTAGGCTTCTCACTTCGTGCCGGAGGATCTTCCGGGGGATTTGATATCCTGGGCTCCATCATTACCCGCAAACGCGATATTCCGATGGGCACCGTACTGTTTGTAATGGATGGACTGGTCATACTGAGCCTGGGCTTCTTCAAAAGCTGGGACTCCGCCCTGTACGCCATGCTCTGTATTTTCGTCAAAAGCCGTGTAGTCGATATGATCCATATCCGCCATATCAAGCTGACCTGCTTCATTGTCACCAAGGAGCGCGAAAAGATGCTGAGCCGCCTTACTTGTCTGCCTCATGGCGTCACTGTAGTCAATGCGGAAGGCGGATACAGCCACGAGGGCAATACCATGCTCATGACCGTAACCACCCGCTACGAGCTGGCCGAGCTGCGCAAGACGATCCTTGAGACAGACCCCAAATCATTCGTGAACGTGCTGGAGACTGTGGAGATTGTTGGCCGGTTCAGAAGATTGGGATAAAAAAATGCCCCGAAGCCAATTAAGGCTTCGGGGCATTTCATATGAGTAAGGCTTCTAGCGGCGGTCTTTGGGTCCACCCACAAATGCCTGCTCTTCTGTATCCAGATTGTAGGCGGTGTGAAGCGCCTGGATGATCTTTTGCAGATTGCCGGATTCAATGACACAGGACACTTTGATCTCGGAGGTGCTGACCATCTTGATGCTCACACCTTCCTTGGAGATCACTTCGAACATTTGCGCCGCTACACCAGGATGGCTGACCATACCCGCGCCGACAATGGATACCTTGACCAGATTATCCTCGGAAGTAACTTCGCGGTAAGGAAGCGCGCTGTGGAGCCCCTCAATCACCTCTTTAGCATGCGCCAGCTCGCTCAGTGCGACGGTAAAGGAGAAGTCAGCCTTCTCGTTCTGAACACCGCTCTGTACGATAATATCGACGTCAACCCCCTCTTCGGCAAGCTTGCCGAAGACCTGGGCAAGCACACCCGGCTCATCGGGCACGCCCAAAATACTAATCCGCGCCACATTCTTGTCATAAGCAATTCCGCTAACTACTACACCCTGCTCCATGCTTGCTTCCTCCTTCACAACAGTACCTTCATTATGATTAAAGCTCGATCTGACGACCAGCTTCACTTGATATCGCTTCGCATATTCTACAGCCCGCGGATGCAGCACAGCTGCTCCCAGATTAGCCAGCTCCAGCATCTCATCGTAAGAGATCTCCTTCAGCTTGCGCGCTGTCTTGACAATACGCGGATCCGTAGAATAAATGCCGTCTACATCCGTGTAGATTTCACAGACATCCGCTTTGATGGCGGCGGCCAACGCTACCGCTGTGGTATCCGAGCCCCCACGGCCCAGTGTGGTAATCTCTCCGTCCAGGGTCATCCCCTGAAAACCGGCCACAATTACGATCTGCTCACGCTCCAGGGACTCCAGGACGCGGCGTGGAACGATTTCATTGATCCGTGCCCGGCCATGTGTCCCGTCCGTCCGAAAGCCTGCCTGCCAGCCAGTATACGATACAGCGCTGCGGCCAATCCCATGCAGGGCAATGGAGAGCAGCGCCACAGAGATTTGTTCTCCGGTAGTCATTAGCATATCCATTTCGCGTGCAGGCGGCTGCCCGTTCAGCTGCTTGGCCTGATCGATCAATTCATCCGTAGTATCTCCCATAGCGGATACAACCACAACGCAGCGGTGACCCTCATCCTGCTTGGCTGCGATGCGCCCCGCAACGCGTTTCATTCGTTCAATGTCGCCGACGGAGCTGCCTCCGAATTTCATGACATAAAGTGACAAAGTCCATTTCACTCCCTATTTCGGTCTATGTAACAGCCTAGAATTAATTTCGTGCTTTAAACCAGTATAATACGAAAAACACCTCATGCGTTAATGGTTTCACAAAAATTCTAATCTGAACACAGTTTCTGGCTAACCGGATGGTACGAAAAAAGCCCCGCCGCATATGCGGGGAGGCTGGTGCAGAAAAAACTGCATCTCTACTCTGGGAAATTCTAAGCGCGGGAAATATATTTGCCTTCGCGGGTATCAACCAGCAGAACATCGTTTTCATTGATGAACAGCGGAACCTGAACCGTATGGCCTGTTTCCAGTACAGCCGCTTTGGTTGCGCCTTGAGCCGTGTTCCCTTTAACACCCGGTTCTGTTTCAGTAACCTTCAGTTCAACGCTGGTAGGCAGGTTAATGCCGAGGATTTCACCTTTGAAGCTGACGATATTTACGGTCATATTTTCTTTGAGGAAGTTAAGCTCCCATTCTAATTGTTTGGCAGACAGCTCGAACTGATCGTAGGTTTCATTGTCCATGAATACATGTTCCGATCCGCTTGCATACAGATATTGTACTCCACGGTTTTCGATGATGGCACGGCCAATGGTTTCACCGGCACGGAAGGTACGTTCAACGGTGTTGCCGTTGCGCAGGTTCTTAAGCTTGGAGCGCACGAATGCGGCACCTTTACCTGGCTTCACATGCTGGAAATCGATGACAGTAAAAATATCACCCTCTACTTCTACGGTCAAGCCTGTTTTGAAATCGTTAACTGAAATCACTAAAAATCCCTCCTGGAATCAATAATTTACCCGATTAAAGCAGTCTTACAGTACCAAATAATCCTTTGAAGAATGAGTCAGCAGCGAAATGCCGCTCTCGGTGATTACGATATCATCTTCGATCCGCACACCGCCAAGTCCGGACAAGTAAATACCCGGCTCCACAGTCACGACCATGCCCGGTTGCATAATTTCATCAGCCAGCTTGGACAAACGAGGGTATTCATGAACCTCCATACCCAAACCGTGCCCTGTGCTGTGTCCGAAATATTCCCCGTAGCCATAGCGGGTGATAATATCACGTGCTAACGCATCGCATTCCCGACCGGTCATACCCGGCTTGATATTTGCCAGCGTATGTAGCTGAGCTTCAAGCACAATATCGTAAATTTCTTTCAGCTTGGGGTCCGGAGAGCCCAGAGCTATAGTACGAGTTACGTCCGAGCAGTAGCCGTCCAACAGTGCACCGAAATCGAAGGTTACGAATTCATTGTTCTGAATGACCTTGCTGCTTGCCACACCATGCGGCATTGCCGACCGTTCACCGGAAGCGACAATCGTATCGAACGAAGAACAGGTTGCGCCGTGGGTGCGCATGTAGAATTCCATTTCAAGATCCACATCACGTTCGGTCATGCCGGGCTTGATCACATTCAGGATGTGACTGAACGTAGCATCCGCCAGATCGGCAGCACGCTGCATAACCGCCAGTTCCTCTTCATCCTTGAACGCCCGCAGATTCTCTACAGCCTTGGAAACCGGCACCAGCACCGCCGGCTGCAATGCAGCTGCATAGGCTGTATAGGCACTGAAAGTCACATCATCCTGCTCGAAACCGATACGGACATTTGCACCCTGCAGCAGTTCGCGGACAGTGTCAATAAACTTCGAACTGTGTTGAACAACCTTCATACCTGTTACCTGTTCCGCCGCCTGTGTCATATACCTGAAGTCAGTCAGAAGATAGCTGTCATCGCCGGTAACCAGAACATAACCGGAAGAACCGGTGAATCCGCTCAAATAGCGGCGGTTAATGCCGCTGGTTATTAAGAATGCATCCAATCCCTGTTCCTGCAAAACCTTCCGCAGCTTGGAGACACGCTTGTTGCCCATTTTCATTCTCCTCTCGAAATAGCCACATTGTATTTTAACATAGGGTCATGTCCTTGAGAAGTTTTTTCGGGCGCTCAGGCAAGCTTTGTCTTCTGTTCACGTTTTCGTTCATCCGTATACTCGATTGCCGCTGTATATCCTATGAACAATCCCCAGAGTAAAAAGATGCAGAACTCGCTGATTACAGAGTTCCACGACAGGCGAAATGGCGGCTGCTGCAGAAACAGCCATGATCCGGCGAGGAAGATCGCCGACCACCACAGCACCCCGTATATCATTCCCGGCCAAGGCCCCTTAATTTTGCGGAAGAGCAGTACATAGAGCAAGGTCGCTATAACCGAACAGGCAATAAAAAATAGATACCCTATAAGATGTCCCGCCGAAGTCTTCAAAAAATCATGTTTAAAAAAAGGCTCGGCCAAAAACCCCGGGAGCACTTTTGTAAAATGCATGGCATACATCAGCCAGCGCGCTCCTCCCCAGATCAGCCCGGCGAAATAACCCAGTTCCAAGGAGAAAGTCCATAGGTTGGTATGCTCCGATTTTTGCGTATAGGATTTGCTCATTCTGCTGCCTCACTTTCAATGGTTGGAATGCTTGTGCTGTCTCTCTGCTCCCAGTTCCTAGTATGTACAGCAAAAGGCAATCCAACTAGCAATGTCAGCATAAATTAGTTACAATGTATTATATAAATCACATTAATACACGGGAAGGTGAATTGGTTGTCCCAGGAAACTCCAAGTTACGGCGGGCAGGCCGTCATTGAAGGCGTTATGTTCGGCGGCAAGCATATTAACGTAACAGCCGTAAGAAGGAAGAATCAGGAAATCACATTTTTGGAGGTGCCGAGAAGCGATAAGAGCTGGGTTGTCAAGCTGCGCAAGATTCCGCTTCTCCGCGGCCTTGTCAGTATTATAGATTCCAGCGCCAAAGGCTCCAAACACTTGAATTACTCTGCAGAATCCTATGCAGAAGATTCTGCAGAGCCTGAAGATCTAGCCAAACAGCAGGAGAAAGCCAAGAAGAAGGAAGAGGGCTGGAGCCTGGGGATGATTTTTGGCGTAGCAGTTATGGGTATTTTATCATTCCTCTTCGGCAAGCTGATTTTCACTCTTGTGCCTGTCTTTGTAGAAACTTTTTTGTTTAAGGATGCATTTGATAACTACATTCTGCACAACCTCGTAGAAGGCGGAATTAAACTGATACTATTGCTCGTCTATCTCTGGGCCATTTCCCAGACTCCTGTGGTCAAGCGGTTGTTCCAGTACCATGGTGCCGAGCACAAGGTCATCAGCGCTTTTGAAGCCGGTGAAGAGCTCACTGTAGCAAATGTCCAGAAATACAGTCGTCTGCATTACCGCTGCGGAAGCAGCTTCATGATGCTGACGATCATCCTGGGTGTCATCATCTACTCGGTGTTCCCTTGGGATAGCCTGGTGGAACGTGTAGTGCAGCGTATTGTGCTGCTGCCGGTCGTCATCGGCATCTCCTTTGAGGTTCTGAAAGGGACCAATGCCGTGAGAGATATTCCGGGACTGAAATATCTCGGCTATCCCGGACTGTGGCTGCAGCTGCTCACCACCAAAGAGCCCAAAGATGAAATGGTCGAAGTCTCCATCGCCTCGTTCAACCGGATGCGGGAGCTGGATGCCGCAATCGAAGCAGGGGCATATTCGGAAGCAAGTGTGTCAGGCGGAATTTTGGATCCTGCGAAAGGATGAGTGGTCTATGATCAAGCATGCTTTGATTTTTTGGATAACAGTGTCGCTTGCGGTACTGGGTGTGGTAACACAGTTTATGATGTTTGGTTTCCGGGCACTGACGTCTTTGATTATACCGTTACTGCTTTTAGGAATTGTGTTTTATGCTTACCGGTCGGCTAAGTCGGGCTATGGACAGGGTCCTGGCAGATCCAAAACCAAGGTAAAACCTTCGCAAAAAACCATGGCCAAGGTCGCCGGTCTTCGCAAGACACAGCCAGCTACAACGGGTAAACGCAAGACCTATCCGTTCCAGGTGATTGAAGGCAGTAAGGGCAAGAACGACGAGCAGCTTCCCAAATATCATTAGAAGCTCCGCCGTCCTCTAAACGATAGATTTCAAAAGGCCTTCCCACGTTACAGCTAATGGGGGAAGGCCTTTTTTTATACAAATAAGTCTATTAGAAAATCGTTGGCTTCGGAATCGGCCGCCAATTTTTGAAAAAATCCTCCCCAGCCCTGTACCCTGCGCTATAAAGCGCGTCACTCTTCTCTGTTGAAATATTAAACTCAGTCATCGAGATGCCCAAAGTGGGGATTTTAACCGTACGCACGAATTTCTCAGTTTCAATATATCGTTCATCATGGGCGGACAGCATCGTGCCTACCATCGCCTGCAGCATGCTGAAAGGCCCGGTAATCCGATGGGGCTGCGGCTCTGTTTTGCCGATCATCTGATAGCCTACGGTTGGAACTCTGCGTCCCGGGCTTTTGAAGCCTTCTTCTTTCTCATCGAACAGCCACAGCGGAAAGTTACTGAGCAGGCCCCCGTCCACCATATAGACAAATTGGTCGGCAAATGGCTTCCCCTTGGCTGCCTCGCCGCTCATCCTCAGCCTCACCGGATCAAAAAAATATGGAATACTGCAGCTCATCCTCACTGCTTTGGATACTTCGAATCCTTCCGGTGATATACCATACTGCTCCAAGTCGTCAGGAAGTACAATCAGACGCCCGTTCGTAATATCGGAAGCGATAATGGACAGCTTGCCGCGGGGCAAATCCCCAAAGGTGACAAGCCCCCTTTCCTTCAGTACCCCCCGTATCCACGACTCCAGTGCCTCTCCGGAATACAGCCCTTTTTTGATCAACACACGCACTGCGGGGCCCACATAAGCCGTATTGTAGAGCGCCCCCCGTTTCAGAAACGAGGAAAAGCTTGTTCCCTTAATGATCCGGCTCATCGCCTCCCCGTTATAACCTGCCGCAAGCAGCGAGGCGATGATGGAGCCTGAAGAGGTTCCCGCCACCCGCTTAAACACCACCCCCGCCCGCTCTGAAGCCTGAACAGCGCCCGCGAGCGAGATCCCTTTGACACCACCGCCTTCAAACACGGCATTGATCTCCATAGACAGCAATCCCCCGTTCCATAGATCCTATAGCTTATCTATGAGCACGGGGGAATTTTCATGACTTGAAATAAAAAGTCAGCAGACTCGCTAATCCAAATGGATCACGGGTCACAATATCATTCGCTCTGAACATAATGCTGCCGGCTACCTCATCATATTTCTCATTATATTTCAGCTGGTTGATAATCTGTTCTCCGCTTTGCCATTCGGCACTTTTGTCGGTTCCTACTTTGTAGGTGGCCTGTCCTATGTACAGCTTGACTCCGGTCCCCTTCACCTCATTCACCCACCAGTCCACGAGCTTGTCATAACGGGCAGCACTGAAAGATAGGCTCCAATAAATTTGTGGTGCAATATAGTCGATCCAGCCACTGCGTATCCAGGTCCGAGTATCTGCATACATGTCATCATAAGCAGATACACCTGCCGTGGTGTCGGAACCGGTACTGTCAGCTTTCTTGTTGCGCCAGACCCCAAACGGGCTGACACCAAAGGAGACATTGGACTTCACTCCATGAATCGCTTGACCCAGACGGCTGATGAAATCGTTGATATTATCCCTTCGCCAATCCCCTTTGGAGCTGATCGCTTTGGGATTATAGGCCTTGAATGCCTCGTCGTCGGCAAAAGATACACCGGATGGATAAAAATAATCATCCAGATGAACGCCATCAATGTCGTATCCTTTTACCACTTCCATTACGGTATCGATGATATGCTGTCGCGCCTCAGGAATACCTGGATTGATGTAGAGCTTGTTCTCTGCTGGGACGACCCACTCCGGATGGGCTTTCACTACATGATTACTAGCCAGGCCTGATGTACTGGCATCTGTAGTCGCACGGAACGGATTGAACCAGGCATGGAACTGCATACCCCGGTTGTGGGTGGCGCTGACCATATATTCAAGTGGATCATAACCCGGATTCTTGCCTTGTGTTCCAGTCAGCACCTTGGACCAGGGAACGAGCACAGAAGGATACAGGCTGTCACCAGAGGGTCTGACCTGCACGAATACAGCATTAAATCCGGCACTTTGCAGCTTATCCAGCAGCGTGTCGAATTCCTTCTTTTGCTTGGTCTCATTGCCTGCTGAAGATGTAGACGGCCAGTCCAGATTGAACACTGTGGAGATCCAGGCACCCTTCATTTCTTTGGATGCCTTCGCTCCAGGAACTGAAGGGACCGCTGGTGTTGGTTTCACCGGTGTCGGTACGATCGGAGTTGGTATGCTTGGCGTTGGCACTGTAGGCACTGACGGTGTGGAGGGTCCGCCAATCTCGGCGTTAGAATATAACGCGATATGTTTAGCGGCCTGATTCCATACCACCTGCAGCCCAAGCTGTTCACTTACGAAGCGCAGAGGAACCATCACCCGTCCTTGCACAATTTGCACCGAGGTATCCAGCCCTACTGCATTATCATTGACAAGTGCAGTCTTTAGGCCGCTTGTCAGTTTAAGCACGTTCTCCCCTTTGCTGATCGTCGCCGTCCTGGTGTTCTGATCCCACTCTACTGCTGCACCCAACCCCTTGCTGACTACACCTGCAGGCACCATGGTTACATTCGATGATGTAATATAAGGCGGTACATCAGGGCTTAGCGCCTCGCCATCCAGCTCAATCGTGATTTGCAGGCCCGCCGCTCTAACGCTGCCCATCCCTATAGGCAGGCACAACAACAATACTAACACTCCTAGCATCCATTTACGGTAGTTCATAATTCCTCCCCGGTATAATATAGAATTATTGTATAAAAAAGAAAACGGCCCTCTCGTCCTTGTTAAAGGGAGACGGCCGTTTCACTTGTCAAACGGAGTCCTTAAAACAAAAAAAGAACGTTACCCGTTATGACGTAAAAAAACTGGAAAGGTTGCGGTATACATACAAAAACTGCATCATTTATGAGTCGCTGACGAGTTCAAGATGAATATCGTATAAGGTCTGCAGGCGCGCTTCATCACGGCGAAAATACTCCACCAGCGTCTCAATGCGCGTAATGGAGTCCCAGCTCAAATGATGCTCGATTCCTTCGACATCCTTATAAATATGTTCCTGCTGCACTCCGATAAGGCCGAGAAACTCCTCCAGCAGCTGATGACGGTCAACGAGACGTTTTCCTACTTTTTTTCCTTTGCTTGTTAGGACAAGCCCACGATATTTCTCATAGATGAGATATTCGTCCTTATCCAGTTTTTGGATCATCTTGGTCACAGAGGAGGGGTGTACTTCCAGTCCCTCGGCAATATCCGAGACCCGCGCATAACCCTTCTCGTCGATGAGCTTGTATATGCGCTCCAAATAATCCTCCATGCTGGGTGTTGGCATTAAACTTTACCTCTTTTCTATAATGAGCGTGGCGCGGGGGCCAACCTTGCTCTAACAATGATACATGTTTCTGCCGCTCCTTGGCAAGTCCTGCGCACAGTTCCCGTATCCATTAGCGATGTTTACCACGGTTTCCGCAGGCTTTAATTCGGCACAATAACAATATCCTCATTTATAAGGAGCGTGCATTCATGACTTTAGCAGTGCCTGAACGCCCTTCCGTCAGGAAACCAAAAAAGCCCACCGGACTGTTTATTCCAGAACTTGTTTTTTTTGAGCCGGAGGCACTAAAGTTCCCCAAAGGGGCGCGGATTATGGAATGGGTCAAAGCACAGAATATCCCATATCGTATGACTACCTCACACAACCGGATCACGAATCTTCCGGGAGAAACGGAGGTCGAGCAATATAAAATTGCCAAACGGACCCTCGTAGTGGGCATCCGCAAAACCTTAACCTTCGACCAGTCCAAGCCCTCTGCCGACTATGCAATTCCTATTGCCACCGGCTGTATGGGGCATTGTCATTACTGCTACCTGCAGACAACACTGGGCGCCAAGCCATATATCCGTGTCTATGTAAATACAGAGGATATCATCGGCGCTGCCAAAAAGTATCTGGAGGAGCGCGCGCCAGAGATTACTTCTTTTGAAGCAGCCTGTACCTCAGACCCACTGGGACTTGAGCATATCACCGGTTCTCTTGCAGAACTGATCAACTTCATGGCAGAAGAGCCGCTGGGAAGATTGCGTTTTGTTACCAAATACCAGCATGTCGAGCCGCTGCTCCATTTGAAGCATAACGGACATACCCGGGTCCGGTTCAGCATAAACGCCGATTATGTCATTAAAAATTTCGAGCCGGCGACCTCACGCTTTGAGGAACGGATTGAAGCTGCCGGAAAAATCGCCCGTGCAGGATATCCGCTTGGTTTCATCATCGCTCCGATCATCTGGCATGAGGGCTGGCAGGAAGGCTATGCCGAACTGCTCGAGAAGCTGGCTAAGACGCTGCCGCCGGAGACGGGCAAAGGCCTGACTTTTGAGATGATTCAGCACCGGTTCACCAAGACGGCCAAGACCGTCATCGAGAAACGTTATCCGAAATCGAAACTTGAAATGGACATGGAGAAACGCAAAAAGAAATGGGGCCGCTGGGGCCAGTATAAATATGTTTATCCCGATGAACAGCAAACCGCCCTGCGGGAATTTATCACAGAGCGGATTTTCGAACATTTTCCGGAAGCGGGGATCGATTATTTCACCTAAAATTTCAACCAGTCCGGTGTAATTCCTTGCAGCCATATGGTGATGCGGAACATCTGATCTGTAAACAGCAGGAGTCCCATAAAAATCATGAGTCCGCCGCCTGCCTTCATAAGCAGATTGGAATATTTGAGAATCCGCCGGGCCCCCCCGAGGAAGAAGGCCAGCACAAAGAAAGGCAGTGCAAACCCAATACAATAGGCAGTAATCAGCGTAAACCATGCCCCCTGGTCGCTGGCCGAAAGTGCAATGATCGGCGTCAGGATCGGCCCAATGCATGGAGACCAGCCTGCTGAGAAGCCAATTCCCAGGATGAATGAACCTAAATATCCTGCGGGTTTCCACTTCATATTAAGTTTGTGTTCCCGGAGGAGAAACTTCGGCTGAAAGATGCCTAATAGGAATAGCCCCATCAATATCACAAGAATAGCCGATAATTGACGGATCAGGTCACGCTGTTCCTGGAATACTTCTCCAAACAGACCGGCACCAAACCCGATCGTGTAGAACACCGCAGACAATCCAAGAATAAAAGCCAACGTATGGCTTAAGGTATGGAACCGGGCCTTCCGGGTATTGCTCCCTGCTTTTAATTCCTGAACGGACAAACCGGTAATATAGGACAGATAAGACGGGTATAGCGGCAGACAGCATGGAGATATAAACGACGCAACCCCAGCGGCAAAAGCAATTCCGGCATTCAGGTTGGACAAAGTGGCTTCTCTCCTTCCGGGTTAGGGGTCACTTCGTATGAATGGATACTCTCACAGGCTAGTTTACGCCGGCAGTCCTTTTTTACCGATCAGGGTCAAGGTCAGCAGCGCAATCAGCAGCAGGACAATCGTCGCACCAGGTGCAAGATTCCAAATTCCCGCAACTACCAGCCCCCCCACAACCGCGATTTCAGCAATGATAACCGACAGCATGACCGAGGACTTGAAGCTCCGAGAGAGCAATAGGCTGATTGCCACGGGAATGGTCAGCAGGGCCGACACCAGCAATGAGCCGACAATTTTGATAGCTGTACTGATGACAAGCGCTGTTAAAACTGTAATCAGCATATTAAGCAGCTTTACAGGCAACCCGCTCACGCTGGCCGCATCCTCTTCAAAGCTAAGCAGGAAAAATTCTTTGAAAAATAAGGTTACCACTACCACAACCGCAAGGGTCACAGTACCCACTACTATGAGATCGGTATTATCGAGTGTATAAATGCTGCCGAACAAGTAGCTCATTACATCCGCATTATACCCTTTGCCCAGGGTGAAAAAAAGCGAAGCCAACGCTACACCGCCCGACATAATGATGGCGATCGATAGCTCGGCATAGCTTTTGTATGCTTTGCGCAGCTTCTCAATGGCGAAAGCCGCCATTACTGCAAAGATCAGCCCCGCCCCCAGCGGGTAGAAACCTGTCAAGAACCCGAGCGCTACCCCTGCGATCGTCACATGTGCCAGTGTATCACCGATCATGGACAAGCGGCGGAGCACCAGAAACACACCAATGAGCGGAGCGGTAATGCCAATCATGAGCCCGCCTGCAAGTGCCCGCTGAAAAAAATCACTGAATAGAATGTCCAAAATTACAATCTCCTTTATATTCGATCCCTCCCAAACCCTCCCTTCCAAGAGAGGGCTCCAAGGGCTCTGCCCTCTGGACACCCGGCTAAGTGCAACATTCGTAAGTGAACAGTTAGATGGTGCTTGGAGACGTGAGAGGAAGGATCGCTTTTCGTCCCTGAAGGGACACGCTATACCCATACGGATCTAGGTCCGAGTAAAGACTAAGAGCAAGAGTTTACCTAAATCCAAAAGACTAGAGCAATGACCAGGTCGTCCTATGTTGTACTATGGATTGGATAACCTGGACAAAGAAGCACTCTAGGAAAGTGTATGCTGCAGGTTATCTACTTCGCAATCCTGTGCGTCATGAGAGTGACGGCAGTAGAAATTGATTTTGCCGTTTTTTTGCACAGGGTCCTTACCCAGATAATTCTTGATCATGTCGATGTCATGCGACACCATCAGGAATGTCATGTGGTGATGCGCATGCATATGCATAATCAATTCGAAGAATCCGGCCTGAGTTTCGGCGTCAATGCCGACCGTAGGTTCGTCCAGAATCAGCAGATCGGGATGATTGATCAGCGCCCGGGCCAAAAAGACGCGCTGCTGCTGGCCGCCGGACAACTGGCCGACTCTTTTCTCCGCGATGTCCTGGATCCGCATCACTTCCAGCGCATCGTCGCATTTCTGCTGCTGTGCCTTGGATATTCTGCGGATTAGGTTTTTGTTATTGTATAGTCCGGACAATACTACCTCCCGCACCGTCGCAGGAAACAGAGGATTGAATGCATTCTTCTGCGGCACATAGCCGATCCGTTCCCAATCCTTGAATTTTCTGACCGGCTGTCCGAACAACTTAATTTCACCGCTAGTTGCAGGGAGCAGGCCCACAATCATTTTCAGAAGCGTAGTTTTACCGGCGCCGTTCGAACCAATAATGCCCAGGAAATCCCGTTCCTTCACGGTATAATTGAGGTCTGTAATCACCTTCTGCTCTCCATAGGAAAAGGATAAATCCTGTATTTCGATCATATGCTGATGGCAGTCCAGGGATACCGATTGCATGTGAGTACCGCCTTTCACTTATACTTTCCTTTTTATTGTAAGGCCAGAATGAGATTTTGCAAATTTTTCTCCATCAATGTAAAGTAGTCGTCCCCATTCTTCTCTTGCGTCTCTGTCAGTCCCTCGACCGGATTGAGTACCATCGTGGATACACCGGCTTCCCCTGCAAGGGTTTTGGCCAGTTTGTCAGATACCAGCTCCTCGAAAAAAATGTAGCGGATGCCTTCCTTCTTCACCAGATCAGCAAGCTTAAGCAGGTCCTGACTTCGTGGCTCCGCATCAGCCGACAGCCCCATAATGGCATGCTGCTTCAAACCATAATCACGGGCCAGATAAGCAAAGGCTTGATGGGAAACCACAATTTCATGATTGGGAAGTTTGGTCAGCTCCGAGGTGAATTTACGATCCAGCGTCTCAAGACGTTCGGCAAGCTTGTTATAACGCTCTTCATAACCATCCTTATGCGAAGGGTCCACGGACTGGAGACTTTCTTTTATATTCTTAGCCATGATGAGTGCTGACTTCGGACTTACCCAAGTATGAGGGTCAGTATGCAGAGTATCCGTACTTACCTCTCCCCCTGCTTCACCTTCTCCTCCATGATCATGCCCGTCTTCCTCATCGGACATAATATAATCAACACCCTTGCTGACCTGGGTTGCTTGGACCTTGCTGTCACTATCCAGACTTTTGAGGAAATTCGGCACCCAGCCTTCCAGCCCGGCACCATTATACAGGAACAGCTGCGCTTTGGAGGTGTTGATAATATCCTGACTGCGCGGTGTCCAATCATGCGGCTCTACACCCACTGGCAGCAGGTTGATGGCATTAATGTCCTCCCCGCCAATCTCGCTGGCAAATTCATATATGGGATAAAAAGTAGTAATCACATTCACTTTACCTTCGACAATACTCCCGCTGCTCTTCGGACCACAAGCTGCAAGCAGCAAAAATACCAGCAAAGTCAGCGTAAGCAGCACGCCCCTGTGCAGGCTCTTGTATAACATTTGATTGATCGACTCCTCAAATCGTAAATTTTACTATTTGAATTATAATAGTAATCGTTACGATAAGTCAATAAGTTCACTACGATCATATCCACAAACATACCTGTAAAAAAGGAACACCTGCCGGTACCCGCGGCAGGTGTTCCTTGATTCAACAATAAATTCAGGCTGGATTAGCCCAGCCTATTTCACAATCGCGCCGTTCGGCATGCTGTCCGGCACAGTAGCAATGGTCAGCTGGTCGCCCTTGGAGGCTGCCAGGATCATTCCTTGAGACAGCTCACCCCGCAGCTTCACCGGCTTCAGGTTAACGATACAGATTACCTTGCGTCCCACCAGTTCCTCCGGTGTATAGAACTTGGCAATGCCGGAGACAACCTGGCGCTGCTCATACCCTAAATCCAGATGCAGCTTCAGCAACTTGTCCGCCTTCTTAACCGGCTCAGCAGCAATCACCTGAGCCACACGCAGTTCAGCTTTGGCGAAATCATCAATACCGATTTCTTCCTTGTGCTCCTCTTCCGGCTCAACCGCTACAGTTGCTACAGCTCCCGCATTGGCAACAGGGGCAGTTTCTGCTTCTGCCGGTTTGCCTGCGCCCATCGCTTCGGCGATATAGGCCACTTCCTGTGCCACATCCAGACGCGGGAAGATAGGATCACCCTTGGCCAGCTTGGTTCCGGTTGGAATGAGTCCAAAGGTTTTGCCGCTGTCCCAGGTCGTCAGCTCGCCCTTATCAATGCCTAGCTGCTGCCAGATCTTGGCCGGTGCTTCTGTCAGAAACGGCTGCAGCAGGATTGAAGCTGTGCGCAGTCCTTCAACGAGATGTCTCATCACGGAAGCCAGCTCACCGTTCCGGCTCTCATCCTTCGCAAGAACCCAAGGCTGGGTCTCGTCGATGTATTTATTCGTCCGGCTGATGAAGGCACCAATAGCGGTAAGTGCAACGGAGAATTCCATCTTCTCCATTGCTTCTTCCACTTTGGCATAAGTATTCTGAGCCGCAATCTCAAGCTCGTTGTCAAACGCCGTCACATTGCCTGCATAGGCCGGAAGCACACCATTGAAATACTTTTCCACCATGGCCCCCGTACGGTTCAGCAGATTGCCAAGGTCATTGGCCAAGTCATAGTTAATGCGGTCGACAAAGCTTTCTGGAGTGAAGGTCCCATCCGAGCCAAAAGGAACCTCGCGCAGGAGATAGTAGCGCAGCGCGTCCAGACCGTAACGGTCAATCAGCGTCACAGGGTCCACCACATTCCCCTTCGACTTCGACATTTTGCCGTCCTTCATCAGGAGCCAGCCGTGCGCGAATACCTTCTTCGGCAGCGGCTCACCGAGTGCCATGAGGATGATCGGCCAGTATATCGTATGGAAGCGAACAATTTCCTTACCTACAATGTGTACGTCTGCAGGCCAGAACTGATCATACAGGCTCCGGTCCTCCGAGCCATATCCAAGAGCTGTAATATAGTTCGTCAGCGCATCGATCCACACATAGACCACATGCTTGTCATCACCTTTGACCTTTACGCCCCAATCAAAGGTTGTCCGGGAAACAGCAAGATCCTCCAGACCCGGTTTGATGAAGTTGTTAATCATTTCATTCTTGCGCGATTCCGGTAAAATAAACTCCGGATTCTCGTCATAGAACTGAAGCAGCCGGTCAGCATATTTACTCATCCGGAAGAAATAACTTTCTTCCTTGACCAGTTCAACGGGATGTCCGCTGTCCGGGCTTTTGCCACCCGTTATATTACCATCCGCATCACGTTCGATATCCACCAGCTGAGTCTCGGTGTAAAAAGTCTCATCCGAGATACAGTACCAGCCCTCATATTCCCCTTTGTAAATATCGCCTTGCTTCAGCAGCCGGTCAAAAATATCCGCCACCACTTTTTTATGACGCTCTTCAGTTGTGCGGATGAAATCATCATTCGAGATGTCGAGCTTGCGCCACAGGTCTTTGATGCCGGCAACGATCCCGTCAACGAACTCCTGGGGTGTCTTGCCGGCCTTGGCAGCCTTCTCTTCAATCTTCTGCCCGTGCTCATCCGTACCGGTCAGGTAACGTACGGCATAGCCGCGCAGCCGCTTGTAGCGTGCCATTGCATCTCCGGCCACCGTCGAATAGGCATGGCCAATATGCAGCTTGTCACTCGGATAATAGATTGGGGTTGTCAGATAAAATGTTTTCTTGTCGCTCATTTCTAGTCATCCTTTCGTCTTTGCAAGTGGAAACGGCTTTCAACGTCCAATTAAGGACGGGTTCCGTTTCAGTGAGAAATATAAGGATCATTCGTAAAACATATAAATTCTTATATTTCAAACACAAAAAACTCCCGCCCCAATATGGGGCGAGAGGATTACTCACGCGATACCACCCAAAATTCCCCGGCTCTTCGCAGAGTACAGGCTTCGCCAGTTCCCGAAGTGGGAACTGTCCATTAACGCTGGAACACGCCGTGACCTTACGCAGCCTCCTTGCACGGCCTGCCGCTCGCCCACAGTTCCTCCCGGACCATCTTCAACCTTCTCACCATACCGGCTTTCAGCACATTCCCGGCTCTCTGTTATGGTTGTCCCGGTTTACTTATCCGTTCCTTGGAATTCATCGTATTATCCAAAATATACGCATCTCAGGCAACCATGTCAAGTTGCCTTTGCTGATTCTCCCCCGGTGTGCCGATCATCCCGCGGAGGCACAGGATCAAGTCCTCCGGGATGGAAGGGATGACATCTGGCGATTCGCTTGGCTGCCAGCCACGAGCCCTTCACCGGACCATGGACTTCGATCGCTTCCAGTGCATAGGCTGAGCAGGTAGGATAGAAGCGGCAGGTCGCCGGTTTAATCGGTGAAATGAACTTGCGATACACACGAATTGGTGCCTGGATCGTCTTGCGTCCTATATCCATGTCAGCGGCCTTCTTTGCCATGAGCCACAAGGGGCGTCTCTTCTTCGCGGTTCTGTTCACAATCCTTGCAGTATCCGAACACCTCAAATTTATGCTTGACCACCCGGAACTGATCGGGCGTATCCGTTAGATTCATCGGGCAAAAATTGATCGGGTAAGTCTTCATGCATTGAAGGCAAATCATATGGTGATGGTGATGATCCTGATTGCAGCTGCCCTTGAACTTGACACCCTCCTCAAACACCACCTGCTCCAGCACCCCAAGCTCCTCCATGATCCGAAGATTGCGGTACACCGTATCGAAGCTGAGCCCGCTGTATTTACGGCCCATATGCTCATATACATCCTTCGCGGATAAATACCCTGTATTCTCGCCGAATAGCTTGGCAAGCGTTTTGCGCTGATCGGTGATTCGCAGTCCCTGCCCCGACATGGCTTCCAGTATTTGATCTGTCGACAGCATTTGCTCATCTCCCATAACATGGTCTTTGTTTTGCACTCTCTTTATAATGCCCCAAAACAAAAGCCCCGTCAATAAAGCCTCGCGGCTCCTGCAGCAAAAGGCCTGTCAGCCGTTCCCATATGGGAATGCTGACAGGCCTTTTGACGAAACTGCCCGGTTTATTTTTTGGCCAGAATGGGTGTAAAGACCAAGTTAACCGGAAGATTGCTGCCGGAAGCCACCGAGAATATGATATCCACCGGACCTGTATATTCGCCGGATCGATAGAGCACAGCGTTCATATCGGAGCTGGATAGATTCCCTTTGTTCGGCAGATTGATAATCGATCCGTTGACCATTATAGACCCCAGATAATTACCTCCGCGCGGATTAAAAGTAATCAGGGTGTTCTTGGCGACACTTTCGAGTCTGATTTTGTATAGAACCCCGAAGTTGCCTGAGTTCGAAGCGGCTGTTCCGCTCATCGGATCAACACCGACCAGATTCAGGTCTTTGTTGTTGTCACCAAGCACAAGCTTCGACTGTGTGGCTCCAACCTCATCAAAGACACTGATTACACGGGTAGAGTCATCATAGGTTCCCCGGTTGTGTACGCCATCACGGTCCAGAAGGGGCAGGGTAGGCAACAATGCAACCGGATCTTTGGTCTGCTCAACCATTACAACGTCATACTGCACTGCCAAATCACTGGACAAGTCAGCACTCAGCGAGAGTACTTCACCAGGTTTCATAGCGATTTTACTGATATCTGTCATGATAGGCATACTTTGCCCCGGCTGAAGAGTAATCGTTCCATAACTTGAATTATTAAGCATGGATTGGTAATACTTTTGGATCGAAATTTTGCCTGTGTATTCCGGTGATGTCGCCGGACCTGCAATCCCCAAATATTGGGTAGTGATTGTAGTTGGGTATAAGTTATTGTTCGTTGCGATTACATACAGCTTCTGTCTTGTGGACATATTGTTCATGTGGTGAACCAGGAAACGGGTTAGTCCAACCGATGTTTCGCGGTACAGGACACCCTCCGAATTGACCGTTTCCGGACTGTTGCTGCGAATCAGCTTATATCCCTCGGAAGACAAATTGTACTGCAGGTTTGGCAATCCAGGAATCAAACCGCCGTCCATGGAGATAATGTCACCAGGAACTGTGAACAATTTGGCTACCTCATCCTGGGTATACAACTGCTCACTAGTGATATTAATGGTTTTCTCGAACGAACTGCTCAGTCCGTGTTTGTCAGTTACTTTAAGCTGGATCGAAACAGGCCCCGGATTAAAAAAGGCCAGTGCGCGGTTCGTCCACTCAACCGTCAGTTCTTCGCCTTCCGGGTCATAACTAAGGTCGGTAAGGGTCACCGGCTCACCCATTTTGTATTCCTCTTTATCGGAAGAGAAATTGGCAACAGGCGGCTGGTTTGGCTGGAGCACTTGAAAAGTCACAGAATACGGATCACTCCATTGTCCGGAAGCATCCATTACCGAATAGGTCACTGTATAAAACCCTGGCTGATCGTATATATCCATTTTATTGCCGCCCCACTGCTCATTTACAATTGCAGTGCCGTTAGGCGATGAACTCTTGGTTACATAATTCACAGTCGTTTGTCCGGCATAAATTACAGACGGCTGTACAGTAAACGAGGCCGTAGGCTTCGTGTTCAGTGTAAGAATGACACGTTTCCCTACGTTATCAACAGTATAAGGAATGGAAAGAGCGCCTGTAATCGAGGTCAAAGGAATCATGAAGGTACCTTTGAACTGGTAGGCAGGCCCTTTCATGGGTACCTTGGTGCCATTTACCGTATAGATCTTGCTGTCTGTCTTAAAACGCATGATGCTGTCACCTTTGGTTACAATAACTTCCTTTGTTTTTGTATCATAGGTATATTTAACGCCAACCATTTCCACCATGGCACGAATCGATACATAGGATACGCCGTATTTAACCGCCATTGGCTGATTGGCCAAATACGGGGTGCCATTCTTATACATTTTATTACTGTTCATCATAAGAATCAGTTGGTTTGCTCCGGCCGCTGGGATGATTTGTCCCCCTGTGGTCCCACTTGGTGTGATAGTGCCGGGAGTAACTGCCGGTAATGCTGATTGTGCGGGTACCGGCGTCGCCGATGGTACTACCGTTGCAGCAGGAATGGCTGATGCTGAAGGCACCGCTGTTGGTGTCGATGTTGATAATGGTGTAGGTGTAGGTGTTGCAGTTCCCGGTGAAGCCAGAGGAGGCAGCGGGTCAGTAGCTTCAGGCTCTGGCGCCGTCACAGGCGTAGGAGTAGCCTCGGCTGCTTGAACTACTTTTCCAGTTGTGATAGAGGTGCTTACAGGGGCGGCAAACGCCGGCACTGCCGCTGCAACCTGCGATATAGCCAGGACTGCAACTAACGAAATTTTCTTCAAATTCATGGTATGACTCCTTCTGCTCCTATTAGTAGTATATAAGGAAAGTATGTCTCTCTCTGCAATCCTTATAATCCCCGCAAAAACGCAATCGCCCGTAAGGGACGAAACTGTGATTTTTGCCACGTTCATTTACAAAACATAGTATTAGACGCATGACTCCCTAAAAAGTTTCATTAAATGTAAAGAAAAGATTAAAAATTATTACCATTTATTATCACCAGAACCCCAATTTCATTCTAACAGGGTTCACCTTGCACTACAAAAAGAGACGCTAACCTTGTGGACAAGGTTGTCGCCTCTTCGGGTGTATCTATCCCTAAACTTACCGAGTCTCCGGCGTTCTATGCAGGTCACGGTATTCCTTGGGGGTCATTCCCGTCTGTTTCTGGAACACTTTTGTAAAATATCGGCGCTCCTGATAACCCACCCCTGCGCTAATCGCAGTAATGCTCTTATCACTGCTTGCCAGCATGAACTTCGCTGCCTCCATACGCTGTTGCGTTACATATTCCACAAAGGTCATGGCAAAGCGGTTCTTGAACAGAAGACAAAAATAGCTGCTGCTAATGCCAATTTTATTCGCCACTTCCTCAATGCCCAGATCATAATTCAGCCGCTCCGACATATATTGGGCCGCCAGATTCATCAGCTGTTCCGGTGTTTTCCGAGCAGAATCCTCATCCGGCGGCTGCTCCTGGAACAGCGGAATGCTGTTGAACAGCTTATCCTTATACTGTTTACTGCGGATTCGCGTGCCCATTTCCCGCACCTTGTTGCCCAGCTCTTCATAATGAATCGGCTTGCAGATATATTCCTTCACCCCAAGCCGGATGGCTTCCCGTGCATAATCGAACTCCTGATAACCGCTAAGCAGCAGAACCTCGCTGTCCAGTCCCATCTCGCGCAGCTTACCGATGAATGTTAATCCATCCATGACGGGCATACGGATGTCGCAGAGTACAAGATCCGGGGCTTGTTCCTCAGCAATCCGGAGCGCCTCCATTCCACTGCGGGCCATGCCGGTGATCTCCATCCCCATTTCCTGCCATGGCAGCACACGACGCAGATTGCCCAGTATAGGGGCTTCATCGTCAACCAATAATACCTTTAGCATAATGATCTTCCCCCTGCCCGTATTTTGGGATGACGCATTGGATAATGGTACCTTCTCCCGGACTTGCGCAGATAAATATCCCATATCTGTCTCCATATTCAATCCGGATGCGGTCAGCTACACTGCGTACACCAAGCCCGCGCCGCTCCAGATGAATGCCATGCTCCGGCTTATTCCCGGTGAGGGTTTCGGCAGCCTCTCCTGATTCACTCACCATATACTGGAACATGGACAGCTGGGCTGAGCTCATCCCAATCCCGTTATCCTTAATCTGCAGAATCAGATTCCCCCGCTCTTCCCAGCCTTTTACACTAACCATCCCCTTGTATTCGATCCCTTCGAACCCGTGCTGGATGCTATTCTCGACAAGCGGCTGCAGGGTAAGCTTGAGGACGCCACAGCCTAACAGCTCCTGGGGAATATCAATCTCATAATCGAAGATATCCTCAAAGCGGAATTTCTGAATATCCAAATAATTGCGAAGGTGCGTAACTTCCTCATCCAGTGTAATTTCATCCCTGTCCTGAATGCTGATGCGAAGGATGCTGGCCAGCCTGTAGACCATCTCGCTGACCTTACGGCCTTCATTCTGTACAGCGAGCACATTAATGGATTCCAGCGTATTGAACAGAAAATGTGGCTTGATCTGTGCCTGAAGCACCCGCATTTCAGCCTGGTTTTTCCGATGCTGCTCCACATGCACCCTATTGAATAAACTGTTAATTTTATCCATCAGATCATTGAAGCCCCGCGCAAGCAGTGTCATTTCGTCGCTGCCCTTCTCCTCCACACGCGTAGTGAGATCTCCATCCTCCACCCGCCGCATAAACCGGACTATAACAGCAATACCGCCCGTAATCCGGTTCATGAAAAACAAGTTAAATATGACTGCACCCAGCAGGCACAAGAAGATTACCACCACAAACCATCGGGCGAACACTGTTACTTCCCGGGACAGAGAATCCCAGGAGGTAATGGAGACAAGACTCCAGGGATAATCCTTAAGATGATAGACCGAAAGTATGCTTTTCTCCCCATCGAACTCTGTTCTGAAGCTTTGGAAGCCTTTTTGAAAAGTGAAGTTCTTCGCTGTAAAGGAGTGGAAGTCCTGGCCATCCAGCTTGCGGTCCGGATCAAACAGAATCATGCCATCATCGTTCACAAGCATAAAGGAAACCTTCTGGTCACTATCCCCGATTTTGAGATTGCGGAAGATTGATTCGAATTCCCAGTTTTTGATCTGCACCACCAGAATACCGATATTCTGAAAAAAGCTTAGTTCCTTCACCAGCCGGATCTGCGTAAATACAGCCTCCGTTCCGGTCAGTTCCGGATATTCATGAGGTGCAATCCATTTGGGCACTCCGTTCAGCTTCATGACCTCCTGATACAGCTCACTTCCCTTGAACTTGTCATAGGGGAGTGTACGGAAATTCTCCTTATTGAAGATAGAGACGATCTCCGAGCTGCCTTTCCCGTTAAAATTGTAGAGAAAAGCATAGCTGATCGATGGATGATTGTACAAAAGACTGCGGAAATTGCGCTGGCTGGCATTCAGACTAAGCTGCTCGGCATCGGTCAAATCCTGTGTGGACGGGTCTTCTGCACTAAGTGCCATATGAAATACCGAGGTGGCAATTCCGTTATCGGTGACGTTGTCCATGTCCTTGAAGACACTGGATATGCTGTAGCTGATGGCTTTGAGCGAATACTCGGATTGCTGGCTGTACTTCTTCTCAATTGAATTATAAGTCACAAAAAACATAATCATGCCAAGAATAAACAGAGGAATGATAATCAGGCCCAAAAACGCCGTAAACAACTTGTAGCGCAAATTCATCGGCTAGTGCCCCTGACTGTGAATAGGATTATCCTTTTACGCTGCCCGCTGTAACCCCTTCAATAATCTTCTCCTGCAAAATGGCGTAAATAATTACGACCGGCAGCACACTATAGACAATGCCTGCGGACATCTGCGCATAGTTCATCTGATACTGATCACGGAATTGGACCATTCCCACCGGAAGTGTGCGCAGCTCGTCATTCGAAAGAAAATAGTTGGCCAACAAAAACTCATTCCAATTTCCCAGGAAATTAACAATGAATACTGTAACCATGGCGGGAACCGTCAAAGGTACAATAATTCTAGCAAAGATACCCGGGGCCTTCAAGCCATCCATAACAGCAGCTTCCTCAATTTCACTGGGCAAAGAGCGCATAAACGCCGCCAAAATAATAATCGTGAATGGAATCGCGTTGGCGATATAGGGGATAATCAGTGCCCAGTGGGTGTTCAGAATATGGAGCTTGCGTACAATCGTATAAATCGGCAGCATCAGCGCATTATTCGGAATCAGCATCCCTATCAGCACCAGTGAGAACAGGATTTGGTTCCACTTGCCCTGGCGCATCCGCGTAACCGCAAAGGCGAACATGGAAGCCAGCAGAATAGATACTACAGATGACAATATAGAAATGTATAAGCTGTTAAAAAAGTACGTACTGATCTTGGCATTCACCCAAGCCTCAACATAATTGTTAAACACAAACTCCTTCGGAATTCCAAAAGGATTCAGCGCTATGGCATTATTGTCCTTCTTCACAGAAGAGAACAATACAAAAAGAAAAGGAAACAAAACAACTACAAGATAACCCAGCAATGCGATATGAGGTATGCTCTTTTTCAAGGTTCGCGCCATTAGTACTCAATCCTTTCATTACGCCGGGAGAACAGCAGATGATAAAGTGCTGTAACCACAAGCGTGAACATAAAGATCAGAACGGCTATGGCGTTCCCGTACCCATATTTAAAGTTAGTGATAGCATATTTGATCATGTAGGTAGCCATTACCTCGGTTGAACCTGCCGGTCCACCTTTCGTCATAACGATGACGATATCTGCTGCCTTCATGGCCCCGGCAATGGATAGCATGATAACAACGGAAATGATCGGAACGATTAGCGGCAAAGTAATGCGTGTAGCCCGCTGGAAGCCCGTTGCACCGTCAATGGCCGCGGCCTCATCCAGTTCTCCTGGAATGGATAGAATCGCTGCTAGCACCATTACAATGTAAAAGCCGGTCCACTGCCAGGCATTGGTTATCAGTATAGACAGCATGGCGAACCGTTCATCCGACAGCCAGTATACCGGTTCAATTCCTATAACCCCCAGCAATTTATTGAACAGCCCGATATTGGGCTCATAGATGAACCCCCACAGGATGCCAATAACCGCCGTAGACATAATGGAAGGCATAAAGACTGCCGTCTTATAGAGTCCCTTCAGCTTTTTGACATTAGCAATCAGCAGAGAGAACAGAATAATAAGGGGAACCTGAACGAATACGGAAAACAATATAAACCAACCGTTGTTTTTAACAGATACCCAGAAGCGCTCATCGCCCAGGGCTTTTTCAAAATTACTCATTCCTGTGTACTTTACGGTGTCTGAAACGCCGTTCCAGCTGGTAAGACTGTAATATAGCGAGCTGAATATCGGATAAATGAAGAACATCAAAAACAAGATCAATGCAGGTAAAATAAATAAGGTGAACACCAGCGGATTTTTAAGTGATTTATTCATGACTTTCCTCCGATTACATGAGAATCAAGGAGCTCTGTGCCTTATATTTTTATAAAAATGCACCCTGGAGCAAGCACCAGGGCACATTCTGTTCACCGAACCTTATTCCACTGCTGCATTGGCCTCCTCTTGAACTTTTTGCAGAGCCCCTCCCATTTTCTCAGGTGTCGTCTGACCGCCGATCAGCTTTTGAATCTGAATATTGCTGATTTCGGTAGTGACATCCGCCTGTACGAGAGAGTCGAAGGCCGGGAATGAAGACTCGGAGCTATTCAGAACAGCTACAATTTCACTCATCAGATCATCCGTGATATTTTTAGTTAACACTGCCTGATCAATCTTCATAGCCGGCAGTACACCGTCTTCAACCAATCCGCGCAGCTGCATTTCCTCATTGTACATATTTTTGATAAAAGACTTCACTGCTGCCAGCTGCCGTTCGTCCTCACCCGCAGAAGCAGAAAAGCCATAACCGTTATTCACGTCACGCATCAAGGCTGTCTGATCGCCAACTCCACCTTCCACAGCTGGAATATTGAAGAAGCCGACCTTGCCGATCAAGCCTTCACCGGATTGCCCAGCCTTGAATACGGAGGACTTCCATGTACCATCGTACATCAGGATTGCTTCACCACTGGTGAACTGGGTTGTGTATTCAGCATATTCGAAACCAAGCTCGCCCTTTTTGAAGTAGCCTTTATCTTCCCATTCCTTGTACTTGGCAAAACCCTTCACTACATTGGGATCACTCCATTTGGCTTCACCGGTGGCGAACTTAGCCGTAACATCCGGACCTGCATACCGCGACCAGAGATGGTTCGCAAGCATTAGCGGAACCCAACCCGCTTTGGAAGCACCCGCCAGCGGCACTTTGCCGTCGGCTTTGATAGCAGCCAGCTGCTGCTCTAATTCAGCAAAGGTTGTTGGAGCCTTCCAGCCCTTACTCGCATAGTATTCTTTATTATAGAAGAAACCTTCACCGGAGCCGCCGATTGGCAGCCCGTATATTTTACCTTCGTACGTAAATGGATCGAGATTCGAAAATTTATCTTTGATGCCCAGTTCTTCTAGAATCGGTGTGAGATCGAGCAATTTACCTTCTTTGGCATAAATTTTAGAGTCAGGACTGCCGAAGAGATCAAAAATCTCAGGCGGATTCCCCGCCGCCATTTCACCCCGCAGCTTCTCCTTGCGGTTCACATCAGAGTCCACACCATCCAACTTAAAAGTGAGTCCTGGCACTTCTGCCTGTACTTTTCCTACAACATCTTCCAGGATAGCCAAGCGTTTCTGTTTGTCGGCACCTACTTGCGTATGACGAATGGTCATTTCAAAAGGCTCGCTGCTGGCCGGTTCCTCGGTAGCTGGTGTGTCCGTAGCTTTCGCTGCATTAGTTGCAGCCGCCTCACCTTGGTTACCAGCGGAATTGTTGTTGTTGCCGCAGCCAGCCATGATCGCCGAGCTTACAAACAGCAGAGACAATAGCAATGTTACACTTTTCTTCATTATGGGTGACCCTCCCTATGTTGATTTCCCTTACATTTCTTATTATAGAAAACTAGGTTTGGAACCGTAAGGTTAAGATTCATCCACTCTAGGGATAAAAACCTCTTATGTAAGCGGACTCATATCTATTATCTATCAAATAGCGTTATGTTTCCTAACTTCTGGTGTGTATATTTCCCAAATCTATTTTACACAAAAAAAACCGCCCCAACAGTAATTACACTATTGGATCGGTTTTGGTGTGGCGGGATTAGACTAATGCGGTTTGCTTGCGGCCTTCTTCAATTAACCGGTAGGCACGCTGAACTTCTTCTTCCGTTGGTGAAGGCACTCCCTCAAGCTCATAAGGTCTTCCAAGTACTTCCCATTTATAGATACCCATTTGATGATAGGGGAGAATTTCGAATTTTTCGACACCATTCAATGTGCCAATGAAGCGTCCCAAATTGATTAAATCCTCTTCACGGTCATGAATACCCGGCACATACACATGGCGGATCCACATCTTACGGTCATGGTCAGACAGCCAACGAGCCAGCTTCAGGGTACGTTCATTGGACTTACCGGTAAGTTTGATATGTGCTTCATCATCAATGTGCTTCAAATCAAGCAAGACGAGATCCGTTTGTTCGAGCAGATCATTGATCTTATCACCTTCATTGTATCCGTTAGTATCAAGTGTGGTATGCAAATTCCAGCGCTTCTTCACTTCGGTGAACAGCTGTTTCACAAAATGTGCCTGTAAAGTCGGTTCACCACCCGAAACGGTCAGACCGCCGCCGGAGGAACGGTAATAATTCAGGTAAGGCTCAATTTCAGCCAGTACCTCATCAATACTCATTTCTCTGCCTTCATTCAAACCCCATGTGTCTGGATTATGGCAGTATTGGCATTTCAAGAGGCAACCCTGCATGAACAAGACAAAACGAATACCCGGCCCGTCAACGGTTCCAAAGGTTTCTAAGGAGTGTATATGTCCATTAGCCATATGATGTCATCCTTTCGAAAATTTAAAATTTTAATCAATCTTAAACAAGATAGTACCGCCCTTGAGACAAGGGCGGTACACCTTGCAGCTATTTCACTGTATCCCTAAAACTCAAGCAAATGTTTGTATATTACATTGCACCATGGAATGTGCGGTTGATTACATCCATTTGTTGTTCGCGAGTCAACTTGATGAAGTTAACAGCATAGCCGGATACGCGGATAGTCAATTGTGGGTAGTTCTCAGGGTGCTCCATAGCATCCAGCAATTGTTCGCGGGCAAATACGTTAACATTCAGGTGATGACCTTTGCTTGCGAAATATCCATCAAGCATCGATACCAGGTTGGATTTACGTCCTTCTTCTTCTTTACCCAGTGCTTTTGGCACGATGGAGAAGGTGTTGGAGATACCATCCAAGCTATCTTCGTATGGCAGTTTAGCTACGGAGCTCAGGGAAGCCAAAGCGCCTTTCTTATCACGTCCGTGCATTGGGTTGGCACCTGGAGCGAATGGTTCGCCTTTTTTACGTCCATCAGGAGTAGTACCAGTTTTCTTACCATACACAACGTTGGAAGTAATCGTCAGGATCGATTGAGTTGGCAGAGCATCACGGTAAGCGTGGTGTTTGCGGATCATCGTCATGAATGATTCAACCAGTTCTACAGCAATGTTGTCAACGGAATCGTCGTTGTTGCCGTAGCAAGGGAATTCACCTTCGATTTCAAAGTCGATGGCAATACCTTCTTCATTGCGGATAGGTTTAACTTTAGCATATTTAATGGCGCTCAGGGAGTCAGTCGCAACGGACAGACCAGCAATACCACAAGCCATAGTCCGCAGGATATCGCGGTCATGCAGAGCCATTTCAATACGTTCATAAGAATATTTATCATGCATGTAGTGGATGACATTCAGTGTGTTCATGTAAGTCTTAGCCAACCACTCCATCATTGGTTTGAAGCGTTTCATTACTTCTTGATAATCCAATACATCGGAAGTGATGCGTGGCAGTTCAGGTCCTACCTGTACGCCGGACTTTTCATCCACACCACCGTTGATAGCATACAGCAAAGCTTTTGCCAGGTTGGCACGAGCTCCGAAGAACTGCATTTGTTTACCGATACGCATTGCGGATACGCAGCAAGCAATACCGTAGTCATCACCGTAGATTGGACGCATCAAATCGTCATTTTCATATTGAATTGAGCTGGTTTCGATGGAAACCTTAGCACAGAATTTTTTGAAGCCTTCTGGCAATTTTTCAGACCACAGTACAGTCAGGTTTGGCTCTGGAGCTGGTCCCAGATTGTACAGGGTGTGCAGGAAACGGAAGCTGTTCTTGGTTACGCGTGTAGTTCCGTCTACAGACATACCGCCAATGGATTCAGTAACCCAAGTTGGGTCTCCACTGAACAGTTCATTGTAATCAGGAGTACGCAAGAATTTAACAATACGCAGTTTCATGATGAAGTGATCTGTCAGTTCCTGTGCTTGTTCTTCAGTCAGTGTACCTTCTGCAAGGTCACGTTCTACATAGATATCAAGGAAAGAGGATACGCGTCCCAGGGACATTGCAGCACCGTTCTGTTCTTTGATAGCAGCCAGGTAACCGAAGTACACCCATTGGAAAGCTTCTTTAGCATTATTTGCAGGTTTGGAGATATCCATTCCATGCATTTCAGCCATCTTTTTCAATTCGCCAAGTGCACGAATCTGTTCAGAAATTTCTTCACGAAGACGAATAACACTTTCGGTCATGGAATCAACTTCAAGGTTGTTAAGGTCTTGTTTCTTTTCTTTGATCAGGAAATCAATGCCGTAAAGAGCTACACGACGGTAGTCACCGATAATACGGCCACGGCCGTAAGCATCAGGAAGACCAGTGATAATACCTGCTTTACGAACAGCTCTCATTTCAGAGGTATATGCATCAAATACGCCTTGGTTATGCGTTTTGCGGATGTTCGTGAACATTTCAACAATGTTTTGCGGAAGTTCGAAGCCGTAAGCCTTGGTAGCATCGATCATCATCTTGATTCCGCCGAAAGGTTGAATAGAACGTTTGAAAGGCGCATCTGTTTGAACACCGACAATTTGTTCTTTGTCTTTGTCAATATAACCAGGGTTGTGCGATACGATAGTGGATACGGTATTAACATCCACATCCAGCACACCGCCATTAGCAATTTCCTGCTTGGTCATTTCAGATACGATTTTCCATAGTTCAGTAGTATTGTAAGTAGGGCCTGCAAGGAAATCTTCCTTGCCAAGATAAGGCTTGATGTTCTTTTCAATAAAATCATTCACGTTTACTTTTCTGGACCATTTACCTTTTGCAAAACCGCGCCATCCAGACTTAACCTCTTGTACATCTTTTTCAATCACCGACATGCTAAATCCCTCCATTTATATTTAGTATATTTGTAGAGATCGCGGGCTTGAAGGTTAATCCCGTGTCTCGTGATCCCAAAAAGATCTGGTTGTTATAAATTTCACAATTGCATCTTCATAACCGGGACCGTTGTTTATATAAACATTTTAGTTTATTTTCTGAAAAAGGACTGTGACAAATATCACTCTTCCGGTGATATTTGTCACTTCCATCCAGTCCCATATTAACCTATAAACTCATTTTTTGCTAAACAACCGTTAATTAGTTATCGAATCTGCCGTAGAAAGCATTCCGGTATACATCAGCAAGTTCAGAAACCAGTGGCAGCTTAGGGTTGGCAGTTGTGCATTGGTCTTCAAATGCACGGTCAGCCAAGTAGTCTACACGGGATTCGAAATCCTTAGGATCGAAACCAAGTGCTTGGAACGACTCTTCAATGCCGAGTTTTTTGTTCATGTCGCGGATCGCGTTGATCAGGCTTGTTACACCTTCTTCAGTAGTGCGTGCTGGCAATCCCAGAATCCGTGCGATTTCAGCATAACGTTCGTCAGCTACAAAGTGAGAATATTTAGGGAACGAAGCGAACTTTGTAGGTTTTTTAGCGTTGTAGCGGATTACGTGCGGCATCAGAATCGCATTGGTGCGGCCGTGAGCGGTGTGATACTGTCCGCCCCATTTGTGCGCCAAGCTGTGGTTGATACCCAGGAATGCGTTGGCAAATGCCATACCAGCCAGCGTAGATGCGTTATGCATTTTTTCGCGGGCAAGTTTGTCGCCTTGCAATGCCGATTTTTCAAGGTATTGGAACACCAATTGGATAGCTTTGATAGCCAGACCATCCGAGTAGTCACTTGCCATTACGGAAACGTAAGCTTCGATGGCATGAGTCAATACGTCCATACCTGTATCAGCTACAGCTGTTTTTGGCAAGCTGTATACAAATTCAGGATCGATGATAGCTACGTCTGGAGTCAGCTCATAATCAGCCAATGGGTATTTAGTGTTGTTGGCAGTAGTTTTGTCAGTAATAACCGCGAAAGATGTTACTTCCGAACCTGTACCCGAAGTAGTTGGAATCGCTACGAATTTCGCTTTGTTTCCAAGCTTAGGGAATTTGTATACACGTTTGCGGATATCCATGAACTTCTGTTTCAGGCCGTTAAAGTCAGCGTCTGGGTGTTCGTAGAACAACCACATGCCTTTGGCAGCATCCATAGGGGAACCGCCGCCGAGTGCGATGATGCAGTCCGGTTGGAATCTGTTCATCATTGCAGTACCTTTTTCTACAGTAGTAGTCGATGGATCCGGTTCAACTTCAGAGAACACTTCGATCGCTACTGGAGTCTGGCGTTGACGCAGGTAGTGCTCAACTCTTTCTACATAGCCCAGTTTAACCATCATTGGGTCAGTGATGATAGCTACCCGTGTGATGTCAGGCATTTTAGCCAGGTATTGAGTGGATCCCTTTTCGAAGTAAATTTTGTCAGGTACTTTAAACCATTGCATATTCACGGTACGACGGTTCACCCTTTTCACGTTGATCAGATTGATGGCAGTTACGTTCTGCGATACAGAGTTGCGGCCGTAAGATCCGCAGCCCAGAGTCAGTGAAGGGATATTCGTATTGTAGATATCGCCGATTGCGCCATGTGTGGAAGGTGAATTGACGAGAATACGTCCTGTTTGCAGACGGTGCGAGAACTTCATGATCACTTCTTCGTTGTTGGAGTGGATGGCCGAGCTGTGGCCCATACCGCCAAATTCAACAATCTGTGCTGCGCGTTCGATACCCTGGTCTGCGTTTTTAACTTTGTAGCAAGCAAGAACCGGGCTCAATTTTTCAGCGGACAGCGGATATTTGGTGCCTACGCCTTCAAGCTCAGCTACCAGAATCTTCGTGCCGGCAGGAACTTGAATTCCGCACATTTCAGCAATTTTCACTGCGGATTGACCTACAATTGCAGGGTTTACTGCGCATTTTTCTACGTTCATAGCGCCGCTTGTCAACTTGGCAGCTTCTTCTTTATTTACAAAGTAGCAGCCGTTAGCGATCATTTTCTTCTTCACTTGGTCAAAGATTGCTTCTTCAATGATAACTGCTTGCTCGGAAGCGCAGATCATACCATTGTCGAATGTTTTGGAAAGGATAAGGTCGGTTACTGCCTGATCGATATCTGCACTCTTTTCAATGAAGGCAGGTACGTTACCAGGACCTACGCCAAGAGCTGGTTTACCACAGCTGTAAGCTGCTTTTACCATTGCGGAACCGCCTGTTGCCAGGATCAGCGCTACGTCTGGATTGTTCATCAGTGCGTTTGTTTTGTCCATTGTAGGAAGCTCGATCCACTGAATGCAGTTCTCAGGAGCACCAGCTTTTACAGCTGCGTCATGGAGAATTTTGGCTGCTGCGGCGCTACACTCTTGCGCAGATGGATGGAAACCGAATATAATAGGGTTACGTGTCTTAGCAGCGATCAATGCTTTGAACATCGTAGTGGATGTTGGGTTAGTTACCGGTGTGATCCCCATAACGATCCCGACTGGTTCAGCAATCTTCTGGAAACTTTCGTATTGATTGTCTTCTACTACACCTACTGTTTTGTCATACTTAATGCCGTGCCAGATATATTCTGTTGCGAAGATGTTCTTCGTGATTTTGTCTTCATATACGCCGCGGCCTGTTTCTTCTACAGCCAGCTTTGCCAAGTACATATGCTTGTCGAGTCCTGCCAACGCCATTGCATGAACGATTGTGTTAACCTGCTCTTGATCCAGCTCCATATAAGCTTCTTGAGCTTTCTTTGCTTTATCCACCAAAGTCTGAATATACTCTTCAGCGGTGGTTTGTTTCACTTGGGCGGCGACTTCGTTCTTAACTGCCATCTCCCTCGTCCTCCTGTCAATTTTTAGGTTGTTTTTCTCTACACACTTATCTTATCACATTCTCCCACGGGTTGTATAGTGAAATCTTTCACAAAGTATAAAGTTTTTTTTGATTTGTTTTCAAAGCGCTTTCATTCGATCACATTCAGGATTATTTCCCATTTTATGTTTAAATTCAGCTTAATTTTTGTCGTTTATGCGAACGTGAATTTTTTCATTTGACATATTTCACTTTAAAACAGCTTTTCTGTACTTTGCCTCTATTAAAATAGCAAAAAGGACCGGAAAGTCTCCCGGCCTTTTAGAGATAGTACTATTTACATATATTCGCCCTTTTCCCCTGCGCTACTCTACCTTAATCGTATCAAAGAATTTCTGCTGTACGGTCTTGGCTGCAGCGTCAAGCTGGGTTTTGGAGTCTGTGCCTTTTTTGGAGAAGAGTTCCTGGATCACATTGGACATGGTTGCATAATAGTCCTGCGTATTATATTGCGCTTCAGGCTTTCCATCCAGCAGTGCCATAATATCCGGGTTATATTGATAGACAATATCGTACTTGTCATAGACTGCTTTGGTTTTTTTGCCAAAATCAGAATCGGCGGCATAGTAGTCCAGAAGCGGCGGAATAAAGTATTTGCCGTCAGCTTTGCGTTGCTGCAGAATGGCATCCAGTGCTTCAAGGCCTTTGTCAGAGAAGTAATCAAAAGTAATGTAGCGGAAAGCCATCTCCTGCTCATCTTTGCTAGCGTTCGGGTTGATGACCAGATAGTCGCCGCCGAGCACCCCCGTGTGCTTGCCGCCCTTTTCCGCAGCAGGCATTGGATAAGTAAGTACATCCTCCGGTTTCAGACCACCTTGATTCAGGGCTTGCTCAATCACACCATCCGAACCGGCCATAACCATCGCTGTGCGCCCCTGCTGAAATGCGCCAACGGCGTCACCCCAGCCCAGTGCCCAGTCTTGAGGAATAGCATTTACTTCCCATCTCAGCTTCTTATAGAAGTCCAGCGCCTTCACACCCGCATCAGAGTTAAAAGTAGCTACCACCTTGCCACTGTCAATCTTCTGGATTTCTCCGCCGGCTTCGAACAGGAAGTTGGTCCAGTTCCAGCCTGCTTCATTACCTTTACCCATTGGAGCAATACCAGAGATGCCTTTTTTGGGGTCTGCCACTCCTTTGGCGGTATTCAGCATGTCATCCCATGTCCAGTCCATGGCCGGAACAGCCACGCCCTTGTCATCAAGCATCTTCTTATTGATCATCGTAGTGGTAACATAGCCTTTCTGGGTGATGCCGTAGACTTTGCCGTCTATAATGAACTGGTTCTGCAGTACGGGATTGATCTGATCCTTGTATTCGTATTTATTCCAGAGATCGGTTATGTCTGCAACCCAGCCTTTTTCAACCAGGAATTTCGCTTCTGTCGCATACGTATTGAAAAAGGTCGGGGCTTCGTTCGCAGCCATTTTCACCCCGATTTCGCTAACGTTGTACTGCCAGTCGTCTTTAACGATCTCTACATTCGGATATTCCGCCTGGAACCTCTTGATCTTGTCATCCTCCTGGGCCCGTACCTCTGTCAGGTCCGGTGTAGGATAGTGGATCTTAATGGTGACTTTGCGCTGGGTGATATCATCTGCTGGTGCGTTGGTAGCTGCGCTGCTGTTGTCTGCGGCTTTGTCAGTTGCCGCTGGTGATGCTTCTCCACCATTGGTTCCCTTGGCGCTATTGTTGTTATTATTGCCGCCGCAGGCAGATAACAACGATCCTGTCACAAGCAGACAAGCCAGGACGCTGGAAAATTTACGCATTGAAACTCCCCTTTTCCATTCATAATTAGCTTACAGATTCATCTTAAAAGAGAAACCCTTTCCAAACGAGGTGTATTTATATTCTTTTCAGGTGCAGGTTTACGATCTAAGCCGCTCTGGTCCCATCCTCTCCTACCCCTTGACTGCCGACAAAGACACACCTCGCATAATGAATTTCTGAAACACCAGGAACACGAGAATCGGCGGCAGCGAGACCAGAAAAAGAATTGCGAACTTGATATTGGTATTGAGCGCCTTGACGGCGATAACATATTTATAGATCGCTGTGGCTAGTGTGTATTTATCCTCAGTGTGCATAACAAGAGATGGCCAGAACCAGTCATTCCAGGCGGTAGAGAAGATGAAGATCGCCAGTGTGGCAAATATGGGTATGGACAGGGGGACCGCAATCGAAAAAAAGCTGCGGGGCTCCGAGGCCCCGTCTATCCGTGCAGCTTCAAATATCTCCGGATGAATCCCGTCAAAAAAGTTCTTCAGGAGCAGGAAGTAGAACGTGTTAGCCCCCGCTGGCAGCCAAAACGCCGCATATTGGTTCAGCAGTCCAAGCTCCTTGAGATTCACAAAGTTCGGAATCATGTAACTGGTCGCCGGGATAAACAAAGTCATCAGGAAGAAGAAATAAAAGACCTTGCGGTACGGCACGTTCATCCGCGAAATGCTGAAGGACGCCAGCCCGAGCACAATCAGCGTCACGACCATATTCCCCACGAAAATATACAATGTGTTCCTGAGGAACATCAGCAGATCAATATAATTCAGCGCATCCTTCAAATTGCTGAAATGCCACTCCTGCGGAAAAAAATGCGGCGGGAATGAATTGACCTCAGCGTTGGATTTGAGTCCATTGAACATCGTCATCAGGATCGGATAGAGCATGGTGACGACCATGACCAGGATGAAGAAGACCATAATCCCGTAGACGAACTTATTGCTTGTTTTTTTCAAATCATGTTCGGAAAGAATGCCTCTGTCAGTGCTCTTCATGCTAGTTGTCCTCCTTGTTCAGTCTGAACTGCAGAATCCCCAAACCGCCCAGGACCACAAACATCAGCATACCCAGCGCCGTCGCTGTTCCATAATCGAGCCGGGTAAAAGCATACTTCACAATCAGCAGCGCATAGGTCAGTGTCGTATTGTTCGGCCCTCCATCAAGCAAAGCGAGCTGCGACTGGTATCCCTGTGAGGTGGCAATAATCTGCAGAATCAGCATCAGAACAATGAGGTTACGCAAAGACGGCAACGTAATATGGCGAATGCGGGCCCACACGCCAGCGCCGTCAATTTCAGCGGCTTCGTACCAGTCACGCGGAATACTAAGCACAGCTGCCAGATAGATCAGCATCCCCGACCCGAATTGCTGCCAGGTTTCCATAAAGACAAGCGAGATCATGGACCACCTGCTGTCCGTCAGAAACGGGATTGGATCTGCTCCCATCGTGCCCAGCAAAGCGTTAATCGGACCGACCGGATCATACAGCCATCTCCACAGGCCATACAGTACTACAGCCGGCAATACAAATGGCAGATAAGCAGCCACGCGCACCATGCCGCCGAACTTCCGCAACTCAGAAATAGCGACTGCAAAAGCAATCGGTACCCAAAAACCGATCACGAGACAGAGCACCATGTAATAGAGGGTGTTCTTCACGGCAATCCGTACATCCGGGTCCGAAAGCACTCTGGAATAATTGTCGAGACCCACAAAGGTATTGCCCTTCACGAAGTCCACGGTATAGAAGCTGTACATAAAACCTTTAAATATGGGAACCCACATGAACAAAATAAAAATAACAATGGCGGGCACAAGAAACATATATCCCCAAAAGTTTTTTTTCCACCGGTTCTGTTTGTACGGTTTACGCTCAGGCTTCACCGGTATCGTCTCGCGGATTGCAGCGGTTTGGTTCATCTGGCTCCCTCATTCCTTTCGTCTGTCAGCACTTCATCAAGTACTGTCTGCATTAATTGTAGGAAAGGAGCCGGGGACTGAACATGTCTATATCTACCGCAATCGTAAGCGTTCTTACTTCTTCAGCTCGCTGGGACTGACACCGTAATATTTTTTGAAAATCTTGCTGAAATGCTCCGGCGATTCATACCCGACCCGCTCCGCGATCTCGTAACGGCGCAAATCCGTACGCAAAATCATCTCCCGGCTCTCCTCCATCCGCAGCTTGATCACATATTCCCATAGGTTATGGCCTGTGTTTTTTTTGAACAGATAGCTTAGGTAGTTGGGGCTTACGTGGTTTTTTTTGGCCACCTCATGGATCGTTAAGCCTTTCTGGGCATAATTCTCGTCGATATACGCCTTGGCTTTCTGCACAATCAGGTTACTGTGGGTATAGATATCCTCGGGTGACGGATCGGCGGCATAGCTGCTCCAATTGAAATCTCCATAATAAAATACATAATGATCCGAGTGTTCCTTGTTCCACTGAATAGCCTTTGCGGCCTGACGGTTCAGCACATCCATAAATGACAGGCCTTTGAGGATCTGACTGATGCCGATCACGGCGTTCAGGTGCAGATACTTGTGGATGTTCAAATGCAGACTGCGCCCAAGCACATCCAACCGGTTGATCTGACCTGTTGCCGACTCCTCATAATTTTTCTCATCCCACTGGATAATGACGGTGATCTCTTCCTCAGGAGAATAAAAGGCTACGGTGCTCCACTCCTGATCAAGCAGCTCCTTGGCAATATTAAGCGCTCCATAACGCAGTAGCTCCTGGTCGCGGGAGGTGTACTGCTGCACCTTATTCTCCTCAGGCAGTGGCAGCTTAATCTTGATCACGGAGAAAAAAGGACCCCGCAGCTTCAGTTCATCCAGCTTCCGCAGCCTCTCCTCATCGCCTAGTGCTGAGCTCGGGTCTTGAATCAGCGTATTCAGCAGCTTACTGTATTCGGGCAGCGGCTCCTCCAGACGAAAGCTTTCCCCGATTCCGGCCATGAAGGTCGCAAGTTCCGGCGAAGGCTTATCCATTTTGAGCAGCACACTCCGAACGGAATCCAGAAAATGTTCGCTGTTCAGCGGCTTGATCAAATAATCCTTCGCCCCCAGGCGGACAGCCATCTGAGCATATTGAAATGTCTCATGCGCAGAAATGATGATCGTCTGCACCCACGGTTTGGCCAGCTTCGCATGTTGCATCAGCTCAATTCCGCTCATCGCTCCCATCTGGATATCGGTCACCAGCAGATCCACCTCCTCCATGCGGATACAGTCCAGCGCTTCAAAACCGCTGTTCGCGGTATAAATACGATCGATCTCCAGCCCCGAGGAGGCCAGCAGACTGCTGAGCCCTTTGCAAATCAGCGGTTCATCGTCTACAACCAGAATATTGAACATATAGTAGGCCACCTTTCATTCTTGATTCTCCGACTTCGGAAGTTTAACCGTTACGACGGTCCCTCCACACTTGCGAGGCGCATAGCTGATCCCATAATGCGGGCCAAAATGCAGATGCACACGCTGATTGATGTTACGGATGCCATAACCGCTCTCCGGATGGGGGCTCTCATCATTCAGCACCTGCTCAATGGCCTTGTAATCCACCTGTTTGTAACCATTATCTTCTATAGTAATTACAATGGTATCCTCTTGAAGAATCGAGGTGATGATGATCTCCCCGTCCTCATCCATATTTTTGACTCCGTGGATGATCGCATTTTCGATGAGAGGCTGAAGGGTGATCTTGGGAATGAGATTGACCTTGGTCTCCGGGGCAATGTTCCAAATAACGGTAAACACATAATCATACCGGTGCTGTTGCAGCTTGATGTAGGCGCTGGCATGCTCCAGTTCCTCTTCCAGCGTAATCAGTTCCCGGCCCCGGCTTAAGCTGATCTTCATTAGCTTGGACAGCTCCTTGATCATTTCCGCGGATTCCACATTGCCTTCCAGCGAGCTTTTCCAATAGATGCTCTCCAGGGTGTTATACAGCAAATGCGGATTGATCTGCTGATATAGCAGCTGCAGTTGCGATTCCTTCTGCTTCAGCTCCATCTGGTATTTGTACATGATAAGACTGTTCAGCCTGCGGGCCATATCATAGGTGGAATCGATAAGCACACTGACTTCATCATTTGTCCCTCTTTGCGGCGTCTCCGGTACACGGTTGCCCGGCTCATATTTGCGCACAAAAAAAGCCAGCTTCTGAAGAGGAGTCATTAGAGAGCGCCAGAAATAAGTGATGATAATCAATCCAAAGAGCGCGTAGGCAACCGTTATGTATTGAATCACCCGCTTCATTTCCTTCTGCTGCTGGAGCAGCGCTTGTACCGGAACCTTGTAGATCAGCTTCTGGGCGAAGGCATGATTGTTGTTCACCACATAGATAAAGTCATCCGTGATCATATCCTCTGTTCCTTCGGGATCACCGGGATCAGCCCCTTCCGGCAGGCCGATAACTTCCCCTGTGGCATTGGTGGTAGAAGCCAGCACGCGGTTGTTCATATCGGTTAAATAGATTTCACCTTCAGGCAGCGAAATGGATTTGAGGGACTCTCCGATTTTGGATTCCATCTTAGTCACAACCAGCACACCGACGGTACCCGCCCCCCTGTAAATGTTATTGACCGCACGGACGTAAGTTAGCGTCTTCAGATTCTCTGCCTGCGGACTCAGCTTCTCCGTGAACATCAAATAACCCCGGCCCTTCTGCTGGACCACCTGGTCAAACCAGTATGGCTTCTCTCCCTTGGAGAAAAAATAAACCCCCGCCTTCTTCACCTGTGGAAAATTAGGGGCAAAAAAATAATAATTATCGGGGTCATACACGTACAACGAGTAATAGATTCCATCGCCGCGCTCAGCTCCCTGCGAATAGCTGCCAAGCAGCTTTTCTATCGTTTCATAGCGCTCCACCCGATCCAGTACTGGTTCATCGCCGCTCACATGCAGCCGCTGCAGAATCGGATTCTGGATGATCGTGGTGGTGATTTTGTTCACCGTATCTATGTCTCTGTTAATAATCGCAAAATTCTGTTTGTTCAGCTCCACATAAGCATTGGTCACATGACGCTTCAGGATTTCCTCAGCCTTGTAATTACCGTAGCTGTTAAGGATCAGGATGGGCGAGATCATAATTAGAAACAGCAGGATGAGCTGCTGCTTGACGTTAAGCCTGACGATTGGCTTGATAAAAGCAGACAACATCTGGATACACCTCCAGTTTCAATAATATATCAAACAGATAAGCGCTTACACAGGTTTATTTCAAAGGAAATGATGTTCATTTATATGCAATTTTTCCGGTTTGGAGGTGGGAGAGGTGGAGGGGAGTCACTCCGTGGAAGATTTGGACTTCCGGCCGCTCTTGTCTGCAGATTTCTTGATTTATACCGCTGTTCGCGGTGGAAATCCGCAGACAAAGGCGGCCGCTACCGCTCCTACAGTTCCAAATTTCCACTCCGCGTCTTCATCACCACAGTTCCCAAACCCAGAAAACCGAAAAAATTGTGGGGTTGGGAGGCGGCAGGAAGTAGGGTAAGACGAGGGATTACTCCCTCGGACTCCCCGTCAAACCGTGCATGCAGATTTCCCGCACACGGCTTTCCTTCGTCAGTTCCCCATCTTCAGGAGTGAGTTTCCTTCATCCGTCGCCGGATTGCCTATTTCACTCCTGAATTAGGAACGTGTGGTGAGTAAACTTGTTAGAAAGACCATTCCGGCTGATTCCAATGCTTTAATTGGAATCAGCCGATTTGACACCGTAGATTTCTTTTTGCGCATAAAGGCTCGCACCCTCATTCGCATCCATTTATCCAGACGTTCAAACT